>CAVAVT010000040.1:0-12934 GCA_963592185.1 bacterium | reverse complement strand
ATAAAATCCTAGCGAGGTGGTGTTATGTTCAGTATTGAGGTTATTCAGGGGCTTTTGATTCCTTTTATTGGTACATCTTTGGGGGCGGCCGGTGTATTTGTCATGAAGAAGGACCTGAATCCCGTGGTGCAGAAGGCTCTTACAGGCTTTGCGGCAGGTGTCATGGTGGCTGCAGCCATATGGAGTCTTTTGATACCTTCCATGGAGGAGTCTGATGCCATGGGTGTGTGGGCATTTGTTCCAGCGGTGGTGGGATTTTGGATAGGTACGCTGTTTTTGCTGCTGCTGGACCATGTTATCCCACATCTCCATATGTATGCGGACAAGGCTGAGGGTATGCACAGCCAGCTTTCCAGAACTACCATGCTGGTATTGGCGGTGACTCTTCACAATATTCCAGAGGGCATGGCTGTAGGTGTGGTGCTGGCCGGATGGATGACAGGTGCAACTGAGATTTCCATTGGAGGAGCATTGGCTCTTTCCATAGGTATTGCCATACAGAATTTTCCTGAGGGAGCGATTATATCCATGCCCCTTCGTGCCTCAGGGCTTAGTAAAATGAAAGCCTTTGGCGGAGGTGTACTTTCTGGAATAGTGGAGCCTATTGGAGGACTTCTTACAATAATGGCGGCTTCGATGATTGTTCCGGTTCTTCCATATCTTCTTGCCTTCGCTGCCGGTTCTATGATGTATGTGGTGGTGGAGGAGCTTATCCCGGAAATGTCTGAGGGGGAGCATTCAAATATCGGAGTTATAACTTTTGCTGTGGGCTTCACACTTATGATGGCGCTGGATGTGGCATTGGGCTGATGCTTTTCGCTGTAATGTGACGGAGTCACGGTTAAAATATGCAGAAAAAGCTATACTAGAGGTATCAACTTTAGGAGAGTGTAAAAATGAAGCGTAAAATTGTGGAGATAGACCAGGAAAAATGTATCGGCTGCGGGCTGTGTGCCGATGCATGTCATGAGCATGCCATTGAGATGATTGATGGCAAGGCTACATTGATAAAAGACGACTACTGCGATGGCTTTGGTGACTGTCTGCCAGCATGTCCTGCGGATGCAATCCAGATTATTGAACGTGAGGCTGCTGAGTATGATGAAGAGGCTGTAAAGGCCCGTCAGCAGGAGATGAAGGAAAAGAAGGCAAAGGAAGAAGCTATGAAAAACGAGAAGCCCCATGTGCATATGTGTCCTGGAAGTATGGCAAGAATGCTTGGCGGAAATAAGGCTCGGAATGCGGTAGTAAAGCCGGTGGCTGCGGCAGCTGTTCAGACTGAGGCTGAAAGCCGCCTTAGAAACTGGCCGGTACAGATACAGCTGGCACCGCTGCAGGCTCCGTATTTCGAGGGAGCAAAGCTTTTGGTGGCATCTGACTGCACAGCATACTCCTGTGCAAATTTCCATGACAGATTCATTAAGGACCATATGGTGCTTATTGGCTGTCCTAAGCTTGACCCACTGGACTATAGCGAGAAGCTTTCTGAGATTATCCGCCGCAATGATATCCGCAGCATACATGTTCTCCGCATGGAGGTTCCCTGCTGTGGCGGAATGGAGCGTGCTGTGGAAACCGCAATAGGAAAAAGTGGCAAAATGCTTCCTTGGAAAGTTACAGTTCTTTCCGTTGAGGGTGAGGTAATAGAGGAGCGTCCGTAACAACGGGTATTTTACTGCTTGACAAATGTCTTTAATTTTAGTAGACTAACGCCATAAGGTTTACAACTTAATACTCAAAGCGTGGAACAGGAAATAGTAGTAACAGTTGTTCTGACAAAGCGAGCTGGTGACCGATTCGTCGGAGGTGTGATGACCGGTTCAGAAGCTGTTGTGAATGGTCCTGTGAGTGGTCTCCGAAAGCTGCGGCAAGTAGGCTGGCACGGGTGCTCCCGTTATAGGGCCAGGATATCGGATAGTTATTTTATCCCGCATCCATGAGGGAAAGTGTAGTTTTGTATTATGCTTTCTAAAGCAAGGTGGCACCGTGATACCATTTCGCCCTTGTATGTCTTTATAGGCATATGGGGCGGAATGGTTTTTTGTATTTTAAGGAGTGATACACATGAAACTTACACCATCACTTGAAAAATTTAATCAGCTGGCAAAGGAAACAAATCTGATAGCTGTTTCAACTGAAATAAATATGGATATGGATACTCCGGTGTCTATTTTCTATAAGCTGGTGAATGATGGAAATGGATTTATTTTGGAGTCGGTGGACACAACCCATCAGCAGTTTGGACGATATTCCTTTATTGGTGCGGAGCCGTTTGCAAGGCTGCAGGTATTCAAGGACAAGCTCATGATTAGGGAAAATGACTTAATGAAGAGCATTGAAGGCTCACCGGTGGAATCAATAAAAAAATATATGGAGAGATATAAATCTGCGGTGGAAATCAAGGACAGCCCCCTTGCCAACGGGGGAATGGTTGGATACCTGAATTACGATATCGTTTCCACCTTTGACAGAATCCGTGGCAAGGAGCTTGGGGAGGAAGAGCTTCTCGGACAATTTATGATTTGCCGTGTTCTGGTGGTTTATGATGCGCTGAAAAATAGTGCAAAGCTCATCTATCTGGCGGATTTGAAGGATCAGGATCCCCAGGAGGTATATGGTGAGATTCAGGAAAAAATGAATGGGCTTATTGAATGTCTGGAGGCTCCCTCCACAGCACATCCTGCGGAGAAATCCAGCAGAAAATCCCCGGTTGATTTTCTGGGAAAATATGGACAGGTGACAGACCGATTTATCAATGCAATTAACAAGGCGAAGGAGCATATTTTTGCTGGAGATATATTCCAGATTGTTCCGTCCTGCCAGTTCAGGGAAAAAATTACAAAGCCACCCTTCCATTTTTACAGAAGGCTCCGTCAGGTGAACCCTTCTCCTTATATGTTTTACCTTAATTTCGGCAGTGTAAAGCTGGTGGGAGCATCCCCTGAAATGCTGGTAAAGGTATCAGGGGATACAGTTTACACCTATCCAATCGCTGGCACTAGAAAGCGTGGAAAAAATGAGGCTGAGGATGCGGAGTTGGCTGCAGATCTTAAGCAGGACATCAAGGAATGTGCGGAACATTCCATGCTGGTGGATTTGGCAAGAAATGATATTGGACGTATCAGCGATGCTGGAACCGTAAAGGTGACAAAGCTTCTTCAGATTGAGAAATTCAGCCATGTAATGCATATGGTGTCCGAGGTAGTGGGAAACTTAAAGAAGGGCTACACCCCAATGGATGTATTGAAGGCAACCTTCCCAGCCGGGACTGTCAGCGGTGCGCCAAAGCTTAGAGCAATGGAAATTATCCACGAGCTGGAGCCTGTAAAGCGTGATACCTATTCCGGAACTGTTGGATATATGGATTTCTGCGGCAACATGGACATGTGTATCACCCTCCGTACTATGAGGATTGAAAATAATGATACCGCTGTTATCCAGTCCGGAGCTGGAATTGTGGCGGATTCCGTTCCCATCAATGAGTACAATGAAATTTTGCAGAAGTCCAAAGCTCTCTTTGAGGTGGTAGAGGAGGTAGAAAACGATGTTGTTACTTTTAGATAATTACGATTCCTTTACATATAATGTATTTCAGCTGCTGTCCGAGCTTGGGGCAGAGGTTGAGGTTGTGCGAAACGACATGATTACAGTGGAAGAAGTGAAAAATAAGGGCTATGAGGCGATTGTAATATCTCCCGGCCCCGGAGAGCCTAAGGATGCAGGTATTACAGAGGCGCTGATAGATGAAATGAAGGATAAAATACCTGTGCTTGGGATATGTCTCGGGCATCAGGCTATTGGAGAGGTTTTCGGGGGAAAGGTTGTACGTGCAGGAGAAATCATTCACGGGAAAACTTCACCTTTAAAGCACAATGGAAAGGGGCTTTATCAAGGACTTTCTCAGGATATAAAAATTGGAAGATATCATTCTCTAATAATTGACAGGGAGACTCTGCCGGACTGCCTGGAGGTCACCAGTGAGCTGGAAAATGGCATGATTATGGGGGTCAGACACAAGGAGTATGATGTGGAAGGAATACAGTTCCATCCAGAATCGATACTGACTCCTGAAGGAAAAACTATGATGGACAACTTTCTCAACAGGATACATAAATAAGAAAAATCCCGGGATTGCAGAAACTGTAATCTCCGGGATTTTTCTTCGTTTATGGGAATTTTGAGTTTTAGCTGAGAAGTGTCTTAATGTCCTCTTCAGGAGTGGTAATAGGAGCAATTCCAAAATTTTCCACAAGATAATTGAGGACATTGGGGGATACGAATGCCGGAAGTGTAGGACCAAGACGGATGTTCTTGATTCCAAGATGCAGCAGAGTCAGGAGAATGCATACAGCTTTCTGCTCGTACCAGGAAAGAACCAGTGACAGAGGCAGGTCATTTACGCCGCAGTCAAATGCCTTGGAAAGGGCAACAGCAATCTGGATGGCGCTGTAGGCATCATTGCACTGTCCAATGTCCATGATACGTGGAAGTCCGCCGATGGTACCAAGGTCCAAATCATTGAAGCGGTATTTTCCGCAGGCAAGTGTCAGCACAACTGTGTCTGCAGGAGTTTGCTTTACAAATTCAGTGTAGTAGTTGCGGCCAGGGCGTGCGCCGTCACAGCCAGCCACAAGGAAGAAATGTTTTATTGCGCCCTGCTTTACAGCATCGATAACCTTGTCAGCAACACCCAGTACAGCTTCACGGGCAAAGCCGGTCATTACTGTATGGCCGCCGTTTATTCCGGTGAATGCCTGGTCTTCTGCATATCCGCCAAGTTCAAGAGCCTTTTCAATGACAGGTGTAAAGTCCTTTTTGTCATCAATGTGGCTGATTTCAGGATAGGAAACCAATGCAGTTGTGAATACACGGTCGGAGTAGCTTGCCTTAGGAGGCATGAGGCAGTTGGTGGTAAAGAGAATAGGGGCAGGAATATTTGCAAATTCCTTCTGCTGGTTCTGCCATGCGGTTCCGAAGTTGCCCTTAAGGTGTGAGTACTTCTTCAGCTCAGGATAGCCGTGTGCCGGAAGCATCTCACCGTGGGTGTAGATGTTGATACCCTTGCCCTCGGTCTGCTCCAGAAGAAGTTTCAAATCGTGAAGGTCATGGCCGGAAATTACAATGAAGGGACCCTTTTCAACAGTAAGTGGAACTGTTACCGGTGAAGGAGAGCCGTAGGACTCTGTGTTTGCCTTATCCAGCAGAGCCATGCAGGAAAGATTCTTTTCTCCAACTTCCATTACGATGGGGAGAAGCTTGTCCATGCCCCAGTCCTCGCCGATGGCAAAAAGTGCCTTTGCAAAGAAATTGTTTACCTCAGCAGCGGTATATCCTAGAACCATCGCGTGGTGTGCATAGGCTGCCATGCCACGGATTCCGAAGAGAATAAGGGACTTCAGGCTGCGGATATCTTCGTCTGCGTTCCAAAGATTAGTCATGTCATAGTTATCGTTTCTGCCACAGGCGGATGCACAGTCGCAGCAGTTTGGAGCAAGGCTGTTTTTGTCAGCCTCGATTTTTTCAATAAGGGCGTTGATTGTTGTTGCATTGAAGTTTACATTGGTTACAGCGGTGAACAGTCCCTCAATCATGAGCTTAAAAGTGTCCGGGGTGACATTTTCTCCAACTTCGCTTGCTCTTGCAAGACCGATAAGTGAACCAGTAAGCTTGTCCTGAAGACCGGCTATATCAGCGGTTTTTCCGCACACACCCATTTTTCCTGCACAGCCTGTACATCCAGCTGTCTGTTCGCACTGAAAGCAAAACATCTTGTTATCCATTACGGCACTCTCCTTTTATGCAATATAGAATACACATTTTCAATATGGTTAAAGTATAATATAATATATTCAACAATTCCGTTGAATATTCAACAAAAGGAGCGGCAATGAAAGAATTTTACAAGATAATTCGCTCATCACAGCTGTTTAATGGTATTTCCGAAAAGGAACTTGCAGGAATGCTGACATGTCTGGATGCGAAAATGAAAAAATTTCCTAAAGATGAATTTATTCTTAGGGCTGGAGAAAGTACAGAGTATATAATATTAATATTAGAAGGTAGTGTGCTGCTGGTTCAGGAGGACATTTGGGGGAACCGGAACATATTGTCCAAGGCTGGAGCCGGACAGTCTATAGCAGCAACCTTTGCCTGCGCCCCGGGGGCTGTGCTGAATGTCAGCGCTGTATCCCAGACACCGGTGACAGCACTGTTTTTAAATGTAAAGCGGATTCTTACAGTATGCTCCTCGGCGTGCGAACACCATAACCGGGTGGTAAGAAATCTCTTGGGGGAGCTGGCAGAGAAGAACCTGCAGTTCAATGAAAAACTAACCCATATGAGCCAGCGAAGCACAAGGGGAAAGCTTCTCTCATATTTGTCATCCG
Source organism: bacterium (assembly GCA_963592185.1). Taxonomy (GTDB): domain Bacteria; phylum Bacillota; class Negativicutes; order Selenomonadales; family Selenomonadaceae; genus CAVAVT01. Next base: position 6,548 of record CAVAVT010000040.1, on the reverse strand, counting down.
AGGCAAGGCGAAGGGGGAGCTATGAGTTTGATGTGCAGTTTTCAAGGCAGCAGATGGCTGACTATCTGGCAGTGGAGCGAAGCGGCCTCTCAAATGAGTTGGGGAAAATGAAGGCTGAGGGGCTGATTGATTTTGAGCGGAATCATTTTATTTTGAAGCAGTAATGTGGGATTGAAAATGTTCAGCTGATGAAATTTTGTTATTGGTTTTGTGATTGGGCGTCTGGACAGGGATTCCACTTTTGAAGGCGGTGATTTACGTGGAAAATAACATCATGAAGAGGCTCATCATGCACGTGGACATGGATGCTTTTTTCGCTTCGGTGGAGCAGATGGACCACCCGGAATACAGAGGCAAGCCTCTGATTGTTGGAGGCCTTGAGGGCCGGGGAGTTGTATCAACCTGTTCCTATGAGGCAAGAAAATTTGGGGTTCATTCAGCTATGCCTGTGGCAAGAGCCCAAAGACTTTGCCCCCAGGGAATATTTATCCGGGGAAATTATCCAAGGTACAGCGAGGTCTCTCACGAGATATTCAAAATTTTTTCCGAGTTTTCGCCAGTGATTGAGCCATTATCCATAGATGAGGCCTTTTTGGATATTACCGGCATGGAAAGACTGATGAAGTCGCCGGAGGAGTATGCGAAAAGGTTAAAAAAGGAAATAGTAGAAAAAACTGGCATTGTAGCCTCTGTGGGAATTGCACCAAATAAATTTTTGGCAAAAATTGCCTCTGATTTGGATAAGCCGGATGGACTTGTGGTGATTCCAGAGGAAAGGGTGCATGAAATTCTTGATGAGCTTCCTGTAACCCGTATCTGGGGCGTTGGAAAGAAAACTAGCGAGATTTTGTCATCCATGAGGATAAGAAAAGTCCGGGATATCCGGAATGCTGAGTACAGCTTTCTGGCCAGCAGACTGGGAGATAATATGGCATCACATCTAAAACAGCTGGCTGAGGGAATAGACAATAGACCGGTGGCTCCAAGGGGAGAAGCCAAATCTGTAGGCAAGGAAATCACCTTTACCGAGGATTTGCAGAATGCTGAGGATGCGGAAGAGGTCCTTTTGGACCTTTCAACAAAGGTTGGATGGAGGCTTAGGAAGAATAAGTTAAAAGGCCGAACCATACAGCTAAAACTCAGGAAATCTGATTTTACAACCTATACCAGGAGCAAAACAATCCCGGAGCAGACCTGTTATGACAGGGAAATTTATGAGATTGCAAGGGAACTTTTTAGAAAGCTTGGGATTTTCCATGGCATAAGGCTTTTAGGTGTGGCTGTAAGCGGCTTTGAGCAGGGGGAGTTTTCCTTATTTAACGATAATGAAAAAAAGGATAAGCTGTATGCGGCTATGGATGAAATTAAGGCAAAATTTGGAGAAAAGGGAATAATGAAAGCTAAACTAATGAAATAATAAAAAGGACACCGCCCAAAAATGTCGAATTAATTTATATATAAAGTAATTTAACATGTTGGGAGGCGGTTATTTATGAGGCTGGAATTTCTTGGAGCAGCACGTACTGTTACAGGATCATGCTACATGCTGGAAACAGAGGATCGCAAAATCTTGATAGACTGCGGTATGTTTCAGGGCAGTAAACGCATACGGGCCATGAATCGTGAAGACTTTATGTTTAACCCTTCAGAAATAGATAGTGTGCTTCTGACCCATGCACACATTGATCACAGCGGACTTATCCCAAAGTTGTGCAGCTCTGGATTTAATGGGGACATATACGCCACAAAGGCAACCTGTGAGCTGTCCTACATTATGCTTCCGGACTCTGCACATATTCAGGAATCTGATGCACAGATTATGGCTAGAAAGAACCAGAGATCTGGCGAGGAGACAGCAAAGCCTCTTTACACTGTGGATGATGCCTATGAGGCTTTGGGGCATTTTGTTCCGGTGAATTATAAAGAACGTGTGCAAGTATTGGACAATGTATCAGTTATGTTCAATGATGCAGGACATATACTAGGCTCGGCAATTCTTGAGGTGTATGTCACTGAAAATGAAAAGACAACAAAACTGGTATTTTCCGGGGATTTGGGCCAGCCAGACCAGCCAATACTGAAGGATCCGTCTATTGTTACCGGGGCGGATTATCTGGTGGTGGAGTCCACCTATGGCGACCGTATGCATCAGGAATACAATAAGGAAGCGGCTCTGGAGGAGATAATTAATGACACCATGGACCGGGGCGGCAATCTGATTATTCCTGCATTTGCTGTGGGACGTACCCAGCAGATGCTCTATTATTTCTACAAGCTGTGGAAGGAAGGCAGGATAGAGGATTATCCTATTGTTATAGATAGTCCTCTGGCAATTTCTGCAACAAGGATTTTTATTCATAACACTAAGGATTTTGATGATGCTACCCTTGAGATGTTCGCTAAAAATGGCAGAATGCCGGAAATGCCGCATTTGAGGCTGAGTGAAACAGCTGAGGAATCCAAGGCACTTAACAGCATGGAAGGACCAATGATAATTCTCTCGGCAAGCGGAATGGCGGATGCTGGACGTATACTGCATCATTTGAAACACAACCTTTGGCGGCCGGAATCCACAGTGCTTTTTGTTGGCTATCAGGCAGAAGGCTGCCTTGGCAGAAGGCTTGTGGACGGTGTGAAAAAGGTAAAGGTTCTGGGGGAGGAAATTGCTGTAAAGGCAAGAATTGAAACTCTGGATGGTTTTTCTGCCCATGCGGACTACACCCAGATAGGGGAATGGCTCAGCCATGTGAATGAGCCAGCTCCAAATAAAATATTTATTGTGCATGGTGAGTCTCCTTCCCAGAATGCATTGAAGGAGTATCTTGAGGACAAGCTGGACATGGGAAGCGGTGATATCTATATTCCGTTCCGTGGGGATGCGGTCCGTATCAATGGGGATGAATGTGAGATTATTCCATCGGCACTTCCGAAGGTTTCTGTGGAAGTGGAGATGGAGGATATTCTCAAGGATTTGGATGCTTCTTACAGAAACGAGCGCAAGCGGATTCTTCAGCTGGTTATCCGCCAGCCAGAGTCCATGGATGCTGTGGTTAAGACCATAAAGAAGGGCGAAACTTACTTCAAGAAGCTTTTGAGCCGGTTTAATTAAAGTGAATAGATAAATAAAAAGGAGCTGTGGTGTGAGGTTGAATGTACTGATTAACCAGTACAAAACCTTCATCCGCAGCTCCTTTATTATTTTTGCGTTATTCCAGCCCCAGTGTAGCGCCAACGCTGGCAGAAATTTTCTTTAAATCACGAACCAAGTCGTTTTTCAGACGGTCCATAGCGCTGACAAAAACTGTGACACTGACGGTGGCGATAAGCTCGTTATTAATATTGAATATGGGAACAGCGATACTTCCAACGTCCAAGTTAAATTCCTGTCTTTCTATGGAATAGCCGTTCTTTAAAATATCATCCAGCTGCTTTTGCAAAGACTCTTTGTTTTTTATTGTGTATGGAGTATAGGGTGTCAAGGCCATGTGTTCCATATAATCCGGTTTGGCTGGCAGCAGGGTGTGTGCCAGGAGAAGTTTTCCAGAGGAGGTAACATACTCCGGCAGAGGTGTGTATTCTGACAGTGTAATGTAATATGAGCTGCTGACGGGGTAGGCACAGTAGATGCTGACAATTTCGTCCTGATTTACAATCTGAAGGCTGGCTGTAATATGGTATTTTTCAGCCAATTCGTTCATGAGAGGCTTGCACATCATGATATATGAACGAATTTGTTCCTGTATGATACCGGCTTTTCCAAGGAAGAAGCTTCCTAAATGGTATAGATTGGTTGTATGGTCCAAAATTAAAAGCTTGTTGGCCACCATGGTATTGATAAGCCCCCGGGCGGTATTGATATTAAGACCGGTGCGGGCACTGATTTCATTAATGCTGATGTCTGGCTTTGTGTTATTAAAGCAGTTTAGTATGTCGATGGCACGCTGTACTGACTGAATAAGCTTGGGACATCCAGATGTGGTCATAAGTTTCCCTCCTTTACGAAATTGATTATAGCATAATGTATACACGTTCATAAGGCATATTTTTCTGCAAAATATATTGACACGGTTTGAAAAAAATGATATAAATTAGATAAGCTAAACGACCATACAAAGTCAATGACGACAATGTAACGTGGGGGTCGTTTAGTTTAATTTGTTTATGGGGGAATTTCAAATGGAGAAGGATGTAAAAAACACTGGTGGAAGCACACCTCGCAAGTTCACCTGGAAAGAAAAAATAGCGGCCCTTGGCCCAGGTTTCTTGATCTGCGGTTCTTTTATCGGACCTGGTACAGTAACCAGCTCCACTAGAGCAGGTGCAGGTTACGGATACGAACTACTGTGGTGCGTTGTTTTCTCTGTAATCGCTGTTATTGTTACTCAGGGCATGGCAGCTCGCCTCGGTGTTGTAACTAGAAAGGATCTGGCAGAAACTCTTCAGATTGCTTTTGAGGACAGCCCGTTCATTCGCAGAGTACTTGTTACTCTGGTAGCTGTGGCTATTGCCGTTGGCGGTTTTGCTTACATGGGCGGTGATCTCACTGGTACAGCCCTTGGTGTAAGTGCTCTTACTGGAGTACCTACTCATGTTATTGCACCTATTTGGGGCATCTGCATCATGATTCTGCTGAGCTTTGCTGGCGATGCTCTTAAGTATCTTGAAAAATTGCTGGCTGTCTGTGTAGTTATCATGGCAATTGTTTTCCTTGTTACTATGTTCGTTGTAAAGCCAGATATGGGTGCTCTTTTCAGCGGACTTGTACCTCACATTCCTGATGGTTCCTTGATGACCTGCCTTGCACTTATTGGTACAACTGTTGTTCCTTATAATATGTTCCTTCATGCTGCTAGCGCTAAGCGTACTTGGAAGAGCGCTGAGGAGCTTCCTCTGGTAGCATTTGGTACATACATCCCGATGATTATCGGCGGTATTGTTACCGGCGCAATCATGGTTACTTCTGCAGCTGTTATGCACGGTATGACTGTTAAGAACGCTATGGACATGGCTATACAGCTTGAGCCTACTCTTGGCAGCATGGCTCAGCCCTTCATGGCTGTTGGTCTGATTGCAGCTGGTGTTTCCAGTGCTGTATGCACCCCGATGGGCGTATCTTACGTACTTGCTGGTCTCTGGGGCTGGAAGACTGACCGCAGCGACAAGCGCTTTGCTGTAACAAATGCTGCTGTACTGATTACTGGTATTATTATTGCTGCATTCGGCTTCAACCCGATTGCTCTGATTTTGACAGCACAGGCTGTTAATGGTATTGTTCTTCCTGTTGTTGTAGGTGTAACCGTATATCTGACCTGCAGCAAGAAGATTATGGGTAAATTTGCCAACAGCACTCTGCAGACTGTTCTTGGCACTTTGATTTTCCTTATCAGCCTGTATTTAGGTCTTAGCAGTGTTATAAGCCTGTTCTGATAAATTGCATGGAACAGCATAATATACTATTATATATTGTGTTGTTTATCTAAATAAGAAAGAGGGAAAATTTCTAAAATGAAAGATAGTAAGCCTACTATTTACGATCCAAAATTTTTGCCTACTAACATTTACAGTGGTGTTCCTACCTTTTTGAACCTGCCTGTATTGGAAAATGATGACGATCTGAACAAGGTTGATGTTGCTGTTCTGGGTGTGCCCTGGGAGGGCGGCTGCACAATTGGCGGCTATTCTTCCTGCACCGATGGTCCTAAGTCCATCCGTACCGCATCCATCCGCTACACTGGTTTCCTGCCTGACTTCGGCATTGATTCCTTTGAGCATCTGACTGGCGGAGACTTTGGTGATGTTCCTGTACAGAATGGCAACTACGACTTCACTTTCGAGCAGATTCGTGAAAACTATGGCAAGCTGCTGGATGCCAAGTGCATTCCTATCGTTTTGGGCGGCGACCATGGTATTGCTTATCCGCTGATTAGCGAGATGGCAAAGCGTCATCCCGGTAAGGTCGGAGTACTGCACTTTGATGCACATCTGGATAACTATGATGTATTCGGTGATGACAAATATTCCCGTTGCTCTCCGTTCTTCCAGCTGTACAACGATCCTAATATGGATCCGGAAAAGATTGTTCACATTGGTATCCGTGGACCAAGAAACCACAAGCAGGAATTCGAGAATGCCAAGAAGTATGGTGCAACTGTTATTCCGTGCATGGAAATCAAGCGTGATGGATGGAAGGCTGCTATCGATAAGGCTATTGCCGTTGCCTCTAAGGATACAGAAGTTATGTATATCACCATTTGTGCGGACAGCCTTGATGCAGCTTATATGCCGCAGGGTCCTCAGGACATGGGCGGCCTGACCAGCTTTGAACTGCTGATGATGGTACATGAGGCTGCACTTGCTGGTGCTTCTTCCTTGGACTTCGTAGAGATTTATCCGGAAAATGGCACACTGCAGACAGCTTCCCATGTGGGCTGCTGGTTGGCACTGTACTTCCTGAACGGTGTTGCTGAGCGCAAGATGAAACAGGAAAATAAGTAATATTGCAATTTTAAACCAGGCAAAGGACTGAAGGGTCTTATTGCCTGGTTTTT
>CAVAVT010000039.1:0-13796 GCA_963592185.1 bacterium | reverse complement strand
GATAAAGTAATAATTTAGATAATTATGGTTTTTTTTAGAGGATTTTGTGTTATTATATAGAATATATTCACTACAAGTCTATGTAGTATATAGGTGTTACATAAAATAGATTGGTATTTTAATAAGTATGGAGGCGGACGGCGTGAACTTGGTTGAAAAATTGACAAATATCCTTATGCCGGAAGAGGAAGAGTATGTTGAAACTGAAGAAGAGATGACAGCAGAGGAGGAAGCGGACACATATCAGGTAGCCAATGGCTCTCCTGTTTATGCAGCTCCTGCTGCAGCAGCTGCTTTTGCTGCTGGCATGACAGCAAGTACTGTACAGAACAATCGTCCTAAGCTTACAGTTCACACTACTAAGGTACAGGAGATGTCCATAGATATTCACGTACCTCAGGATTTTGACCAGGTCCGTAGTGTAGCTGATGGCCTTAAAGAGAACAAGGCGTGCATTGTAAACTATGAAAAGGTAGAAGCTCCAGAGCAGCGTAGAATTTGTGATTTCTTGAATGGTGTATGTTACGTTCTCGATGGTGATGTACGCAGAATTTCTGAAACTATGGTTCTCTATGTTCCAAATGGTGTAGATATTTCCGGAGTTGATGCACAGGAAAATATTTATTAATAACTAATCATGGAAATTTTGCAAAGCAGATTGTACCACGTGTTTTTATAGGTACTTTCTGCTTTGTTTTGTATTGAAAAGAATTATGGAAAGAGGACTATTTAATATGGAAAACTTAGATATAATCAATGATGTTGTGGATGAATTTGCCCTTTATGCGGCAATTCCCCGTCCTTCACAGCATGAGGAAGCCATCAGTAATTTTTTAAAGCAGCACCTGACAGAGCTTGGCTTCAGCGTTGTTCAGGACGAATACTTCAATATCATCGCTGATTTGCCGGCAACTGAAGGCTGTGAAGCAGCTCCTGTAACAATTCTTCAGGGACATATGGATATGGTCTGCGTTGCTGCTCCAGGATATTCCTACGATCCATTAAAGGATCCCATTAAGCTTGTTCGAGGGGAGAAGTATCTTGAAGCTGAGGGTACAAGCCTCGGTGCAGATGACGGTATGGGAGTAGCTGTAGCTGTTTATTCAGCTATTAAAACAAAGAAGCATGGCCCAATCCGCATAATCGTTACTGTTGATGAGGAATCCGGTATGACTGGCGCAACAAAGCTGGATAAAAAACATCTTACCTCCGCTGATTTTGTAATTAACTGTGACAGTGAAAGCAGTGAGGAGATTGTTGTAGGCAGCGCAGGTTCAGTTACCATCACTTTGTACAAGGAAATGGAAACTGAAGAAGTAGGTAATGCAAATGCTTACGTTATTTCTGCACATCACTTCCTTGGCGGTCATTCCGGGGTATGTATCAATGACAATCATGCCAATGCAATTAAGCATGTTGCAGCTATACTGAGCCGTCTAATTGAGGCTGGAGTGGAGTATAGAATTGCCAGCATATCCGGCGGAAAGGTGCCCAATGCTATTCCGGCAGATGCTGCGGTTACAATAGTAACCGATGCCGCTGAGGCTCAGATTCAGGATGCGGTATCCAAGGAACAGGAGCGTTTTATTAGTATTTATGGAGATTTAGAAAAAGACGCTGTATGCGGAGTGGAAAAAACATCTGTAACTGGACAGATATTTTCAATCCAAGACACTAAAAAGCTTGTGGCTGTACTGACAGCACTTCACTCTGGAGTACATGCAATGGAGCTTGGGCTTTCTGATCACGTTGAGTCTTCAGCAAATCTGGGAGTTATTAAGACAGATGGAAATAAGGTTACTATGCTTTATTTCCCACGTTCATCCTTTAGAGGAAAGCTCGTTGAGTTCTGCAATACAGTAAAGGCTGTAGGATTCCTTTCTGGATTTAACGTAGAATGTGGAGAATTTTCACCGGCATGGGCTAGAAACCATCACAGCAAAATAGTTCCTATTGCACAGGATGTATTTAAAGGCATTACCGGAAAGGATTTAAAGGTTGATACCCTTCATGCAGGCCTTGAATGCGGATACTTTATCAACCAGGCTCCACAGCTTGATATACTTTCCATCGGTGTAAATACCTATGATATCCATAGCTCTGATGAGCGTGTTGAGCTGGAATCCATCGTTCTGGCATACAAACTTATTTCCGGAGTATTGGAGCGCATTGCAGATTTGAAGAAAGCTTAATAATTTATGAATACGAAATACCGCAGTATTAATTACGTAGATACTGCGGTATTTTATTTCTTTAAAATAATAAAGTAAAACGGGTTGAATCTTTGTATTATTGTGCTATAATTAAACTACATTTTCGTTAAGTAAAGAAGTAAAGAAAATATAGATTACAGGTGGTGTTATTGTGGTAAATCCTAAGATAAAGGATGAATTGAATGATCAGCTTTGCGATGCTGTTCTCGCCTTGCATAATTTGGAAGAATGCTATCAGTTTTTTGAAGATATCTGCACGGTAAGCGAGCTGAAAGCACTGTCGCAAAGACTGGAAGTCGCACGTATGCTCAAGGATGGTCATACTTATGATGATATTGTTGATCGCACTGGAGCCAGCACAGCAACCATCAGCAGGGTAAAGCGTTGCCTTAATTATGGTGCTGATGGTTATAATGTTGTACTTAACAGGCTCAAGAGAAAGCGTAAATAAACTGTAATCATAATAGTAATATTCTTAATAGAAGGGACTAGTTAAATGCAAAAGGATGATTTTGTTTTAGAGATACCATATGGCACTCGGGATTTTCTTCCTGAGGAGGCAGCAGAGAAAAGAATTATTGAAACTAAGCTGGCAGATATCTTTTCCCACTGGGGCTACGATGAAATTGTAACGCCTACAATCGAATATTTGGATACCTTGACCCTGGGCAATGGAAAAAGCATTGAAGACCACATGTTCAAGCTTTTTGACAAGACAAACCATACTTTGGCGTTGAGACACGAGATGACCACGCCTATCTCCCGTGTTGTTGCCAGTCGTTTTATGGATGAAATACTTCCTCTGAAGCTTTCCTATATAAGTAATGTGTATCGCTACGAGCAGAGCCAGACCGGAAGACAGTGTGAGTTTTACCAGGCTGGTGTTGAGCTGGTAGGAAGCAGCGAGGCTGCAGCGGATGCTGAAATCATTGCTTTGGCTGTTGAAGGAATGAAAAAATCAGGACTCAAAAATTTCCTGGTATGCATTGGTCAGATTGAATTTATCGAAGGCCTTATGCAGCAGTTTAAATTTTCCGAAGAGACTCAGGAAGCCTACAAGTCAGCTTTGGAAAATAGGGATTTGGTGAGCATTGACAATATAGTCGAGACATCAGATCTTCCTGTAAATGCAAAGTCTATTTTGAAGGAACTGCCATTGCTTCATGGCGGCGAGGAGATGCTAAAAAAAGCCTATGGAATGGCATTGAATGAACAGTGCCGCAGAGCATTGGACAATCTGTGCGAAATCCAGCGTCTGCTTAAGGTATACGGTGTAGATGAATATGTAACCTTTGACCTTGGTATTGTCAGGGACAGCAGCTATTATACCGGAGTGGTATTTGAGGTATATACCCCGGGACTTGGATTCCCACTATGCGGTGGCGGAAGATATGACCGTATGCTTTCAAATTTCGGAACATCCTGTCCTGCAACCGGATTTGCCATAGGCATTGAGCGTATCATGCTTGCCTTGGAACGTCAGGGACTGACAAAACCAGCTTTGAATAAAGATGTATATGTATCCTATGAAGCTGGACAGGCTGAAGCGGCTATAAAAAAGGTTATGGAGCTTCGTGAAGAAGGACTCTCAGTGGAGCTTGCCCTTAGCCCTCAGTCAAAGACAGCTGCCGAGGAATATCGCAATAGCAAGGGCTTTAGCCAGCTTGTATATATTGGGTTAGAAAAATGATTAAACGTATAATGCAGTTTGTTCGAGGCGTTCATTCTGAACTGACAAGTGAAACCTTGGAAGAAGCAAGATTTGTAAGAAAATATATAAAGGATGAAATCTTGTTGGAGCTGTATTACGGAATGAACAGAATTGACCAGGTACACAGCCTTCGAGTTGCCTATACAGCAAAAAAATTAGCAGAAGAATCATATGTTGACTTAAATATGGATATGAATTTTCTTATGAGATGCTGTCTTCTTCATGATATTGGCAGAAAAAAGGGTGATATGGGGCTTTTTGATAAAGTTTGGGCTGTTTTGGCATATAAATTTATACCAAAGTATGCATTGCGCCTTTCAAAAAAATGTTCCATAGACATGCATCCTATAAAAAAGCATTTTGCACACGTGTTTTTTATATACAAAAATCATGGCACAATCGGTGCTGCGATGCTTAGTACACTTCAAATGGAGAGAGAAGCGTCAATTATTGCAAGACATCATCGTCTGGAACGCAGAGATGATCCTATAGAATTGCGCATTTTACGGAAAGCGGATAGTATGAACTAATCTGTATACTGGTTTACAGCGTGTGTATTGACTGGACGATAAAATTGTGTTAGCATAGCAGACATATGAATGCTTTATCATACTAAAGTGTTCATGTAAATAGTGGAGGACTTTTAATGGATAAAAATGAAATGGACTATCTGACAATAGCACTTCCAAAGGGAAAGCTGTTTGGTATTTCCGCTGACCTCTTGTCAAAGGTTGGATTCACAGCGGAGGGGCTTTCAGAGAAATCCCGTAAACTTGTTATTACTAACGAAGAAAAAAAGATAAGATTTATAATATCAAAGACTTCAGATGTTCCTACATATGTGGAATATGGGGCAGCTGATATTGGAATTATAGGCAAGGATGTACTTCTTGAGTCTGAGAAGGATGTATATGAGCTTTTGGATTTAGGATTTGGACGATGCCATTTGATGATGGCTGTGGCTAGAGATGAGCGCCGCCCAAAACTTACAGATTACACACATACCAGAGTTGCAACTAAATTCCCACACATTGCTGAACGTTTTTTCAACAGCAAGGGAATGCAGATGGAATATATTAAGCTGAACGGCTCCATAGAGCTTGGTCCAATCGTTGGACTTTCTGACAGCATTGTTGATATAGTGGAAACCGGAACAACCCTTAAGGAAAATAATCTTGAGGAAATCGCATATATCATGGATGCTTCAGCAAGATTAATTGCCAACCGTGTAAGCTTTAAACTTAAATTTGATAGAATACACAAGCTTGTAGAGGAGCTTCGCCCATTAGTTGCCAAAAACTAATAAATTATTTTCTGGATATTTGCGGGCATATAGTTAGGAAGGAAGAATCGGTATGAAAATCGTTAAAGCTAAAGATATAGGTACAGCAGCTGTTGAGGGACTGCTTAAAAAAGCAGCCTTTGACCAGGTGGAGCTGAACCCAAAGATTAGAGAAGCAAACAAAAAGCTTTTTGGCGCAGACCTTACCGCTGCTCAAATTGTAGAAAAAATTGTTGAGGATGTGCGTCATGAGGGCGATGCGGCTGTAATCAAGTATACAAAGCTTATAGATCGTACTGAATTCTCTCCGGAAGATTTTCTCGTGTCTGAAGAGGAATATGCTGCAGCTGAAAAAGAAGCAGATTCAAGCATTGTAGAATCCCTTAGACGTGCTGCTGAAAATATACGCAAGTATCATCAGGAGCAAAAGCCAAATTCATGGATTACCTATCGTGAAAAAGGATCCATCCTTGGACAGTCCGTAATTCCATTGGATAGAGTAGGCATATATGTTCCTGGAGGAACTGCGGCATATCCGTCATCAGTTCTTATGAATGCTGTTCCGGCATCCGTAGCTGGTGTTGGTGAAATCATCATGATGGTTCCTCCTAAAAATGGAAAAATCAATCCCTATGTTTTAGTGGCTGCAAAGCTTGCCGGTGTATCAAAAATCTATAAGATTGGCGGAGCACAGGCCATAGCTGCCATGGCTTTTGGTACTGAAACAATCCCCAGAGTAGATAAAATCACAGGTCCTGGAAACATATTTGTTACCCTGGCAAAAAAGGCCGTGTATGGCCATGTGGATATTGATATGCTTGCTGGTCCCAGCGAGATACTGATTGTGGCAGACGAATCCGCCGACCCGGTATACACTGCTGCAGATATGCTCAGCCAGGCAGAGCATGACATGCTGGCATCCAGCATCGTTATCACAGATTCCCAGGAACTGGCTGATAAATTGGAAAAAGAAGTGGAAAAACAGCTTGCCCAGCTTCCTAGACAGGAAATCGCCCGGGCGTCCTTGGATAATAACGGCCTTATTATCGTGGCTGACGACATAATGCAGGCTGTGGAATTTGCCAATGTATCAGCTCCGGAGCATATGGAGCTTCTCACAAAGGAGCCATTTAAACTGCTTCCATATGTCCGTCATGCAGGTGCTGTGTTCCTTGGGGCATATTCACCGGAGCCTTTGGGAGATTATTTTGCTGGACCTAACCATGTTCTTCCTACAGGAGGAACAGCTAGATACTATTCCGTATTGAATGTTGAAACCTTTATGAAGCGTACAAGCATTATTTCTTACACACAGCCAGCCCTTATGGATGTGGGGGATGATGTTATAAGACTTGCTGAGGCGGAAGGTCTACAGGCCCATGCAAATGCAATTCGTGTCCGGGGGAAAAATTAATATGAAGTTTAGAGAGTGTCTCAAAAATATAGCAAGCTATCCGATGGATGCCGCATCAGATGCGCTGATTAAGCTTGATGCCAATGAAGCAAATATGAATCTTCCGCCTATCGTTGAGGATAGGGTTATGGCGAGACTTTCTAGGGTAGCATTCAACCGCTATCCTGGGGAAGAAGAAATCGACCTTAGGGAACAAATTGCCCGTAATTTTTCTGTGAAAATAGAGAATGTGCTTTTAGGAAATGGCTCAAGCGAGCTTTTAGAAAAGCTATTCTTCTGTTTTGGCGGCAGAGATAATAAAATCATCTATCCTGTTCCTTCATTTTCCATGTATGAGACTTATGCTGTTATTTCAGAGGCTCAGGGAATACCGTTCCCATTGGAAATAGACTACTCACTGGATGTGGAAAAGCTGGTAAGGGCTATAAGGGACGAAAAACCAGCAATGGCTGTTATCTGCAACCCAAATAATCCTACCGGAAACGCCGTTCCAGTATCCGACATAGAATATGTTCTAATGAACACTGACTGCGTGGTTGTAGTTGACGAGGCATACGTGGAATTTTATGGAATGTCAGCTGTATCTTTAATTAAAAAATATCCGAATCTTGTGGTTTGCAGAACCTTTTCCAAGGCATACGGTCTGGCTGCGGCAAGGGTTGGATACATGATTGCATCTGAAGAAATCTGCGAGCTGGTGAGAAAAGCTTTTATGCCTTACCACATGAACGTGCTTTCTCTGGTAACAGCAGATATTGTATATCAGATGCGCCACGAATATGTTCCACGGATTCAGATGACAATTGCTGAGCGCAAACGCCTATACAGCGAGCTGAAAAAGCTTGAGCATATTGATGTATTTGAGTCTCAGACCAACTTCCTCTTGGTTGAAAGTGAACAGGCGGCAGAACTGGTCAGCTACTTAGCTGGACAAAGAATAGCGGTAAGGAGCTTTGGCAGTAATTCCCGTCTGAAAAATTGTATACGGATATCCGTAGGGGTACGGGAGGAAAATGACAAGCTCATTTCATTAATAAAAGCATTTGTTGAAGGCATTACAGCTTAAAATACTGTTATGGAGGGAAATATGATGGGAGATGCTCGTTCGTCAAAGGTTCTCAGAAAAACAGGGGAAACTGACATCGACTTAACTATATGTCTTGATGGAAAGGGACATACTGATATAGATTCCGGCATTGGTTTCTTTGACCATATGCTTACACTTTTTACTGTACATGGACATTTTGACATGGTCATGTCCTGCAAAGGCGATATCAACGTGGACGGGCATCATTCCGTGGAGGATATCGGCATAGCCCTTGGACAGGCTGTGAAGGAAGCCTTGGGAGACAAGGCTGGAATAAACCGTTATGGAACATTTTTTATGCCTATGGACGAAAGCCTCATATTGGTTTCACTGGATATAAGCAACAGACCATATCTTGTATATGATGGCGGTGAAATGGCTCCAATGATTGGAGATTATGATACAGAGCTTACAGAGGAATTCCTGAGGGCATTTGCCTTTAACGCTGGAATTACGCTTCATGTGAAGGTTTTGTATGGCAAAAATTCACATCATAAGGTTGAGGGGATTTTTAAAGCCCTGGGGCACGCCCTTCATATTGCTTCAAGCAAAAATCCAGAGGTACAGGGCGTACTTTCAACCAAGGGAATGCTTTAATGCGGACCTGCTGTCACTTGAAAGGATGAGTTACAAATGATAGCTGTTATAGATTACGGAGTAGGAAATCTCTTCAGTGTGGAAAAGGCTTTGGTTCATTGTACAGAAAATATTCCAGCTGCAGAAAAGCAGGAGGTTGTTGTCACCAATAACCCTGAACTAATAAAAAAGGCTGATAAGCTTGTTTTGCCGGGAGTAGGGGCCTTTGGAGACTGCATGGATAATTTAAAGGCAACAGGATTGATTCCGCTTTTAAAAGAGAAAATTGTAGAGGGCACACCTCTTTTAGGCATATGTGTAGGCCTTCAGATATTGTTTGAGGGCAGCGAAGAGTCCCCCGGAGCAGAGGGCCTTGGAATCATAAAGGGCTTTGTAAAAAAAATCAATGCTCCGGGATTGAAAATTCCCCATATGGGATGGAATTCCATTAAATATGACAAGGATTGCTGTATATACAAAAATCTGAACGAACAGCCCTATGTTTATTTCGTACACAGTTTTCATGCTGTGCCGGAGGACCGCTCAGTTGTAACAGCAACCGCTGAGTATGGCGAAACCATTACCGCCTCTGTAGCTCTGGGTAATGTTCTTGCCACACAGTTCCATCCAGAAAAATCAGGAGATGTTGGTCTCCAGATTCTTGAGAACTTCGTAATGTCCTGAAGGAGGCTTTTGAAATGATTATTTTCCCTGCGATTGATATAAGAGCCGGTAAATGTGTGCGTTTGGTAAAGGGCGATTTCAACCAGGAAACGGTTTTTTCCAACAATCCAGCTGAAATGGCTATGAAATGGGAAAGCATGGGAGCAGAGTACCTGCACCTTGTGGACTTGGATGGAGCTTTGGCTGGAAAATCCAGGAATCTTGAAACAATAAAGGATATTATAGACCACATAAATATTCCAGTTGAACTTGGCGGCGGCATCCGTACTATGGAAGATATCCGCACCGTTCTGGACATCGGTGTCAGCCGTGTGATTCTTGGCTCTGTGGCTGTTAGCAACCCTAGGCTGGTCAAGGAAGCCTGCAGAGAATTTGGCAATAAAATTGTAGTTGGAATTGATGCTAAGGATGGAATAGTAGCTGTAGATGGCTGGGGTTCCTCTGGAAATATTGATGCAATAAGCCTTGCAAAGGAAATGAAGGACGCTGGCGTAAAAACCATTATTTATACCGATATATCAAGAGATGGCACACTATCTGGCGTAAACATTGAAGAAACGGCAAAACTTGCAAGAGAAAGTGGCGTGAGCATTGTTGCTTCTGGCGGAGTAAAGTCTATGGATGACATCCGTGCTGTAAAAGCCCATGAAAAAGATGGCATAGAAGGCGTAATTTTAGGCAAATCCATATACACAGGTTCGCTTGATTTACGTGAAGCCATTGATTTTGCCGCGGAGGAAGACTAAAATGTATACAAAGCGAATCATTCCATGCTTGGATGTAAAAAATGGACGTGTTGTAAAAGGAACAAATTTTGTTGGCCTTCGTGATGCCGGGGACCCTGTTGAGCTGGCATCAAGGTATGATATGGAACGTGCCGATGAGCTTGTTTTCCTTGATATTACAGCCTCAAATGAGGAAAGAAAAACCATTGTGGATGTGGCTTCAGCCTGCGCATCCCAGGTATTTATTCCCTTCACCATAGGCGGCGGAATTAGAAGTGTTGAGGATATGCGTGTAATGCTTAAGGCTGGAGCTGACAAAACCTCTGTAAATACAGCGGCCATAAAGGATCCGTCCATTATAAGCCAGGGAGCTGAAAAATTCGGAAGCCAGTGCGTTGTTTTGGCGGTAGATGCCAGAAGAAACGGCGAACACAGCTGGGAAGTATATATCAATGGCGGCCGTACCCCTACGGGCCTTGACTGTCTTGAATGGATAAAAAAGGCTGTGAGCCTCGGAGCCGGTGAGATATTGCTTACAAGCATGGATGCAGACGGCACTAAGGATGGCTATGATATTGAGCTTACAAGGGCTGTTTCTGAAGCTGTTAATGTTCCTGTTATAGCCTCAGGCGGTGCCGGAAAGCTTGAACATTTTTATGATGTTCTGACCTTGGGCAAGGCAGATGCGGTACTGGCAGCATCAGTTTTTCACTACGGTCAGTTTACAGTGCGGGAAGTTAAGGATTATCTTAAATCCCGTGGCGTGGAGGTAAGATTTTAATGAGTGAAATTGATTTGTCTGTTGTAAAGTATGATGAAAAGGGCCTTGTTCCTGCGATTGTACAGGAAGAAAACGGACAGGTCCTAATGCTGGCATACATGAATGAGGAGTCCTTGAAAAAGACTCTGGAAACAGGTTATACCTGGTTCTTTAGCAGAAGCCGTCAGCAGCTTTGGAATAAGGGGGAAACCTCGGGGAATGTGCAGAAGGTGAAGGAAATCTCCTACGACTGTGATGGAGATACCCTTTTAATCCGCGTACATCAGACCGGTGTGGCATGCCATACTGGAAGCTATTCATGCTTCTCCGGACGCAGGCTGGACAAGAATGAAAAGGGTGTAGCTGTAATCCAGCAGGAGGAAAAGGCATCCCTGGCGCAGGTTCTCAATGAGATTTACGATGTAATAAAGGATCGTCAGATTCATCCTGTGGATGGCTCCTACACCAATTATCTCTTTGACAAAGGACAGGATAAAATCCTGAAAAAGGTTGGAGAGGAAGCTGTAGAAACAGTTATTGCATCCAAAAACATGGATAGAAAAGAAATTGTCTACGAAATGGGAGATTTGTGGTATCACTGCCTGGTACTTTTGGCATTCCATAAAATTACTCCTGACGAGCTTTTTGCCGAGCTTTTCGGCAGACATCATGGTGCCGCCTACCATAAGTTTGAAGGAAAGACCGGGGTCCGCCCAGATCTTTGATATTGATTGACAGATACAGATGCACCCAATCGGATGCATCTGTATTGCTGTGTAAAAAGGAGATTGAAGGTGATTCTTTGGACAATAAAAATATAATTCAGGATTTCATGGAAATTACTAAACATAAATATGTAAATGAGGCGAGGGCTGCCGCTGCTGATATGCCAATTCCTTCAGCTGAACTTGGAATTCCGGCAGGAGCACAGATTATCCCTTTGCCAGAACCAGATCTGCTGCCAGATACTGAAGTGAATTTTCTGGAAGTCATAGAACTTAGGTCCTCTGTTAGAAGCTACAGCAATAAGCCAATAACCTTAAAGGAGCTGTCATATCTTTTATGGTGTACACAGGGAGTAAAGGCCGTCCAGGGGAACACCACCCTTAGAAATGTTCCATCGGCATGTTGCAGGCATGAACTGGAAACCTGGCTCTACATTCAGAAGGTAGAAGGACTTCAGGAAGGATTATATAGATTTTTGCCAATGGAGCACGCTTTGCTTCCGATAATGCTGGTATCTCAGGATAGCGTACTTGCTGAAAAGATAGCTTCCTGCTTTGAGAAAAAGGGGATGTTCCAGGAGGCGGCAGTCAGCTTCATATGGTCTGCGGAAATGAATCGCATAACACGGCTCTGTGGAGACAGATCCTATAGATATATTTTCATTGATGCCGGGCATATATGTGAAAACCTCTATTTGGCAGCATATACGCAGAAAATTGGAGTCTGCGCCATTGGTGCCTATGATGATGAGAAACTAAACAGTCTGTTAGGACTTGATGGAGTAGAGCGGTTCGTTGCGTATGCTGCGAATGCAGGAAAAATATAGATAAGGATTGTGATTAAGCAGTGATACAGGATATTTCACCAAAACAGTTATTAAACGCATACAAAGCTGGCATGAAGCCTGAAGCCAATGATACAGTATTCGTATTTAAAGGCAGAGATGTACTGGTAAACAGCAATAACCATAAAGGTCAAAGTGATGACCAGCTTTTTCCCACATGGGAAGAACTGGGCAAGCCTGAGAATTGTATTTTTGTATTTGAAATCAGCGGACAGAATTTTTATCTTTTGAACCTGTATGGAGAAGATAAGGTAACTATCCCTGAGGGATATGCATTTGAAAATGTTCGGGATATCCGTGAAGCTAAGACCGCTCCACAGGAAATATTCTATGGCTATTACACAGCGCTGCATCTTTCTAAATGGTATCGCACATCCCAGTATTGCGGAGCTTGCGGCAGCCATATGCATCATGACAGCAAAGAGCGTGCCATGAAATGCGATGCCTGCGGCAATATGGTATTCCCAAGAATCAATCCAGCTGTAATTGTAGGAGTAATAGATGGAGATAAAATTCTCTGCACTAAGTATTCTCCAAAGCACATGCCAGGGGTAACCTACTATGCGCTTATTGCCGGTTTTACTGAAATTGGTGAAACCTTTGAAGAAACCGTAAAGCGTGAAGTAATGGAGGAGGTAGGAGTAAAGGTAAAAAATATCCGCTTCTACAAATCCCAGCCCTGGGGTTCCAGCGGAGATATTCTCTGCGGATTCTACTGCGACCTAGACGGCAGCAACGAGCTGCATGTAGATCATGAGGAGCTTTCAAAAGCTGTATGGTCTAAGCCAGAGGATGTAATCCTGCAGCCGGATGACTGGAGCCTGACAAATGAAATGATGAAGAATTTCAAGGACGGAAATATCTGCTGATATTAACAACAGATACATAAAAAGCACTGAGCTTATCGATTGATAGCGCAGTGCTTTTTGTTTACAGAATATTACATTTGACGGTATATGCCAATAACTTTTCCGAGGATGGAGACATTCTTCTCATAGAAAGGATCCATGGTATCGTTTTCTGGCTGAAGGCGGATACAGTCCTTTTCCTTAAAGAATCTTTTTACAGTGGCAGATTCTTCATTTACAAGGGCAACAACAATATCATTGTCCATAGCGGTATCCTGCTGGCGGACCATGATAAAGTCGCCATCGTAAATGCCAGCATTAATCATGCTTTCGCCCTGAACCTTAAGCATAAAGGTCTTGTCCTCGGTGCCAAGAAGCCCCATAGGGAAGGTGTAGACCTCTTCGATATTTTCTTCAGCAAGAATAGGTACACCGGCTGTAACTGAACCAACCAATGGAACAGGTACAGTACGGTCCCAGGGCTTCTCATCCAGAATATCGATTGCCCTTGGCTTTGTAGGGTCACGCTTAATAAGTCCGGCCTCCTCAAGGCGGTTAAGATAGCCATGAACTGTAGAGCTGGATTTCAGACCTACAGCCTTTCCGATTTCTCGAACAGAAGGGGGATATCCCTTTTCCATGAGAAATTCCTTAATATAAGCAAAAATTTCCTTTTGACGTTCATCTGAGCCACGATTGCGTCCCATAGCTGTTTGCTCCTCTCAAAAATATATTACAACATATATTTAGTCCAATACTTTCCTATAGTATACCATATATATGTTCTGTTTAAAACACCTTACCAAACAAAAGTACGAAATTTAATATAAATTTTAAAGAAGGTAAAAAAGATGCCTTTTTTTATTCCGTAAAATAACTTCCGATAATTTATACTTATCGGAAGTTATTTTACTTTTTACGATATG
>CAVAVT010000038.1:0-14010 GCA_963592185.1 bacterium | reverse complement strand
AAGAATCTTAAGGTTGGCGACGTTATCAAGTACAGCGCATCTGAGGATATCATTGAGAACGGCATGCTTATCTTCGCAAAGGGCGCTATCGGCGAAGGAGTTGTTAAAAAGGTAGTTCAGGCAAAGAACTTCGGTCGTAATGCTGAGGTAAACATTGACTTCAACACCCTTCAGGCCGTAGACGGAACTGACGTGGACACCACTGTTGGCACCGAAGCTGAGGCTGAGATGAAGAACACCGCAATGGCTGCAGGCGCAAGCATTGCCGGTATGATTGTACTTGGACCTATAGGAATCATCGGCGGAGCCTTTGTACAGGGCAAAAACGTTGATCTCCCTGTTGGCACCGAGCTTTACATTCAGACTAAGAACGACGTTACTGTATATGCAATCCCCACCACCGAAAGTGCCGGTGGTGACGCAGCGGTTGCTGAATAACTATTTGAATCGGGGTAGCTGTAAAAAATGAAAATCACCAATAAACAGAAGCTCTGTTTTGCAATACCGGCGGCTGCAGCAATGTTCTCCGCCACATTTCCCCTTGTACCTGTGGAGGCTGCTAGGTACGAAGCCAGTACTGACACAGGTGCAGACATAATGGACTATATAGAGAACAACAGGCGGCGCCAGAAGGAGCTGACTCCCACAGAGGAGCAGATTCAGTTGAAAAAAGACGTCAAGACTATGAAGAAAAATCTTCGTGAACCGCTGGATCCGTCCAAGCCCATCCCTATAGAGCTGAACGGCGATGACATGCTCTACGACCAGCGTTCTGGAAATTTTTACGTAACAGGCAATGTACAGATAACATCCCTGGACAAACGCCGCTTTACCACAGAGGAAATGGAGGGAAACCTTAAGGCACAGAGGGTAATTGTCACCAATAAGGCCCACATCCTTCAGATGACAGAGGGGACCTTTGATATTTCCATGGATGCCTACAACACGAAATATGATTTTCTCAGTGGCGAAGGAACCATGGAGAACGCCAAGGGAAAAATGAGCCATCAGTATTTTACCGCAAAAAAGGTAGAGCTTTTCCGTGATTTGGCAATTCTTCACAATGCTACCACCACCAAGTGCTCAGCAAAGCATCCGGATTATCATATAAGTGCTGACAGAATAGAGATTTTCCAGAAGCAGGATTTGATGATTATGTACAACGTCAAATACTGGCTGGGAGGGACTGTGGTTTACCATTCCAAGAAATCTGTAAGAAAGATTTCCGAGACATCTGATACATGGTTCCCTAAGGTCGGCTACAGCAATGACAACGGTTTCTGGATTCGGGACACCGTTGATTTCCCAATTGCTGACAGGGTTTCCGGCTTTGGTGAGCTGACCTACTACACTAAGAAAAAATTTAAGGGCGTAGCAGGAATCAACTGGTCCAATGGTGGAAATACCTGGCAGCTTCGCCATGGTTATTATGAGGATAGCAACAATCGCTGGATTCGTAAGTCTCCTACCCTGATATACAAGTATGTAAATCACATTGGAAAGTGGCCAATCTACTATGTAATTGATGGTGAGTGGGGCAGGTGGAAGCAGAACGGCAAAACCTCAACACATAGCTACTACAAGTTTACTCTTGGCAGAGATACTACCTTTATCAATGGCTTCAGGCTGAACTACAGCGTGGGCTACTCTGTTACAAAGGAAAGTCTCAACCATTCCACCAATCGTGGCTTCAACTACGATGTTACACTCATAAAAGATTTCAATAAGAGATTTACGGCCTACATGGGATATCACTTTACTCATAACAATTCTCAGAACTCGCTGTTTAATTACAATTTGGACGATTACTCCAGAAAGTTGGAGTTTGGTGGAAGCTATGCCTTCAGCGACCATGACCGTCTGGCAATGGGCTTTAATTACGATATGTCCACAAAACAGCTGAAGGACATTGACTACTACTGGTTCCACGACATTCACTGTGCGGAGCTTATTGTCCGCTATCGTGCAAAGCGCAAGCAGTGGAATGTGGGCGTTCAGTTCCAGCCTTGGTAATGGAGGAAGAAAATGACTGATTTGCAGGCTATAATTGAAAGGCTCAAGGGCCAGAAGGTTCTTGTGCTTGGCGATATGATTGCGGACATCTACCTTATGGGCAGTATATCCCGTATTTCCCGTGAGGCTCCCGTGCTGGTGCTGGAGCAGGGGGAGGAGCGTGTGGTTCCCGGAGGAGCGGCAAACGTAGTGAACAATGCCGCAACCCTTGGGGGACAGGTTTACGCCGCAGGCTTTATCGGTTCTGACAAGGCTGGAGAGGGTCTTGTGGACACTTTGAAAAATGCCGGTGTAAATACCGAGGGACTTCTTCCTGTGGAAAATCACGTAACCATTTCCAAGACCCGTGTAATCGCAGGTGGACGTACTACAGTAAGCCAGCAGATTGTGAGAATCGACAATGCCTCCAAGGAACCGGTATCCAGTGAGGATGAAAAAAGGCTCTTGGGCTATATCCTTGGAATCTTAAAGGATATGGGCGGCGTGGTTCTCAGCGACTATGGCGATGGAACGGTATCTCCAATGATTACTGAGGCTGTAATTGCAGAATGCAAAAAGCTGGGTATTCCGACAATAGTTGATTCACGCTACGATATCCACCGCTTTAAGAGCGTGGACTACATAAAGCAGAACGATGCGGAGCTTTCCGCAGCAGTTGGACGAAAGCTCAAAACTGAAGAGGATATTTATGAAGCCGGCCGGGAGCTGGCCTTAGAGCTTAAGGCTAAAGGAATCCTTGTAACCCGTGGAGAGCAGGGCATGACCCTCATCCAGTCCTCTGGGGAAATCGATAATATTCCGGTTTCAGATAGAAGCGAGGTTTTTGATGTATCCGGCGCAGGAGATACCTGCGTGTCAGTTGTTATCCTTGCACTTGCGGGGGGAGTTAGTCCCTTGAAGGCGGCAATTCTTTCAAACATTGCTTCAGGCATTGCTGTCCGTAAAAAAGGCACCGCAACAGTAAGTTCAGCGGAGCTTACAAACAAGGTGTCCGAGCTTTACGGCAGCAAGGGAGAAAGATTCGACTTGGCTTCAGAGCATTGATTTTACTGCATGAAGGGAGCGTTTATCTTGCTGATAGACGAAAAGGACATAGAGAGCTTTTGCGAAATCCTTCGCAAGGGAAGGAAGAAAATAGTCTTTACCAATGGCTGCTTTGACATACTTCATGCAGGTCATGTGAGATATTTGAAAATGGCACGATCCCTGGGGGACTGTCTGGTACTGGGGCTGAACACCGACGCATCAGTTCGAACTAACAAAGGTCCAAGCCGCCCCATTAACGGGGAGCTGGACAGGGCTGAAGTAGTGGATGCACTGGAGTCTGTGGACTATGTAGTGCTTTTCGGTGAAAAGACCGCAGAGCAGATTATTGCCAAGGTGAAGCCGGATGTATACGCCAAGGGAGGGGACTACACCCTGGACACCCTGCCAGAGGCGAAAATCGTCCAGAGCTACGGCGGAAAAGTGGAATTCATTGACTTGGTGGAGGGACGCTCCACTTCCAATGTAATCCGCAAAATCGAGGAAGGAAAAGCCTGATGAAGAACATATTGGTAGTGAAGCTTAGCGCAATAGGGGACGTAATCCATGCACTGCCTGTTTCACACGCATTGAAGGAGGCTTATCCCGACTGTCATGTGACCTGGGTGGTAGAGCCTCCGGCATACGACATCCTTAGGGACAATCCCTACATAGACGATATAATCGTTTTTGAGAAAAAGAAATTCAAGAGCTTTAAGGGCTTCATGGAAAACATAGGACCCTTCCGTAAGCGATTGGGAGTCCGGAAGTACGATGTGGCATTGGACCTTCAGGGACTTTTTAAATCTGCAGCCATTGCCTGGTGCTCCAAGGCTCCAGTGAGACTTGGCACCTGCAATATGCGTGAGCTGAGCGACAAGATTAGCCGTCCCGTAAGAGGTCCTCATGCAGAGGGACACATTGTGGAGCGTTACCTTGACGTGGTGAGAGAACTGGGCTGTCCGGTGAAAAAAGTTGTTTTCCCCATGGAAATAACTCCGGAGGATCAGAAAAAGGCCCTGAGCGCCCTGAGATTTGCCGGAGCAAAGGAAGGAAATCCCTACGCAGTGCTGGCACCGGGAGCCAACTGGCCCAACAAGCGCTGGCCAACGGAGCATTTCGCAAGGCTCAGCGACTGGCTCTATGATAAAGGAATAGTACCTGTTATAATTGGAGGAGGAGCACTGGACAAGAGCCTTGCGGCGGATATTACAGCCAAGGCTGAGATACCTCCAGTGAACATTGTGGGAAGTACCACGTTGAAGCAGCTTGCAGCAGTGATAAAAGGCGCTGCCGTAACAGTAGGCGGAGACACAGGACCGGTACATCTTTCAGCTGGTATGGGCATTCCCACAGTAATGACCATGGGTCCAACGGATGCAAACCGCAACGGTCCCTATGGACAGCTGGAAAATGCCATTGAGGCTGACAGACCTTGCAAATATTGCTGGAAAAGAGCCTGCCCTGAGGACCATGACTGTCTTGCAGTCATAAGACCGGAGCAGGTTCAGAAAAGGATTGCAGAGCTTTTGAAGCTTTGATTAGGTGAGGATTTCTGATGACTAAGGCGGAAACCAAAAAAATAAGCCGGATTCTCGTTATAGATTTGGCTTTTATAGGTGACGTTATACTGGCTACTCCCACACTTCGTGCCATAAGGGGAGCTTTTCCCAAGGCACGGATAACCATGATGACCATGCCTCTCACAGCCTCCGTGGCTGAGATGAATCCTTATGTGGATGAGGTAATAGTCTACGACAAGCGTGGGGAGCAGAAGGGCATAATGGGAATGATGCGCATGGCAAAAGCTCTTCGGAAAAAGCATTTTGACATGGCAATATGCATGAATTTTGCTGTCCGTGGAGCTGTTGTGGCATGGCTTGCAAGGATTCCAATCCGTGTGGGCTACGATGCCCAGCAGGGGGAATTTTTCCTGAACCGTGTAACTTCCCATCACAGGGAGGGCATAAAGCACGAGTCACTGAACCACTTGGAGGTGTTGAAGCCCCTTCATTTGGACACCAGCGATACCTCCCTTGAGTTCCGTATACCGGAGGTTGCGGAAAAAGGCTTTGAGGTAAAGTCGGACATACTGGGAGTTCCCCGGGAGGGAGCCATGCTGCTCTGTCCAATCGGAAGCTATGAGAAAAAGAATCTTCCAGAGCTTACGGCGGTTCAGGTAATTCACCATATGGAGGAAAAGGGCCCTGTATACCTTATCGGCGGCAAGGGGGAACATTCTCAGCTGGACCATATGGCAAAGGCCGCAGGGCTTGACCAGGGCCGGGTGCTGGCAGGAGTATTCAACCTTCAGGAGCTGGCGGTTCTTCTCAAAAGTGCAGCTCTTATGGTGACAGTGGACACAGGCCCCATGCACATGGCACAGGCCGCAGGATGCCCGACAGTCGCCATGTTCGGACCAACGGATCCCAAGGTTTGGGGACCAAGGGGCAAGGAAGATATCACCATTTATCACGAGAGAGTATGCTCTCCCTGCTGGGGCAAAGCCCAGTGCGCAGACGGATGCATGGGAAAGCTTACCCCGACTGAGATAATCAACGCCATAGACAAAAGGCTGGCCGCAAAGGGGAAGGAATAATGCCGAAGCTTACGGTCATAATACTGGCCTACAACGAGGAACAGAATATTGAGGAATGCGTGAAAAACGCCTCCTTTGCCGATGATGTCCTTGTGGTGGACTCAGGCAGCACAGATAGGACCGTGGAGCTGGCGGAAAGCCTTGGGGCGAGAGTAGTGGACCATCCCATGGATGAGGGCTTTGCCGCCCAGAGAAACTTCGCCCTGACTCAGACCGATGCGCAGTGGATATTCTATCTGGATGCGGACGAAAGGCTGACGGAGGAAGCGGCTCAGGAAATCCTTGAAATTGTGGAGAAAAATGAACCGGCGGCCTATGAGATAAAGCGTCTCAACGTGGCCTTCGGGCAGCTGATGAAGCACGGTCCCATGAGTCCGGATTTTTCACTGAGGCTCTATCCCCGTACCGCCGTACAGTGGGAGGGGGCTGTCCACGAACACGCCAATATCACAGTGCCGCTCCATCAGATGAAAAATGTCATGCGGCACTACACTTATAACAGTTGGAAAAGCTATTTTGACAAGTTCAACCGCTACACCAGCATCAACGCAGAAAATCTGAAGAAGCGTGGAAAAACAGCTGGTGCAGGAACTGTGCTGTCCCATGCGTTTTTCGCCTTCATAAAGGCATATATTATGAAGCAGGGCTTTAGAGAGGGATTTTTAGGATTTATCATGTCCCTCATGGCGGCCTATGCGGATTTGGTAAAATATTTAAAGCTGAAATACGGAAGCTGAGCTAAGGGGATTTTTATGAGTGAAGAAACCAGCAAGTCCTTGCCGGACTACAAAAATATATTGGTTATCAACCTGATGCATCTGGGGGATCTGATGCTGGTGACACCGGTGCTTAGAACCCTTAGAAGTAACTATCCTAAGGCCCGGCTGACCCTTTTGGCAGACAAAAAGCTGGCGGATTTGGTGCAGTACAACAAGAACCTTGACGAATGCCTGCTGATAGACAAAAAGGGTAAGGACGACCACATGGGGGCATTCTATCAGTTTATAAAAAAGGTCCGCAGCAAACATTACGATTTGGTTATCAACCTTCATAGAAACGAGCGTGCCTCGGCATTGGCGGCCTTCAGCGGAGCAAAGCGCATAGTGGGCTATTCAAAGCCGGGCTTTTCGCTTTTTTTCACTAAAGTCCTGCCGAACCTGAAGGCGGTAAAGCATCAGATACATTCCCATTTCGATGTGCTGGAGCAGGCTGTTGGGATAGACAAGATAGACGACAGAGGGCTTGAAATGTGGCTTCCGGAAAAGGCGGAACAGGAAGCGGCATCCCTTTGGGAGCGTGAGGTAATAAGCTCTGAGGACACAGCTCCAAAGGTAATAGCCTTCAACATCGGTGCCAGCTGGAAAACCAAGAGATGGCTGGACTCCTACTTTGCTGAGTGCGCCGATGAGCTGATAGATGAGGGATACACCGTGGCGTTTTTCGGCGGTCCAATGGACAGGGAAATCGTGGATAAATGCCTTTCACAGATGAAGCATAGGGACAGCGATAAAGTGAAAATTTTTACCGGAAGGGTATCCTTGGCGGTGCTTGCCGGGCTTCTCAAAAGATGCTCACTGTTCCTTACCACGGACTCCGGGCCGATGCATGTGGGAGTTGCCATGAACGTGCCCGTTGTCACCATGTTTGGAGCCTCCCCGGTGCCGGGATTTTATCCCTATGATGCAAAGGATATCCTCATCAAGACACCGGACAAATGCCATCCCTGCGGCATTCACGAATGCCCGAAAAATGGGGAGGATAACCTTGCCTGCATGAAGCACATGACACCGGACATTATTATGAAATATGTCCACCAGCTTCTGGAGGAAACAGGGGGCCGGCCGGCGTACACCCTGCCGGAGCATCCGGGACAGTACAAATGCCGTGTAATTGAGCTGTAGAAAGTAGTAGAAATATATGAGTTTGCCCGAAAGGAGATTTTTAATGGCACAGTCAAAAAATGAAGGTCTGAGACTTTCCGATGAATCCTATAACAGACTTTTTGATTTCGTACAGAACAAGGCAAAAAGCTGCCGGATTCTTGTTGTGGGAGACGTAATGCTCGACCAGTATTACTACGGCGAGGTCACTAGAATCTCCCCAGAGGCACCGGTACCCATTACCCGGGTCACCAGCCAGAAGCAGACCATGGGCGGTGCGGCAAATGTGGCGCACAACCTGGCACTCTTGGGAACTCAGACACATATATCCGGATTTGTGGGAGACGACTTCCACTGCCAGACTTTGATGGACAAATTTACCTCTCGTGGTATCAGCTATCGAGGCATAGTATACACGGAGGCACCAACCACAACAAAGCTCCGCATCATCGGTGGACATCAGCAGATGCTTAGACTGGACTTTGAGGAGACATCCCCTGTGGGAGAGCCGTATCAGGGCCGCTGCATCAACTACATTGAACAGCAAATGGAGGAAGGTCTGGATGCGGTAATTATTTCCGACTACGCCAAGGGAGCCTGTACGGAGAGTATCTGCAAAGAGACAATAAAGCTTGCCCATGAGCATAAAATCCCAGCTGTGGTGGATCCAAAGGGCACCGCATGGGAAAAATATACCGGAGCGGACTACCTTACGCCCAACCTGAAGGAGCTTAACGCCATCCTGCCGGAGCCAATCAAGAACGTGGACCTGAAGGTGGAAAAGGGAGCTTTCTACGGCATGAAAAGCTTTGGCATAAAGAATATGCTCGTAACCCGGTCCGAATGCGGCATGAGCCTTGTACGTCCGGACAGCACAGTACACATTCCCACCAAATCCCGTGAGGTGTTTGACGTATCCGGCGCTGGAGATACGGTTATCGCTGTATTTACCCTGGGACTTGCCGGGGGACTGGAGCCAGCCGAGGCGGCATACCTTGCAAATGTTGCAGCCAGCGTAGTAGTGGCAAAGCTTGGAACCTATGCTGTAAGCCAGGAAGAGCTTTTGGAAGCCCTTTCCATTATCCGGGAACTTCAGGAAAAAGAATAAAGATTTTTTATAGATATAGGGGGAATACACATGATTATAGTAACAGGCGGAGCCGGATTCATCGGCAGCAACATTGTAAAGGCCCTGAACGACATGGGCAGAACCGACATCCTCGTGGTGGACGATTTGAAGGACGGACAGAACTACAAGAACCTTAAGGGACTGCAGTTCATTGATTACCAGCACAAGGACGACTTCCTTCAGGGAATCGAAGAGGATGCTTTTGACGGCACTGACGTAGACGCTGTGTTCCACGAGGGCGCATGTTCCGACACCATGGAGTATGACGTGAACTACATGATGCGCAACAACTATGAGTATTCCAAAACCGTGCTGCACTTCTGCATGGAGCACCGCATTCCGTTCCTCTACGCCTCATCCGCATCCACCTACGGCAGCGGAAAAAACGGATTCCGTGAGGGTGATGAGTGCGAAGATGCATTGAATCCATACGCATTTTCAAAGCTCGCTTTCGACCGCTACGTGCGCCAGGTAATACCTGAGGCACACAGCCAGATTGTTGGATTGAAGTATTTCAATGTATACGGACCACAGGAACATCACAAGGGAAGAATGGCATCTATTTTCTATCAGCTTTACAATCAGGTAAAGGAAACCGGCG
This sequence comes from bacterium, assembly GCA_963592185.1. Lineage (GTDB taxonomy): Bacteria > Bacillota > Negativicutes > Selenomonadales > Selenomonadaceae > CAVAVT01. The sequence continues at coordinate 4,765 of CAVAVT010000038.1, read as the reverse complement.
TGGCAAGACTTTTTGAGGGGCATGACGGTTATGGCAACGGCGAGCAGCGCCGTGACTTCGTATATGTAAAGGACGTTGTAAAGGTAAACCTCTGGTTCTGGCAGAATCGTGGGGAGTCCGGTATCTACAACTGTGGTACAGGTCATGCCCATACTTATAACGAGGCGGCGCAGGCTGTTATTGATGCCCTTGGCACAGGCAGAATCGAGTATCGTGAATTCCCAGAGGTGCTTATCGGCAAGTACCAGAACTTCACCGAGGCTGACCGCTCCCATCTGGAGGCTGCAGGCTATGACGAGGGATTCCACGAGCTTAAAGCAGCTGTAAAGGAATACGTGGACTTCCTTGAGGCTGGCGGATATTTCACCTATGGCAAATAAGGCGGTATTTTTCGACAGGGACGGCACACTGAACGTGGATATACACTACCTCCACCGGCCGGAGGACCTTATCTGGACTTCTGAGGCTGTGGAGGCGGTGAAGCTCTGCAACGACCGGGGCTATCTCACGGTGGTTATCACCAACCAGAGCGGCGTGGCAAGGGGCTACTATGATGAAAAGGCTGTGCTGGACCTGCATGACTGGATGAACGGGGAGCTGGCAAAGCATGGCGCACATTTGGATGCCATATACTACTGCCCACATCATAAGGATGGGAAAATCCCCGAATACACCAGGGAATGCGGCTGCCGTAAGCCCTCACCATACATGGTGAACAGGGCGTGCGAGGAGCTGGACATCGATAAGAACCAGTCCTTTTTCGTGGGAGACACGGATGGGGACATGGGCTGTGCAGAAAATGCTGGGGTCAAGGGAGTACGCTACACTGGCGGAAGCCTTTTGGAACTGGTGAAAAAGGCAATGGACGAGAAATAAGATTTTAGCGAGGGGCAAGCTTTGGCAAAGAAAATTACAAAGGACACAAAACTAAATAAAATCCTGCTTTTGCAGCAGAACGCTCCCGGGGATGTTATCATCTCCACCGGAGTGGTACACGCCTTCAGGGAGCAGTTCCCAGACAGCAAAATCGCCTATCTGGTGGACCCGTCCATGGCGGATCTCATGGACCTTGACTTTGTGGACGAGCTTATTCCATACACCAAGGGAATGCCTCTTTGGCCCGTGATAAAAAAGCTGTGGCACTACGATGCGGCATTCTGTCTTGATTTTAAGTACAGGTCCGCTGTGGTTCCATTCTTTGCAAGAATCCCCATAAGGGCTGGACTTGCCCACAAGAGAAAGCTTCTTATGACACACTACGTCCAGCCACATCCGGACAGCCAGAACATGTATTACACAGAGCATATTGCGGATGTCATAGAGCGGAGCACAGGGCTGAAGCTTACTGGAGATTTGAGCCATATTTATGTTGCGGATGCAAAGCCCAGCGACATAGAGGCTGTGGACAGACTTCTTCCAAGGAAAAAGTTCATTGGAGAAACTGGGCAAAAAACAATCCGTGTGGGCATAGCTCCCTTTACCTCCACAGTAGTAAAAGACTGGCCGGTGGAGCGGTATAAGGATCTTTTGGAAAGACTGGAGACTGAGGGAAAAGAAGCCGGGATAAGCTATGAATTTATCCTCATCGGCGGTCCCCGTGAAAAGAAGATGGATTTCCCGATGACTGATAGCATGACAGACCTTCGTGGAAAGCTTTCATTTACAGAAAGTGCTGAGGCAATGAGGCGGATGGACTACATCATCTCAGGCTGCAGTGCTCCACTTCATATGGCTGGAGCTGTGGGAACTCCGGTACTGGCTCTTTATGGTCCCACATCCGCCAAGGAATGGGCGCCGAGGCATAAATGCATCGTGGTGGGACATTTCCTTGACTGCAATCCCTGTGACAAGGGAGGCTACGGCAGTCCCTGCAATTTTAAAAGTCCCTGCATGAAAATGCTGACGGTGGAGGAAGTGCTGGAGGGCTTTAAGAGGCTCATGAAGGAATATCCGGCAGAGTAATTTTAAGAAAAGTTTTTAGAAAAACAGGAGGAAAGGCCTTGCGCATAATACAGATAGCACACGCACTTACACTTTATGACGGAGCAAGCAAATTCGTCATGAAGCTGGACGTAATGTTTAACAAACTGGGCTATAAAACCGCAATTTTTGCCCATAAGCTTGACGAAAAAATCGCAAGGCAGAAGGCGGAGTCCGGACTTGGGGCTGTGCCGAAAACCATGGGTGACTTTGACGGAGGCTCGGAGGACATCGTCATATATCACATGACCACGGGAACCTCCTTTAACAAATGGGTGGCAAAATACCCCCACAGGATAGTGCTTTACTATCACAATATCACCCCGGCAAAATACTTTTTCGGCAACGCCTGGGGCTCCTTCTTCAAGTGCATTCGGGGGCGGAGGCAGCTGGACTCCATCGTGAAAAACAGCTTTTTCGCCTGGGGAGCCTCGGAATACTCCTGCAACGAGCTTAGGGCGCTTGGGATGAAGCATGTGAAGACACTTCCACCCATCGTGGAGCCGGAGAAATTCCTCCATAGGAAGCCAATTCCAGAGATAACGGAAAAATACAATGACGGCAGGAAAAACATCCTTTTCGTGGGAAGAGGCGTGCCCCACAAGAAACAGGACGAGGCAATCGAGGCTGTACGCTGGTATAAGGAAAATATAGGAACGGATATCAGACTTATCCTAGTGGGAAATGCCAAGAAATCCTTTGGAGAAAAGCTCCATAAAATGGTGGAGAAATACAATCTGCAGGATGATGTGGTATTTACCGGGGGAGTTACCGATGACGAGCTTTGCAGCTGGTATCAGGTGTCCACAGCGCTTCTCTGCCTCAGCGAGCACGAGGGATTCTGCGTGCCATTGGTGGAGGCAATGGTATTCGATAAGCCTGTCATAGCCTATGCTACCTCCGCTGTGCCGGAAACTGTAGGAGATGCCGGAGTCCTGATAGAGGACAAATCCCCGGAAAACATTGCCCGTACCATTGAAAATACCCTGAAGGATGAGGCGCTTCTTGCACGGATGGCTGAGGGGCGGAAAAAACGCCTGAAGGAACTCTCCTACGATACTATTTTTGCCCAGGTGGCGGAGGATATAAAGGAAATAGAAAGGATAAAATAACCCCTATGGAAAGCTTCATTACCCTTGGAAAGAAAATCTATCATATAGAAAAATCCCGTGAGGCTAGGCGCATGGTGGTATTCGTGGCTCGATGCCTCCTGAACCGGGGGCGGATGGAACGTCTGGACAAGTGGTTCCATCAGTCAGAGCTTTTATCCGAAATCGCAGAGATTTACCCCTTTGTATACGAGCAGCCCACCAGAGCATTTTTCTACAACAAGTCCTGCTTTGACGAAAGAGCGAAACTTGTGGAAGAGCATATGTCCTTTTTGACAGAAAAGCTCAAGGCTGACACAGTAAAGGACATATACAGGGAAAACGACCAGATACTTTGGGAATACCCAAAGGACAAGCTGCTGGAGGGAATAGAGGAAGGAACGGAGCTTTACAAGCTGTTCAGCCAGCCCCTGAGGCTCGTCATATACTTCGAGCCGGGACAGCGGAAGGAAGGTCTCCTCTCCGTAATACTCCGCCTTGGGGAAACTCCGCTATATCAGATGATATTCTGGATAGCGAAAAATAAGGACGAGGAATGGAGCCTGTGGATTGGGGCAATGCAGGGACCGAACCTGGATGACTCCAGAGAGCTTATCAAAAAGCTCACAAAGAAATGCCACGGCTTCCGCACAAAGAACCTTATCCTATACGCAACACAGGCTGTGGCAAGAGCGCTGGATTTAAAACATATCTACGCTGTCACCAACTACGGCTACTACGCCAACAACCATGTCCGCATGGATAGGAAGCTCAAGACCAGCTTCAGCGACTTCTGGGCAGAGGCTGGCGGACACGCCACTGAGGATAACCGTTTTGACGAGCTGCCACTGGTGGAGCCGAGAAAATCCATCGAAGAAGCTCCCACAAGAAAACGTGCGGTGTATAGAAGAAGATTCCAGCTTTTGGACGAAATAGACGAAGCTATCGAGAAAAGCATGAAGGGGCTAATGAAGTAAGACAGCCTTGGTAGCAGGTAGGAGCAGGAAATGGACAATTCAAGAAAGCTCGAGGCAATAATATTGGCTGGGGGCTTTGGCACAAGGCTTCAAAAAGTGGTATCCGAGGTCCCAAAACCCATGGCTCCGATGGATGCTAAAGGAACTCCCTTCCTTTCAAAGGTACTGAAATCCCTTGAAAATCAAGGATTTAGCCATGTGGTCCTTTCCATCGGCTACATGGGTGATAAAATACGTGGATACTTCGGAAATTCCTTTGGAAAGATAGCAATAGACTATGTTACAGAGGACCAGCCCCTCGGCACAGGGGGAGCTGCGAAACTCGCCCTAAAGTCCTGCCATGAGGAAAACGTATTCATCCTTAATGGAGACACCATACTGGAAGTAGACCTCCAAGACATGCTCCACCAGCATGAGACAGCCTCCACAGATATGACCATCGCAGTAAAAGAAATGACAGACTTCGACCGCTACGGAGCTGTAATAGTAGGAAAAGACGGATACATCCAATCCTTCCAGGAAAAAAAGCACTGCGAAAGAGGCTGCATCAACGGCGGAGTCTATTGCGTAAGACACACTCTCCTAGACAACGCCCCAGAAGGCAAATTCTCCCTGGAAAACTACATGGAAGAAAACACCTCTGAACTAAAGCTAAAGGCATACAAGACAGAAGGATACTTTATAGATATCGGAGTGCCGGAAGACTACGAAAGAGCGAAG
>CAVAVT010000037.1:0-14255 GCA_963592185.1 bacterium | reverse complement strand
GCTGAGTTCTCCGATGAGCTCAAGAACCTCGGCGTTCGTGTATCCAACCTTGAGAGCAAGGTTGACAATGTTAAGTGGGATGGCTTCGTAAGATACGATTTCACTAAGCGCAACATCGAGGGTGTAAACAACAACTTCGGTACTAAAGAAGATGACGATCTTGGCCGTGTTGATACCGCACAGCGCATTGTTCTCCGTTTGAACACTTCCATGGAGATTAACGACAACTGGACTGGTCATGCACGTATTGAGCATTACATGTCCGCTAACTCCGGCATGTCCAACTCCGTTGGTGTAAACCAGAATGGACGTCAGGAAAACTTCACCCGTATCAACAGAGCATATGCTGAAGGTAAGTATGGCACCACCAGCATTAAGCTTGGTCGTTTCGGCTCCTTCGACAACGCTACCCATGGTCTTGAGTCAGATGCCAATATCACTGGTGCTGAGGTAACCTTCGGCGCTGGCAAGAACGTAAAAGTACAGCTCACCGCTGGCCGTGGAAGCTGGGCTGCAGAGAACATCTTTGATACCACTAATGATATCAACCAGGTTAATGGTTGTCCTGACTACAGCCGTTCCACATTCACTTACCTCGCTGGTGAAGTTGTATATAATAACGGCAAGCTGGATGCTGGTGTTGGCGCCCGTGTTTGGAAGAGCCATACCTTTGCAAGCAGATTTTCTGCAGATGGTGATTCCTTCTCCAAGCTTGGTGCATGGAATGTAGGTATGGGCTACCGCTTCGACAAGAACGTACGCCTCATTCTTGACTACGCTCATTCCATGGGATTTGACGCTGGCAAGCTTGGTAATGGTGAGACACGTTCAAACGGAACAGAAGCTGGATACAATAAGGGTAACCACTCCTACAGCATTCAGCTCAACTATAAGGGCGCAGACGTTTCCAAGCGTGGTACCTACGGACTGTTCATTGCATATCGCAAGGTGGCAAACGCTGTATCTCCTTCCGTTACTTATGATGACGGTATGTATGACAGCCAGAAGGGCTGGGCTGTTGGTGGTACTTATGTATTCACCAAGAACGTTACTGGTTATGTTGACTACTTCTGGGGCAAGAACTTCAACACCGGAAAGAAGCAGAACCGCATCGTTGGCCAGCTCAACTTCTTCTTCTAATTTTACAAAAACCCAACCAGAGACCTCCTCGGAGGTCTCTGGTTGCATATAATATCATTATTTGTTATAATTAAACACGATGTGCGGTTGTAGCTCAGCTGGATAGAGCATCTGCCTCCTAAGCAGGGGGTCGCGCGTTCGAATCGCGCCAATCGCACCATACACGAAATAAACCTCGAAGCTTAACATGCACGCTTCGAGGTTTTTGTTTGCAAAAAATCCCTGCTTTACATTAAAATGAATGGGGTTATACTAAAGGGGTGACTCTATTAGAGATTTTAAGTGAAAGGAAGTAATATAGATGATGGTTTTTTTATCAATGATAGTTCTGGGCGCCATAATTGGCTTCGTTGGAGCCGGGGGTGCGGGCGTTACAATAGCACTTTTGACAGTGGGCTTTGGCGTGCCCATACATACCGCACTGGCTGTGGCCCTTGCCTCCATGGTATTCACCGTGCTTTCCGGCACCATAAGCCACTTCAGAGAGCATGAAGTGGAAGTCAAAACCGGTGCTGTCCTTGGAATGGGCGGTATAGTGGGAGCATTTGCAGGAGCCAATGTATCCAACATAATGAAGGCTGACGACCTGAGCCTTGCCACAGCTGTCATGATGCTGGTGTCCGCATTCCTCCTATACCTGAAGCTTTATCATGGAGACTTCATAGTAAAACATTTCCATGGTGCAACAGAGCTTCTTACAGGCAGAAAAATGTACATATATGGGATAATCTTCGGTACCATCAATGGATTTCTTTCCGGAGCCTTTGGAATTGGCGCTGCAGCATTTATTCAGCTCACATTGCTTATAGTTTTCGGCGTGCCCCTATTAAAATCCGTTGGAACCTGCATGATGGTCATACTACCGATATCCGCTGCAGGAGGACTAGGATACCTTTTCAATGGACGTCTGGAGTTCATGCTATTTATTGAAACTCTCTTCGGTCTTATGATAGGTGCCTACGGCGGAGCCAAGCTTACCCACCTGGCGCCCCTGCCAATCCTAAGAGTGTGCATGGTGGGCATGTCAGCTGTGGGAGGAATCATCATGCTTATTGGAAGATAATGCTGGATGATTCTTGAGGAAAAATGTAACGATTGTATAGTATAGTCCACCTTGTGAATACAAAACTCTTTATTCCGCAATAAAAACTATTGACTATTACATACATTCTAAATTATAATATTTCCATTAGCAGACAGGACATATTGGATATATGTGTTCTGTGTACTGACGATTTTTATTTTTCTAGGGGGAATTAAACATGATGTTTGGGAAGAAGGGATTCCGCCTCGCAGGAGCTTTGCTGGGAACAGCACTTCTGGGCAGCGTATTCGCAGGCTGCGGCGGTTCTGAGGCTGATAGCAATGTAATCAAAATTGGTGCAAACTTCGAGCTTACCGGTAACGTTGCAAACTACGGTTCCGCAACAATGGAAGGCCTGCAGCTTGCTATCGATGAGGTCAACGAAGCTGGCGGCGTAAACGGCAAGAAGATTGAGATTGTACAGGCTGACAACAAGTCAGAGGCAGCAGAGGCTGTAAACGCAGCAACAAAGCTCATCTCTGACGACAAGGTAAAGGTAGTTGTTGGACCGGCTGTTACCGCAAACGTAATTGCAGAGTCCCAGGTAGCTACTGACAACAAGGTGCCCATCATTGCTCCTTGCGCAACCAGTGAGGCTGTAACCGTTGAGAACGGCCAGGTTAAGGATTTCGTATTCCGCAGCTGCTTCATCGATCCTCAGCAGGGCGATGTAATGGCTAAGTTCGCAACTGAGAACCTCAAGGCAAAGACCGCTGTTGTATATGTTGATAACAGCTCCGACTATTCCAAGAGCCTTGCAGCAGTATTCAAGACTAAGTTCGAGGCTGCTGGCGGACAGGTTCTCATGGAGGAAGCATTCCTTCAGAAGGACACCGACTTCAAGGCAACTCTTACAAAGATTAAGACCGCAAACGCTGACGTAATCTTTGTTCCTGCATACTATGAAGAAGTAGGCAAGATTGTTAAGCAGGCTCGTGAGCTTGGTATCCAGTCCGCAATCCTCGGTACTGATGGATGGGATGATCCTAAGGTTGTAGATATCGCTGGTGCAGATGCACTGAACAACACTTACTTCAGCACCCACTATTCCGATAAGGATGAGGAAGTTCAGGGCTTTGTAAATGCATACAAGAAAAAGTACAACCATGCACCTAACGTATTCGCAGCTCTCGGCTACGATGCAGGCAAGATGCTGGTAGATGCTATCAAGCGTGCTGGCAGCGATGATCCTGAGAAGATTCAGAAGGCTCTTGCTGAGACTAAGGATCTGAAGGTTGGTACTGGTACCATCACCATGAACAAGTATCACAACCCGATTAAGCAGGCTGTCATCCTCGCCAACAAGAACGGCGACCGTGAGATGGTAGCTAAGATTATGCCGGATATGGCTGACTAATAGCCGATTCGACAAGAAGTTTGAAGGCATAGGGGGCCGCAGTATCTGCGGTCCCTTTTTGTAGGAGGAAGCATTATGGATATAGTGCATCAGCTGCTTCAGCAGCTAATCAACGGCGTATCTCTCGGAAGTATATACGCCCTTATAGCACTTGGCTACACAATGATTTACGGTATTATCAAACTCATTAATTTCGCCCACGGCGATATTTACATGGTAGGTGCCTACATCGGATTTTTCTGCATTACTCAGGCACATTTGAGTATTGTTCCTGCATTACTTATTTCTATGGTTGTTACAGGTCTTTTGGGAATGCTGGTGGAAAAACTGGCATACAGCCCACTTCGCCACGCTCCACGTATCTCTGTACTCATTACGGCAATCGGTGTATCTTTCTTCCTGGAGTACACCAGCATGTATTTCGTATCACCTACGCCGAGAACCTTCCCGGCACTTTTTGACAACGTGGCAATCAACATCGGCTCTTTGGTTATCAACGGCCAGCAGCTCTTGATTCTCGGCATTACCTGTGTGCTGATGATTATTCTTACATATGTAGTGCAGCGCACAAAAATGGGCAAGGCAATGCGTGCGGCATCCTTTGATACTGAAACAGCCCAGCTTATGGGTATCAATGCAGACAAGATTATTTCCTTTACCTTTGCCATCGGTTCATCCCTTGCGGCTGTTGCCGGTGTGCTGGTAGGTGTTTATTACAATTCCATCGATCCGCTCATGGGTATTATGCCGGGTCTGAAGGCATTCGTTGCTGCAGTACTGGGGGGTATCGGTATCCTGCCGGGAGCTGTGGTTGGCGGAATTATCCTTGGAGTTGTGGAGGCTCTGGTATCCGGATTTATTTCCTCTACATTCCGTGATGCGGCAGCATTTGCTATTTTGATACTGGTTCTGCTGTTCAAGCCGGCTGGTATTTTCGGAAAAAATACGCAGGAGAAGGTGTAAGCATATGAAATATTTACGTAAAAGCGACCTGATTATGCTTGCAGGCGGCCTTGTACTTTTCGCCATCCTGCAGGGTCTTATTTCAGGGAAAGTTGTAGGCTCCTTTTGGCAGCTGAATTTCTTAATTATCGGTATCAACATCATTATGGCTGTCAGCCTTAACCTGATAAATGGTTATACTGGACAGTTTTCTCTGGGGCACGCCGGCTTTATGGCGGTGGGAGCCTATGTGTCGGTAGTTCTTACCACTAATTTCCATGCTCCCTTTATCGTGGGCATACTTGCCGGAGCTGCTATGGCAGGATTTTTGGGATTCCTCATCGGTATTCCTACTTTGCGCCTAAAGGGCGACTACCTTGCCATTGCTACACTGGGTCTTGGTGAAATCATCCGTATTGTCATCATGAACATCCAGTATGTAGGCGGTGCGGCAGGTTTCAAGGGCATTCCCCATTACACCACATTCCCATGGGTGTTCTTCGTAATGCTGGTTGCACTGTTCTTCATCAAGAACTTCGTAAACTCCACCCATGGACGTGCATGTCTTGCAATCCGTGAAAATGAGATTGCCGCAGAGTCAATGGGTATCAACACCACAAAGTATAAGATTATGGCATTCACCATCGGCGCATCCTTTGCCGGTGTGGCTGGTGCGCTTTTTGCACATTGCTTCTATATAATCAACCCTTCGTCCTTTACCTTTATGGCCTCCTTCAACTATCTCATTATGGTTGTACTTGGCGGTCTTGGATCCATCACCGGCTCCATTGCAGGTGCATTTGTAGTAACCTTTATTTCTGCAGCACTGGCAAGCTGGCCTGAGTTCCGTATGATTATTTATGCACTGGCGCTGATTCTCATGATGATTTATCGTCCACAGGGCCTTTTCGGCTACATGGAAATCACCAACATGGGTATTTTCAAGCGTCTCCAGCTGAAGCTGAAGGGAGGCAGTAAGTAATGGCAGAGCCTTTATTGCAAGCGACAGATGTATCGGAGGTCTTTGGCGGACTGAAGGCTGTATCCGATTTTAATGTCCATATTGACCGTGGCGAGCTGGTGGGACTTATCGGGCCGAATGGTGCCGGAAAGACCACAGCATTCAACCTTTTCACCGGCGTGTATGCCCCAACCACTGGTACAATTACATTTGACGGGCAGATTATCAACAATATGAAGCCTTATCAGATTACCCAGAAGGGTATTGCACGTACATTCCAGAATATCCGTCTTTTCTCGGAGCTTTCTGTTCTGGATAATGTAAAAATCGCACACCATTTCCATGTAAAGTACAATCTTTTGGAATCCGTGCTCCGCATGGGCCGCTACTTCCATGAGGAGGAAGAGGTTGAAAAAATGAGCATGGACCTTCTGAAAATTTTCCACCTTGAGGGACAGGCACATGAAAAGGCGAAAAATCTCCCCTATGGTGCTCAGCGCCGTCTGGAGATTGCCCGTGCACTGGCTGCAAAGCCGAAGCTTCTCCTGCTGGATGAGCCGGCAGCTGGTATGAATCCCCAGGAAACCAAGGAACTCATGGATATGATTAAGTGGATTCGTAAGGAATTCGGCCTCACTATCCTGCTCATTGAGCACGATATGAGTCTGGTAATGGGTATCTGCGAGCGTATTTATGTACTTGAGTACGGCCGTATCATTGCTGAAGGTGTTCCTGACGAGATTAGACAGAACCCAGAAGTAATCAAGGCATATCTGGGCGGGGAGGCGTAACCATGGGCGCAATGCTTAAAATTGACGATATAAATGTATACTATGGCGCTATCCACGCCATAAAGGGCATAAGCCTGGAGGTTGACGAAGGGGAAATCGTTACCCTTATCGGTGCAAACGGCGCTGGAAAGTCCACAATTCTCCGTACCATATCCGGACTTTTGAAGCCGAAAACAGGAAAAATCAGCTTCATGGAGAAGGAGATTTCCGGCAAAAAGGCACATACCATTGTAAAGGCTGGTATTTCCCAGGTTCCTGAGGGCCGCCGTATTTTTACCAACATGACTGTACTGGAAAATCTTGACCTTGGAGCTTTTATCCGCAGCGACAAGGAGGGAATCAAGGCTGATATGAGCCATGTTTTCGAGCTTTTCCCAAGACTCTATGAGCGCAAGAATCAGGTGGCAGGAACTCTCTCCGGCGGCGAGCAGCAGATGCTTGCCATGGGCCGTGCTCTCATGAGCCGTCCAAAACTTCTGCTTCTGGATGAGCCTTCCATGGGACTTGCTCCACTTTTGATAAAGGAGATTTTCTCCATCATACAGAATATTAATAAGACAGGCACAACAGTACTTTTGGTAGAGCAGAATGCAAACATGGCACTCTCCATTGCCAACCGTGCATATGTACTTGAAACCGGCCGTATAACCCTTTCCGGGGATGCGAAGGAGCTGGCAGCCAGCGAGGATATCCGCAAGGCATATCTCGGCGGCTGATGACAGGATACAGGCATAGTAACCCGGTTCGCCGGGATGAAAGGATGGATGGATATGTTCGTTGCAAATCGTATGGCTAAAAATCCTATAACAGTCACACCTTCCACAAAAATAGACGAAGCTGACAGCCTTATGAAGAAGCATAAGTTCCGCAGACTTCCAGTTGTGGAAAATGGAAAGCTGGTGGGCTTCTTGTCCGATAAGGATCTTCTGAAGGTAATGCCTTCAGCGGCAACAACCCTTGCAAAGTATGAGATAAATACTTTGCTCAGCAAGATTGAAGTCAAGGAAATCATGACCAGAGACGTTATCACTGTTGCCGAGGATGCTACCATAGAGGAAGCGGCACTTATCATGTGCAATAAGAAGATAAGCGGACTTCCGGTAATCAGTTCAGTTGGAGCTGTGGTAGGCATTATCACTGAGACTGATATTTTCAAGGCTCTTGTGGATGTAATGGGGCTTCCGGAGGGAACCACCCGTCTTACCCTTGAGGTTGATGACAAGGTTGGTGTGGTAGAGGGCATCGCCAAGGTTATCGCAGCAGAAGGGCTGAACATCGACAGCCTTGTGACATGCAAGGAAAACAGCGATAAGTATGAAATCGTAGTCCGTGGCAAGTTCCCAGATAGCGACGGTATTAAAAAGAAGCTTGAGGAAAGCGGCTACAAGGTAATTCATACCGTAAAAATTGGATAAGTTGTGAGGTTCCAACGGGAATCTTTTGGAGAGGGCTGATGGCATAGACCGTCAGCCTCTTCTTTTCGCATAAAAAACATGGCCTTTCTCGCTGAAAAGCCTGTGAATTTTTTTCTATGGAAAAACTTGACCAAATGCGGTATAATGGTTTCTGTTCAACACGTCATGGAGAGGTGTCCGAGTGGTCGAAGGTGCCGCACTCGAAATGCGGTAGGGTTAATAGCCCTCGTGGGTTCGAATCCCACCCTCTCTGCCATATGAAAGCAAGCTGTCACTTAGTGGCAGTTTTTTTATTGAGAGGAGATTTGCATATGCTGCAGGTATATACCGGAAACGGCAAGGGGAAAACTACCGCCGCCATAGGTCTTGCAATAAGGGCATTGGGGGCTGGATTCAAGGTTTATATTATGCAGTTCATGAAAAGCCTCGCCTACAGCGAACAGAAAATCCTGCAGGATTTCCCAGGAGTGAAGCTTGAGACAGCTGGAAAGCCCTGCTTTATTGCTGAGGAGGGAACCCTTGACGAGGAGACCATAAAAAGTTTTGGGGATGGATTGGTAATTTTCCCAAAGGGCCATCCGCCAAAGGAATATGTGGAGCTTATGGAAAAGGGGCTGGAAAAGGCATTTGAAGAAGCTGTTTCTGGAAATTACAGAATTATAATATTGGATGAAATCAACATGGCTCTTCACTTCGGGCTTCTGAAAAGAGAAAGGGTGGAGGAGCTCTTAAATGCTGTTCCTGAAGAATGTGAGGTAATCTGCACCGGCAGGGCTGCACCCCGGTGGCTCCTTGATAGGGCGGATCTTGTCACCGAGATGAGGGAAGTAAGGCATTATTATAATGATGGAGTTCCGGCCCGTAAAGGAATCGAAAATTAAGAAGAAGGAAAAAATCCTTTTATATAGAAGTTAATATATTAACAATTTGTTAATTTTTTTGAAAGAGATGTGTCAAATACCCATGAGAATAGGTATGGAGCTTTTTAAATATAATTTTATAATTTGCATATTTTTAGTAGGGCTGATAGCTTCGGGCTGCGGTCTGCTGTCTTACGGGGAGGATTCTGGGGAAACAGTTTACTCCGTAGGTTCATCTATTCATAACGCAGGAAAGGACAGAAAATGGAATCCTACACCCTCTTCCCAGATTATTTTGAGGAAAGGTGATATGCAGATAAAGGAGCTTAGAACTACCTGCGCAGAGGGGGACTATGTGAAAACCTCGGCTGTGGTGGGGAATGTGGTAAGCACCTCCGGCGGCTATGTGTCCATGCGTTTTGAGGATAAAACTGGCTCAATACAGGGGGTTATTTATCCTGACACATTACACGAGGATACAACTATCATGGATACCCTTATGAAATGTTCGGAACGGGGCGGCTCTGTGCATGTAGAGGGAGTTTTAGGTGTACACAGCAATGATTTGGAAATAAAAATTTTAAAATTTGAGGAAAATCTGCCTGAGGATGCAGCAAAATAATTTAATGCAGAATTTACATGATGAAGCAGAATATTTCTCATGCTGCATTAGAAATGATACGTTTTATGGTATAATTTAACTGTATATCGCTTGATAATATGTCAGGAGGCGGCGTGTTTGTCTAAAATGAAGATATTGATTACGGATGACTCCATGCTTTTGCGCAAAAAGCTGCGCAACGAGCTGGAACAGATGGATTGTGAGGTTATAGAGGCGGAAAATGGCAAGGAGGCCGTTATGGCTGTACTTCAGGAGCAGCCGGACGGAATATTCCTGGATATTGTCATGCCAGAGGTTGGGGGCATTGAGGCTCTGCAGACCATTAAGGAAATAAATGAGGATATTCCTGTTGTTATGCTCTCCTCTGCAGGAACCTCCCAGAAGCTTATGGAGACCCTTAGACTGGGGGCAATGGATTTTATACAGAAGCCCTATAACACTGACCAGATTAAGCAGGCTGTAAACAAAATCCGGAAGAAGGTGGAGGCAAATTGAGTAGCTGCTATTTTGCACAGTATCTCTTGGATTCAGGGGTTTTGAAGGAAGCCGAAGTTCAGGGAGTGCTGCACAGAGCAGCGAAAGTGGAGCCCGGAGTATCCCTTTTGGCCCTGGAGAATGGATTGGTAAGTGCGTCCCAGATTGAGGAGCTGGATGTAAATTTATCCGATGCAGACTTTATTGAGATAGCTTTGGCGGAGCGGCTGCTCACAGCACCGCAGATAACAAATCTTCGTCAGGCTGTGGTACGGAAGGAAAGCCGTCTGGCACAACTTTTGCTGGATGAGGGTATCCTGAGTCTTTCCAGACTGGAAAGTGCGCTGCAGGAGTGTGAGGCTCTTGAGCCGAATCCTGTGGTGGAGACCGTGGAAAAGGCTCTTGCGGCCAGCGGAGTGGAGCTTTTGGACACAGAGCTTTACACGGAGTATGTGGATTTGTTTTTTGTCTCCCTTCAAAGATTCATGGATACGGATGCGGTGATTGTATCCAAGGAGCGGAAGGAACTGGAGTCCAGCAGGGACCATCTTGTTTTCCAGCGCATGACCGGAGATTTAGGCTTTGCCGGTGGAGTGTATGCGGATGAGAATACCCTTCTCAACATTGCACGGCGTTACAGCCATGACGATATCAAGAGACTTGATGATATGGCAATAGACTGCCTGTCTGAGTTTATCAATGTTTTAAACGGACTCTATATAGTGAATCTTTCAAAACGGCAGATGGATGTGGATTTGGAGACTCCAATGTACAGGGATATACATTTGGAGCATGCTGAGGAGGCATTGCTTCAGTTTGAGGTAATTACAGATTTTGGTGCATTTACCCTGTCTGTCAGCCATGATGCATCTACGCTTTGACATTTATGAAAACTTCCCTCCGGGGGTGGATTGCTGGAGGGAAGTTTTTTTGAAATTTATTTTAAATTTTTCAAAATAAATGGTTGACATTTCGTTTTATGGGTGATAAGATAATTATCGTTGCGAATGCGTTTTGTGTTCCGACAAAATTGAATAAATTCTTTTTAATTCAAGAACATGGAGAGTTGTCCGAGTGGTTGAAGGAGCACGCCTGGAAAGCGTGTGTACGGTGATACTGTACCGAGAGTTCGAATCTCTCACTCTCCGCCATTTTTTTATCTAAAAATAGGTCCTTTTCTAGGTCGGACTGCAGCGCTTTGGTCTTGCGCAATGGGGTCTCATGAACCCCGTCAGGTCCGGAAGGAAGCAGCGGTAAGTGAATCGCCTCATGTGCCGCAAGGTAGCCTGAGGGCTGTGGCCCGACGTTGAAAAGGATAGCGATACAGCAGCCGAGAGGGCTGCTTTTTTTGTAATTGTGGAAAGGAGCTGTTTCCTGTGGCATATGTGGCTTTATACCGTAAGTGGCGTCCGGGAACCTTCAGCGAGCTGGTGGGGCAGAACCATGTGAAGAAAACCCTGTCCAATGCCATTACAACTGGCCGTATAGGTCACGCCTACCTGTTTTCTGGACCCCGTGGTACAGGAAAAACCAGTACGGCTAAAATTCTGGCGAAGGCTCTGAACTGCGTGGAGGGGCCTACTCCGGAGCCGTGCAATCAGTGCGAGAACTGCAGGAAAATCAACGATGGCACATCCATGGATGTGTTTGAAATCGATGCGGCTTCCAACCGTGGTATTGATGAAATCAGGGATTTAAGGGAAACAGTGAAATTTGCCCCCGTGGACGGAAGGTATAAGGTGTACATCATTGACGAGGTACACATGCTTACCACCGAGGCATTTAATGCTCTGCTGAAAACATTGGAGGAACCCCCTTCCAATGTTATTTTCATACTTGCAACCACCGAGGCGCACAAGGTACCAGCCACAATTCAGTCCAGATGCCAGAGGTATGATTTTCACAGAATCACTCCGGCGGATATTGTGGAAAGACTTCACACCGTGGTGGAGGATATGGGGACTGACTATCAGGAAGAGGCACTCCACATGGTGGCTGTCCAGGCTGACGGCGGAATGCGTGATGCCCTGTCAATTTTGGATCAGTGCATGTCCCTTTCTGATGAAGGAATTACTGTTGAGCGTGTCCGTCAGATATTGGGAATAGTTGGAAAGGACTGGATTTACAAGCTGACCAACGCCATAGGCGACAGACAGCCCGGGGAGATTCTCAAGGTTGTGGATGAGCTTCTTCGGGATGGCAAGGATTTAAAGCAGATGCTGTCGGAGCTGGCTTCACATTTTCGTGAGCTTATGGTGTTTTCAGCCACTGGAGCTGCAGATGATGCGGAGCTTTACAAGGATGACAGCGAGGCTATGCAGGTTCAATCGGAGAAATTTTCCAAGGATGAGGTTCTTCATTGCATAAAAAAGCTTCATGAGGCAATGAATGAACTTAGATGGTCTCCACAGCCAAGGATAACTGTTGAGGCGGCTCTTCTGGCGCTTTGTGATGGATGTGAGCCATCAGTATCCGTAAGCGAGGGAACTGTAAATGCAGGGGCGGCGGCAAGGATAGGCCAGCTGGAGGCGCAGATTGCAAAGCTGACAGCGGAGCTTGGCGCCATGGCATCAAGACCTGCTGTAGTGCAGACCGCTTCGGCTTCGGCAGCAAAACCTTCACCAGCAGCAAGCCCAGGTGCTCAGCAGGGTATGCCGGTATCAGCGCCATCTAATGCAGGGGCTGGTCCGTCCATTGCGCCAGAGGCTCCCGGGGCAGATGAAAACAGCTCGGCTGTGTGGCAGAGGGTTATGGCACAGCTTAAGGCTGAGGACAAGATGGCAATTTTGGCATGTCTTAAAAATGGAACATTTTTGGGGATATCAGATAATCAATGCTTTTTATCCTTTAAACAAAAAATGTCCATGGCATATACGGAGAAAAATTATAAGGGAATACTGGAAAGGATGCTGGAACAGCAGACTGGACAGCCCATGCGGCTGGTATGCAGTCTGAATCAGCCAGCACCGCCCATGCCGAAGGCGGCGCCGAAGCCACAGGAGCCTAAGAAGCCGGATGTTACCAAGGCTCCGGATTTTGACCAGCTCAACAGTGCGGATCAGGCAATGCTGGAAAATGCGGTGGCGTATTTTGGAGACAATTTCGTGGATCCTCCAGAGCCATGACAGAAGGGGTTCGCTATTGTGATTGACTGAATAGACATATTTTGGTAGTCTAATGATGAAGATAATCAGCGGAATTAATGAATTTCAATGATAAATACAGCTATGAAAGGAAGTAGAAATATGTTTGGCGGAATGGGCAACATGGGCAACATGAACGGCATGATGAAGAAGATGCAGAAGCTTCAGAATCAGATGCAGAAAATGCAGGAGGATTTGAAGCAGCGCACTGTGGATGTATCTGCAGGCGGCGGAGCTGTAAAGCTGGTAATGAACGGTGAGAAGCAGGTGCAGTCCATCACCATCGACCCTGAGGTTGTAAATCCTGAGGATGTGGAAATGCTGCAGGACCTGATTGCAGCGGCTTTCAACGAGGGCCTGCAGAAGGTTGACGACATGCTTACCTCCGAGATGAGCAAGCTTACCGGCGGACTTGGACTTCCTCCGGGAATGTTTTAATGCAGTACATAGCACCACTAGCAAAGCTTATTGAACATTTTCGCGCACTGCCGGGCATTGGAAGCAAGACGGCAGTGCGTCTTGCATATCACGTACTTGATATGGATGTGGAAAAGGC
This sequence comes from bacterium, assembly GCA_963592185.1. Taxonomy (GTDB): domain Bacteria; phylum Bacillota; class Negativicutes; order Selenomonadales; family Selenomonadaceae; genus CAVAVT01. The sequence goes on along the minus strand of CAVAVT010000037.1, from coordinate 910 downwards.
AAGGGCTTTGGCTGGCGCAATAATCGAGGCCAAGGAAAAAATTGGCTATTGCAACACCTGCTTTAACCTAAGTGACAGGAATCCCTGCAGTATTTGCAGCTCGGAGGACAGGGACCATTCTGTCATCTGCGTGGTGGAGCAGCCACAGGACGTTGCAGCAATGGAGCGCATGAGGGACTTTAAGGGAGTTTACCACGTGCTTCACGGAGCTATATCCCCGTTGGAAGGGGTTGGCCCGGAAAATTTGAAAATAAAAGAACTCCTCACAAGAATTTCTGACAGTGAGGTAAAGGAAATCATCATGGCCACCAATCCAAATGTGGAAGGTGAGGCAACGGCCATGTACATTGCACGGCTTCTTAAGCCCATGGGAATCAAGGTGACACGTATAGCCCATGGACTGCCTGTGGGGGGCGACCTGGAGTATGCAGATGAAGTTACCCTCTCCAAAGCAATGGAGAACCGCAGGGAAATTTGACATAGATTAAGGAGAAACATTCATGCTTACATCAGGAGTAATAGCGGCATTTGCTGTAGGGCTTATTGTGCTCTGCATTATTGGAAAGGTTGTATCCTTGCCGGTAAGACTTTTTTGGAGGCTGGTATATAATGGAATCATCGGTGCAATTCTTCTCTGCATCGTGAATTTCTTTGGCCTAGGAATAGAAATAACCTTCTTCAAGGCACTGATAGCTGGCTTCTTCGGTATACCGGGAGTGCTTGCAATAATCATTGTTCATTTACTTTAATTTTTTTTAAAATAGTGTTGACAAAGTGATTCCATTAGTGTAACATAATACAAGTCGTCAGCTGATGGCGAGCTTGGAAAGCTCAGCAAGCTGAAGGCAAAGAAAGGAAAATCAAATAACGAAGAAAAAGAATTCTAAAAAAGTTCTTGACAAACACTTCG
>CAVAVT010000036.1:0-14549 GCA_963592185.1 bacterium | reverse complement strand
GGCCTTGGTGCTAAGCCAATCTAGGTCCGAGAGGTTGTCGACAAAGGGTATATCTCTGGGACTATATAAGATTTAAAAAATTTACGTATTTTAGAGCTGCTTGCCGGCCTCATCCCAACCGATTTGCAGCGCCTCCATATTCTTATCCACCGTATGCGGCGGAACACGGTTAGCCACAGACTGCTTCACAGTATCCAAAGATACCATATCGGTGAGACGTACAATAGCTCCAAGTGCAACAATATTTGCAAAAAGTGACTTTCCAAGACGCTCAACAGCCAGCTTCGTAATAGGAATGCGTACTGTATGAGGGAAGTCAGGAACCTCTGGAACCAAATCCGTATCCAGAAGCAAAATTCCATCCGGATTCAAGTCGTGGCTGTACTTATCTGCGGCCTTCTGGGTCATGGCAAGCACCACATCAGGCACCAGTACATGGGGATGATAGATTGGGTCCGTTGATACAATAACCTCAGCCTTAGATGCGCCTCCACGTGCCTCCGGTCCATAGGACTGGGACTGTGCGGCCTCCTTGCCCTCAGCAACAGCTGATTCTGCGAAAATAATTGCGGCGGTGATTACACCCTGTCCGCCTGAGCCTGAAAATCTAAGTTCCTTTCTCATTTTGCGGCACCTCCCGCAGCTTCGATTACCTTGTCATAGGCTGTTGCATAGTCAGTATCCCCAGCATTATAGAACACGCCGATTGGGAATTTAGGCTCCAGCTTTTTCTCCTCTGGAAGTTTGTCCCATGCAGCCTTCATTACAGCATTGTCACGCATGAACTTCATCATATTGGCAGGACTGCCCATTTTGTTCTTTCGTCCGAAAGCTGTGGGGCACTGTACCATTGCCTCAATGAAAGAGAATCCCTTATTGTCCAGTCCATCCGCAATCATGTCGCTGAGATGCTTCACATGAAAAGCGGTTGAGCGTGCCACATAGGTGGCACCTGCTGCCTGTGCAAGATTGCAGGGATCAAAAGGACGGTCTACGGAGCCGTAGGGAGCTGTGGTTGCCTTACCGCCCAAAGGGGTGGTTGGGGAAGCCTGTCCGCCGGTCATACCGTAAATATTATTGTTGAAAAGAACCACTGTCAGGTCCACATTTCTTCTGCAGCCATGGATGAAGTGATTGCCGCCGATGGCTGTGCAGTCACCGTCGCCAGTGATAACTATTACATTCAGCTCTGGATGGGCAAGCTTGATTCCTGTAGCAAAAGGAATTGCACGTCCATGGGCTGTATGAAGGGTGTCAAAATCCATGTATCCGGAGGCACGGGAGGAGCATCCGATACCGGATACTATAACCGTGTTATCCTGTGAAAGACCCTTTTTCTCAATTGCCATAACGATGGCCTTCATTGCTATGCCGTTTCCGCAGCCTGGGCACCAAAGGTGTGGCAGGCGGTTCTGGCGGAAATATTTTTCAAAACTTCTTTCCATTACTCTTCGCCTCCTGCACATTTCTCAATAAGCTTGTGAATAGCTGCTTCTACCTCATCAGGCTCGAAATCAAGCATGTCATACTTTGCGCAAAGTTCAACAGGGCAGTTTCCATTTGCTGCACGGGCAACCTCATGTACAATCTGTCCATAATTCATTTCGGCCACGAGAATACCCTTTAATTTACTGGAAACTGATGCAATAACCTTGTCAGCAAAAGGCCAGATGGTCATAAGACGCACCATGCCAACCTTTACTCCCTTTTCACGGGCATTTTTCACAGCCTCATAAGCTGTACGGGCAGCGCCGCCAAAGGAAACCACAGCATACTCCGCATCCTCCATGAAGTAGCTTTCCACATGGGTGATTTCATCACGGGCAATCTCTATTTTCTGATGGAGACGGCGGATTGACTCCTCAGTAACCTGCGGACTTCCGGAGGGGAATCCTGTCTCATCGTGAATAAGTCCTGTTACATGTATATGGTATCCTGTGCCGAAGTCAGCCACATTTGGCACCAAATCCTCATCTGGAGTAAAGGGCTGATATCCCTCTGCACGGGTCTTTTTCGGTTTTCTTCTAGGATAAATCTCTATTTCATCCTGCTCCGGAAGAACAACTCTCTCACGAAGGTGTCCAACTACTTCATCCATGAGGAGGATTACCGGAGTACGGAATCTTTCAGCGTAATTTACAGCCATTACAGTGGCATCAAAGGTTTCTCTTACACTCCAGGGAGCCAGCGCAATCATGGGATGATCTCCGTGGGTGCCCCATCTAGCCTGCATAACATCACCCTGTGAAGGGGATGTTGGCTGACCAGTTGCCGGACCTACACGCTGTACATCAACAATTACAGCTGGAATCTCCGCACAGGCAGCGTAGCCAATAAGCTCCTGCTTCAGTGAAAATCCCGGACCGCTGGTGGCATCCATAACCTTTTCTCCGGAAAGGGATGCACCAAGGATGGCTCCAACACTGGCAATCTCATCCTCCATCTGTACGAACTTGCCGCCAACTTTCGGAAGAAGCTTTGCCATGGTTTCTGCTATTTCAGTGGAAGGAGTAATAGGGTAGCCAGCGAAGAAACGGACTCCTGCGGCAATAGCTCCTTCGGCGCAGGCTTCATTTCCCTGCATCAGTCTCGCCTTGTTGCTCATTTCGCCGCCCCCCTGTCTACAAAAATTGCATAATCAGGACAGCGAAGCTCGCACTGTCCACAGCCGATACATGCCTCCGGATCAAGAACTTGAACCTTGCCCAGTTCATCTATCCCCAGAACATTTTTCGGACAAAATTCCACGCAAATTCCACAGCCCTTGCATCTGGGCATTTTTATGGTAATGTCGGAATTCATGCTCTCCCCTCCAATATTTCTTGATACTGACATCCTACACAGTTAGATGACAGCTCACATATTAAAAACAGCTATTTACAAAATGATGATATTTTGTAAATGTTATTTTCATGTGTCCTTATATTATACACTATATTTCTTATGCAAAATACATATACAATATGTTATAGATTATATACCGTTTTATAATAGTTCGCAATAGTATAGCCAATGTATACAATAAACATGCAATAAAACATATAAAAAACTCCCCAAAAGAGAATCAAAACCGTTTAATTAGGTTCAATTCTCTCTGGGGAGTCTTCTTTGACTCTATAACTCTATAACTCTATAACTCTGTATTTCAGCAGTTCAACGCTTTACGACTCAGTAATCTTCATCCTGAGTATCATGGAGAACAACTTGTCCTGACTTACGGGTTTTCTCCATATCAATGACACGCTGATTCCTGCTGCCCCTGAATGCCAGTGTCAAATCCCTTTCAGACTCTATGAAAGGACCGTCAACCAGCACATCAATTTCATTTAAAAGCTCACTTACTCCGGGCCGGTCAGAAGCCATCAGCTGCTCCAGAGTATATCCCGTATAGCACCATACGCTCAGATTATGCTCATGGACCTTTCCAGCAAGCTCCGCCAAAGGCTGTGGCTGGCAGAAGGGTTCTCCTCCGCTGAGGGTTATTCCCTCCAGCAGGGGATTTTCAAGGATTTCCTTTAAAAGTTCATCCGTGTCCCCCTCATAGCCACCATTGAAATCATGGGTTCCGGGATTATGGCATCCCGGGCAGCCGTGGGGACAGCCCTGTACAAAGACTGTATATCTCCAGCCTTCCCCATCCACTACGGAGTCGTTGACTGTGCCGGACAGCTTAACGGATGCCATGCTTAACTCTGTCGTGCTCTTCGGCCCTCTTCGCATTGTTCCAGCGGTCGATGGTTCCTACCAAATATCCGGTGATACGGCGGATACGCTCGAACTTACGAGGGCGAAGGGAATAATCCAATGCCACATTGCCGTCTGATTCAGCTGTAATAGTGAGGCTTTCCAAATCCTCATCTACACGCTGACGGATATAGTCTATATAATTTGCAGCTTCCTGCTCTGTCATATCGTCAATGCCCTGTACAATTACCTCTACTCCATTTAAGCTCATCTGGCTCATTTTACTACTTCCTTTCTATATTGACGCCTGCATCAGTTGTCGGTGCAGCTCATACGTGGAATTACGATGCGGTGATGATGCTCTGCCTCAGTACGTCCGCACTTGGGGCATACATTATCTATAATGCCGTTGTATCCGCATACCGGGTCTCTGTCAACCGGATGGTTCACGGAGCCATAGCCAATGCCGTTGTCATGCATACAGCGGATAATTGCCTCAAAGGCCTTCAGATTCTTTGTGGGATCTCCGTCCATTTCCACATAGCTGATATGTCCTGCATTGGTAAGGTTGTGATACGGACCCTCCAGCTTGATTTTTCTTGCAGCGGAAATTGGATAGTACACCGGAACATGGAAGCTGTTGGTGTAGTAATCCCTGTCTGTAACGCCCGGAATTGCTCCATAAAGCTCTCGGTCAAGCTTTACAAACCTTCCGCTGAGTCCCTCTGCCGGAGTTGCCAGCAGTGTGAAGTTCAGACCGGTTTCCTTGGAACGCTCGTCCATTTTCTGTCTCATATGTCCAACGATTTCAAGACCAAGCTTCTGAGCCTCCTCGGTTTCGCCATGATGCTCGCCGATGAGGGCCTTCAGACACTCAGCAAGACCGATAAATCCCATGGAAAGGGTTCCATGCTTCAATACCTCGGCAACGGAATCATCCGGCCCCACATTATCGGAGTCAATCCATACACCCTGACCAAAGAGGAATGGATAATTGCGGCCCTTTTTGCTGCACTGAATCTTGAAGCGGTGCAGCAATTGGCGTACAACCAGCTCAGTTACGCTGTCCAGCTCCTCGTAGAACTTCTTGATATCGCCCTTTGCTTTAATTGCAAGCCGTGGAAGGTTCACACTGGTGAAGCTCAGGTTGCCACGGCCGCAGGTAACCTCACGGCTGGGATCATACACATTTCCCATTACACGTGTACGGCATCCCATGTATGCAACCTCGCTGTTGTAGTCCCCTTCCTTGTAATACTGAAGGTTGAAGGGGGCATCTAAAAAGCTGAAGTTAGGGAAAAGCCTCTTTGCAGAGGTCTTGATTGCCAGCTGGTAAAGGTCGTAGTTAGGATCTCCAGGATTGTAGTTGACCCCTTCCTTAACCTTGAATATCTGTACAGGGAAAATGGGGGTTTCACCATTGCCAAGTCCTGCCATGGTAGCCTTCAGCAGGTTTCTGACAACCATCCGTGCCTCCGGGGAGGTATCCGTTCCATAGTTGATGGAGCTAAAGGGCACCTGAGCGCCAGCACGGGAGTTCATGGTATTCAGATTGTGAATAAGTGCCTCCATTGCCTGGTAGGTAGCCTTATCAGTTTCATCGTAGGCAGCCTTTACAGCGTAATCATGGGCATTGCCAGCCTGTATAGAAGTGATGTACTGATAGCCTCCGTCAGCCTGATGTTTGGGAAGATAGCCCATAAGAGCATTCCGGAAGGTATCGCTTTCACCAAGGGTAACATCCAGCTTCAAATCCTTTTTCACAGCAGCTACCAAAAGCTTGCTGTCCTCGTAGTCCATGCCAAGGGCTGTGCAGATGTATGCTGCCAGCTGCTGGAAATACTGCTTGCGGAAGGTCTTTTTCACGCCGGGAGCCATTGAATAATCAAAGTTCGGCACAGCCTGTCCGCCATGCATCTCATTCTGGTTTGCCTGAATTGCAATACATCCAAGGGCTGCATAGGAACGGATGTCATTCGGCTCACGAAGGTATCCGTGGCCTGTGGAAAAGCCATCTTTGAAAAGCTTCAGCAAATCAATCTGGCAACAAGTTTCTGTCAGCATGTAGAAATCCTTGTCGTGGATGTGGATGTCGCCGTCAATATGGGCTGCAGCAATATCCTTCGGAAGGATGTAGTTGTCGATGAAGTATTTGGAGCCTTCAGAGCCATACTTCAGCATGGTTCCCATGGCTGTGTCCGCATCGATATTTGCATTCTCACGCTTTATGTCCGCATCCTTTGCGTTCTTAAAGGTAAGCTCCCTGTAAATTTCCATCAGGCTTCCCTGAGCCTGGCGAATCTTGGTATGCTCTGCACGATACAGAATGTATGCCTTTGCGGTGGATGCATAGTTGTTCTTAATCAAAACTCGTTCAACTGTGTCCTGAATAAACTCCACTGGTGGAACCTTCTTTGTGAAGATTTCCTTTTCGACCTGCTCGGTAAGACTTCTCAGCTGTGTAGTGCCAAATGTAGGGTCAACGGATTCAAAGTTGGCCTTGCGGATGGCATCTGTAATCTTGCTGGAATCGTAGCTTACAACCTCGCCGGTTCGTTTACGTATTTTCTGCATTGTGCATTTCTCTTTTCTCTAGTTTATTTTTATTCACATATGCATAATCTTATGCATATTCAATCCACAAACTTCAATGGCATCCCCCCATAGTCTTGGGGAAATTTACATAAGCGATTATACAATATATGCCACACCGTGTCAATGTAACCACAGCATGTAGTTATCACTTATCCACAGAACACTATTCATACTTATTCTTAAAATTGAAATTTTATTCATTATTGACATTCCGAAAAATACCGCTGTCATTATAACCATGGGATTTGAACCCCTGTCGGCTTTTTGGAGTACCTTTAGATTTACTGTATAAAATTTCTGTTTCACGCCACTTCGGTGGATAACTTTTTTATTTTACCCAATTCTGTGGATAAAAAACAGCCACTAGATATAGTGGCTGTAATTCACTCTCAACAAAATATGGTTTTAACCCAATTACTGCGGAATTTTTTCTCCAATAACTGTCTGTATCGGATATGGAATATTAATTCCCTCTTCCCGGTATCTTTTAGTGACAGCCTTGATGAATTCATGCTTCAGCAAAGTCTGGCTCATGTAATTGGAAGTGCTAAGATATACAGTGAAATTGATGGCTGAATCACCAAACTCTGTATAACGTATGAAAGGCTCCTTTTCTATCTGATGGTCAACCAGGTCCATGGCTTCCTTTGCCACCTCTACAGTAACCCTTTCAACCTTGTCCAAATCGCTTTCATATCCCACACCTATCTGAAGAGTAACCTTGATGTCTGGTTCAGGCAGGTTATAGTTCACGATGGTGGACTTTGCCAGCTGGCTGTTTGGTACAACAACCATGTTGCCAAGAACAGTGTGAAGGGTAGTGTATCGCCAGCTTATATCATATACACGGCCGGTTTCTCCAGTACTGAGCTTCACTACATCATCCATGTTCAGCTGCTTGGACACTATGAGAAATATTCCTGCAAACACATTTGCCAGAGTGTCCTGGAGACCTAATGCCACAGCCATACCGCCGACACCCAGAGCCGTAATAATCGGCGCTACAGATATTCCGCAGCGGTCAAGGACGATAAGTATACCAATACCATATATGATGGCTGTTACAATAGCCTGCAGCAGAGTGCTTTTTGCCGCCCCGATATTCGCATTTTCTATGCGGATATCAATAATTCCAGACACCGCTCTTGCCAATACACTGGTAATGGTCAGTATGATGATGGCAAAAAGTATGTAGGACAGCAGCTGGTCTATTGCCGCCGGCAAATCCATAACCTTAAGCATCCAGTACACGCCCACACCCATGCACCACGAGAGAGGCAGCCCCTTCAGGGCCTTTATTACAACAAATTTGAATGTGGTTTCATCTACATCCAGATGCTTGTCTATACGGCTCTGTACAAGCCGGTTGAGGAATAATCCTATAAAAAATGAGCAAATCAGCATTGCTGCAGGAAGAAGCAGCATATTGAGAAACTCTTGTTTTCCTACCACGGCAATAATAGCATTAATCTCCTGATGGATGTTTGTCATGAATCAACCTTCTTCCCATGTTTTATTTTTTAGCTTCAGCTACCTTTGCAAAGGCCTTTTCAGCTGCAGCGATTGTGCGGTCAATGTCCTCGTCACTGTGGGCGCCGGACATAAAGAGCGTCTCGTATGGAGATGGAGCGATATAGATTCCCTGCTCCAGCATGGCCATGAACCATACCTTGAAAGCCTCCTGGTCGCAGGAAGTGGCATCATCATAGTTCCAGACCTCATTTTCATTGAAGAAAATACAAAACATGGATCCAGCCTGATGTGCCTGAATTTTTACTCCAGCCTTCTTTGCAGCTGCCACAAAGCCCAAAACCAGTTTCTTGGTCTTAAGGGTTAGCATACGGCTGTAGTCCGCCTCTCCCGGCTCCGGCTCTGCGGTGATGATTTTCAAAGTCTCCACACCTGCGGTCATTGCAAGGGGATTGCCGGAAAGTGTACCAGCCTGATAAACCGGACCATCCGGCGAAACCTGTCGCATGATTTCCTCACGTCCGCCGTAGGCAGCCACAGGCAGCCCTCCGCCAATGATTTTTCCAAGACAGGTAATGTCAGCTTTTACTCCGTAGGCTGACTGCGCTCCTCCAAGGGATGCTCTGAATCCGCACATTACCTCGTCAAAAATCAGCAGAGTTCCGTGCGCCTTGGTGATTTCACGCATTTTAGGAAGATATCCCTGCTTTGGCGGAATACATCCCATGTTGCCAGCCACCGGCTCAATTATAACAGCCGCTACCTGGTCTCCAACCTCATCCATAACCTTTTCAAATGCCTCAATATCGTTGTATGGAAGGGAAATTGTATCCTTTGCTGTTCCCTCTGTAACTCCCGGGGAGCTGGGGATGCCAAAGGTAGCAAGACCGGAGCCAGCATTTACCAAAAGGCTGTCGCTGTGTCCGTGATAGCAGCCGATGAATTTAATGATTTTTTCTCTGCCGGTATATCCTCTGGCAAGGCGAAGAGCGCTCATGGTAGCCTCAGTGCCGGAGTTGACCATGCGCATTACTTCCATGGAAGGATATACGGACTGCACCAGCTTTGCCAGCTCCGTCTCAATACAGGTAGGTGCGCCGTAGCTTGTTCCACGGGCTGCAGCCTCCTGGAGAGCCTTCACCACATTGGGATGGGCGTGTCCCACCACCATTGGACCCCAGGAGCCAACATAGTCTATGTATTCATTTCCATCAATATCATAGATTCTGCTTCCCTGTGCTCTTGCAATAAACGGAGGGTCGCAGTCCACGTTCTGATAGGAGCGAACCGGGCTGTTTACGCCTCCCGGCATGTATTTTTTTGCTTCCGCAAAGGCTGCGGCTGATTTTTCAAGATTCATTTTTAATCCTCCCCGTTGAGCCATCTTGCGGCATCCATTGCATGATAGGTGATAATGATGTCCGCACCGGCACGCTTCATGCTGGTAAGAGTCTCAAGAACGATACGCTTTTCATCAATCCAGCCCTTCTGTGCAGCAGCCTTCACCATGGAGTACTCGCCGCTGACATTGTAAGTAGCCACAGGATGGTCAATGCTGTCCCTTACCTGGCGTACCACATCAAGGTATGCCAGTGCAGGTTTAACCATGATGATATCTGCGCCCTCGGCAATATCCAGCTCAGTTTCCTTCATTGCCTCACGAACATTCGCCGGGTCCATCTGGTACTGACGGCGGTCGCCGAACTGCGGTGCACTGTCTGCCGCATCACGGAATGGGCCGTAGTATCCAGAAGCATATTTTACCGCATAGGACATAATGGACACATTCTGGAAATTCTCCCCATCCAATGCCTCACGAATTGCACCCACACGGCCGTCCATCATGTCGGAGGGAGCTACGATATCCGCTCCTGCCTTAGCCTGGCTTACAGCCACCTTCTGGAGAAGCTCCAGTGTGGAATCATTGTCCACATAGTGTCCGCAAAGCTTTCCGCAGTGGCCGTGGCTGGTGTACTGGCAAAGACACACATCTCCCACAATAACCATATCCGGGAGAGACTTCTTTATGGCATCAATGGCACGCTGTACAGGGCTGGTCATATCCCATGCGCTGGAGCCGATTTCGTCCTTGTACTCAGGAAGTCCGAATACCTCAACAGCTGGAATACCAAGGGCGTAAAGCTCCTTTGCAAGCTTGACCGCATTGTCCACGGAAAGATGGTAACAGCCGGGCATACTGGGGATTTCTTCCTTTACATTCTCACCGGGAACAACAAAGATTGGATATACAAAATCCTTTGGGGTAATGATGGTTTCCCTTACCATTGCCCTTATATTTTCAGAAATACGCATACGGCGTGGACGAAGCTTCTGGCTTATCATTATTCTTCCTCCCATTTATCGAAAAATCAATTCTCTCCATCGGCCATGTTTTCTACTATCTTTTCCACAAGGCCGTCAATGGTATACTCATTTGAAATCATGTCAACCGGGATTCCCAGTTCCCTGCAGGTATCCGCCGTTATAGGGCCTATGCAGGCTGTGCGGATATCTCCATTGGAAAAGAATTTTCCAGCCTCTTCCCTGCCTCCAAGGAGCTTTACAAAATTGCTGGCGGTGGAGGAGCTGGTGAAGGTCACCAAATCTATTTTCTCTGATTCCACTACGGACCGAAGCTTGTCTCGGCTTTCCTCGTCCATAACTGTGCGGTACACTGGAACCACATCTACGGAAGCTCCCATTTCCTCCAGCTCCTCTGGAAGGAGATTCCTAGCCTCCTGTGCCCGTGGAATTAGAACTCTCCAGCCATTACACACCCGGCCCCGTAGAGCATCCACCAGACCTTCTGCCCGGAACTCCTTGCCGATAACATCAGCTATGAGACCTCGTTTTTTCATTGCTGCTGCGGTGGAGGAGCCTATGGCTGCTGTCATCATGGTGCCGAGGCTGCGTATGTCCTTTCCCAAAAGCATCATTCTGTCAAGGAAGCGGTTTACACCGTTGGGACTGGTGAAAATGACCAGCTTGTAGGCCCTTTGATGTACGCCAATACTGCGAATCGCTGCATCTGCTGCACGCCAGTTATCCTCCGGGTCCGTAAGGCGGATGGCAGGAACTTCAATGCAGTTTGCACCCAAAGCCTTGAGCTTTTCAGAAAGTGCCGATGCCTGCGCTCTGGCTCTTGTAACCAGAATATTTTTGCCGAAGAGCTTTTTGTGTTTCTTGTTGTCAAACCACTTCAGCTTGTCCCGAAGGGCAACGGTTTCTCCCACAATGAAGATTGCCGGTGGCTTCAGCTCAGCCTTTTTCACATCCTCAGCAGCCTTTTCCACGGTGGTGGTAAGTACCTGCTGCTCTGGCTTAGTACCCCAGCGTATCACCGCTGCAGGAGTATCTCCGGCTCTTCCGTTTTCCATCAGCTTTGCTGTTATCTTAGGGAGATTCTGGATTCCCATGAGGAACACCAGTGTATCCGTTCCAGTAGCCAGCTTGTCCCACTTCATCTGGGACTCCGGCTTGGTGGGATCTTCATGGCCGGTTATTACGGAAAATGAAGTAGCTACAGCTCTATGGGTCACAGGGATTCCGGCATATGCAGGAACTGAAATAGCCGAGGTGATTCCCGGAACTATTTCAAAGGGAACTCCATTTTTCTCAAGAACAAGAGCCTCTTCGCCACCTCTTCCGAAAACAAATGGGTCGCCGCCCTTCAGCCTGACAACCCTTTTTCCCTCAAGGGCCTTGTCCGCCAAAAGCTGGTTGATATCCTCCTGTTTCATGGTGTGGTTGCTGGAGGCTTTTCCAACGTATATAAACTCTGCATTCTCCGGGGCATGTTTCAAGATGTGCTCGTCAGCCAGCCTGTCGTAAACCACCACCTGAGCCTTTTCCAGGCAATGGACAGCCTTCAGGCTGAGAAGCTCCGGATCGCCCGGACCTGCTCCCACAAGATATACAATTTCAGCCATTCACACATCCTCCTTGAGCAGTCCCAGCTCCTGCAATATTTTACGTCCTCCGGCATTCAAAAGCCTGTCAGCCAAAGCCTTTCCAAGATGCTCCGCTTCCTCTGGGCTTCCCTGAACACTGTCACGGTAAAGCTGCTTTCCGTCAACAGAGGCAATAACCGCCTCCAATAAAATTCCATCCTCTGAAGGTGTTCCATAAACCCCCACGGGAACCTGACAGCCCCCTTCGACAGCTTTCAGAAAGGCTCTTTCTCCATTGGTACATGCCACAGTTGTTTCATCATTCAAAAAATCTATAATTGATAGGATTTCTTCATCATCCCGTCTTGCCTCTATTGCAAGTGCCCCCTGTCCAACAGCCGGAAGGCATATTTCCACCGGCAGCACCTGGGTGATTCGATCCTCCATTTCTAGTCTTTTCAAACCGGCAACAGCCAGTATTATTCCGTCAAAATTTTCGTCCTCAAGCTTTTGAAGCCGGGTGTTTACATTTCCACGGAGGCTTTCAATCTTTAAATCCGGCCTTGCGTGGAGAAGCTGGGCGCTTCGCCTGAGACTTGAAGTACCGATTTTAGCCCCCTTGGGAAGCTTGTCCAGTGTGCCGTATTTGGGGCTTACCAGTGCATCCCCCGGATCGAAGCGTTTGGTTATTGCCGCTATCTTAAGCCCCTCTGGAAGCTCCGTTGGCACGTCCTTCAGGCTGTGAACCGCAATATCAATGTCCCCGGCAAGCATTTCATCCTCCAAAGCTTTGGTGAAAAGGCCCTTTCCGCCGATTTTTGCCAAGGGAGTGTCCAATATTTTATCTCCTTTAGTGACTATCAGCTTTTTCTCAACTGTAATCTCCGGATATTTTTCCTTGATGCAGTCCGCAACATAGTCCGCCTGCCACAGTGCCAGTGCACTTTTACGTGTTCCAATTACTATTTTATCCCTCATTATCCACCCCAACCTCCGGTATGGTATCAAGTTTGAAAAGAAGCTTTGCCGCATCCACACATTGTTGTTCCTGCTGTGTTCCAGCTGATGCATTAAGAGTCCTCATTGGCTCACGAAGAAGCTTTCTAACAAGCATTTCCGACATATGCTCGATTGCCTTAAGCTCCTCTTCCGACAGGTCGTGAAGTTTTGGCAGCACCCTTCTTAGCTCACGCTTTCTAATCCGCTCCCCACGCTCGGAAAGCTGTGCCATTACAGGTCTTAGGTAAAGGTATTGATACCGGTCCAAAAGCCCCTGGGTTTCCTCCTCTACAATGGATTCCGCCTGGAAAGCTTCCTGTCGGCGTTCCTCCTTGTGCTCGTCCACAACCTCCTCCAGGTCGTCGATGTTGTAGAGGGTTACCCCTTTTATATCTCCCACTTCCGGCTCCACATCACGGGGAACCGCAATATCTATAAACATTATCGGCTTATCCTTGCGGCGTGCCATCAGCTGCTTGGTTTCCCAGGATTTTACCACATAATGCGGCGCTCCTGTGGAAGTTACCACAATGTCCACAGTCATTGCCCTTTTTATTGCCTCCCTGAATGGTACAGCTTTTCCCCCGAAGGCCTCCGCCAGAGCCTGAGCCTTTTCCATGTGGCGGTTTGCCACAAAGATTTCTCCCACGTCCCTTGCCATGAGATGCCTTCCTGTAAGCTCCGCCATTTTCCCGGCTCCCAAAATCAGAACCTTTGCAGAGGACAAATCCCCATAGTGCTTTCTTGCAAGCTCCACAGCTGCATAGCTTACTGAAACGGCACTGAAGGCGATACGTGTCTCTGTCCTGACCCTTTTTCCCGTGGCAATGGCTCTGTTGAAAAGAAGGTTCATAACCGTATCCGTTGCTCCGGCCTCCACCGCCAGGGAGTATGCCTGTTTCACCTGGCTCAGAATCTGCCCCTCACCGATGATAAGTGAATCCAGACTGGAGGACACCCTCAGCAGATGCCTTATGCATTCTTCGTTATAAAAGGTATAGGTATATTCCTCTATATCCTCGTCATTGCCTGTAATATCTGCCATAAACAGCCGGAGGTCCGCCTCGTCCTCATCCAGCACAGCATATATTTCGCTTCTGTTGCAGGTGGACAGTATTACAGCCTCCTGTATGCCTTCATATTCATCAAGATTACGGAGCCCTTCCAGCACAGTTTCCCGGTCCAGGGAAAAATGCTCCCTGACCTCTACCGGTGCTGTCTTATGGTTCAGCCCTATAACAACCAATTGCATTCCTAATCTCTTCCTCCGCCTCTTCCTGTCTGCCGCTCTCCACCAAATCCAGTATATGTTCCGTCAGCACTTCACGCCAAAACTCTCCACGGTTCCGGCTTCCCGGGATTTTTTCCCGAGCCTCCTGCCGAAGCCTTTTCAGCCGCTGCAGCCATTCTTCCCAAAAGGTACCATACTTTTCCTGAAGCCTTTTTCTAAGGAGCCTTGAAAGCTCCGGGCTCGCTCCCCCTGTGGACACAGTAATGAGAAGGTCCCCACGCCTTACGTTTCCCGGCAGGGTAAAACAGCTTTTCTCAAGGTCATCTGCGCAATTTACCAATATGCCAAGTTTTTCTGCATCCTCTGCAGCCCGGCCGTTGACCGCCCTGTCATCAGTGGCACAGAACAGTAAAAAAGCCCCCTCAATTACTTCTTTTGAGTATGGCTTTTTTATAAGCTCCACAGCATATTCTTCTGCCAGAGTCTCTATCTCCGGAATCATTACAGGAGCCACAACCCTGACTCTTGCTCCCTCAGCTAGGAGACCCTTCATCTTCCTGAGGGCAACTCTTCCGCCGCCTACAATGACACAGAGCCTGTCCCTTATTTTGATATTTACAGGATACACAGCCCATCCCTCCGGAATTACGCAAAAACGAATCGCATTCATATTTCTGTTT
>CAVAVT010000035.1:0-16270 GCA_963592185.1 bacterium | reverse complement strand
GTACCTGCATCGAGTGCCATTACATACTTTTTAGCCATGAATAATTCCCCTTTCAATTAATGACCGCCTGCAAACCCCATTAAGCAGACGAATCAAAGATAACCCTTAGTAGTCCTTTACTGTCTTCTGCGCAAGATCCAAAATCTCAACTGCATCCACTGCAGCATAAAGCTTCTGCGGAATTACGCTGGAAGGAATGTTTGGATACTTCACCTGAAGCTCAGCAATAGAATGTGCTGCCTGCGGCGCAAGCAAGAACACATCAGCATCTGATGCAGCTTCAACAATCTGGGAAAGCGGATAAGCTGAGATTGTACACTCATATCCCTGACGGGATGCTTCTTCCTCCATCTTCTTCATCAAAACCCTAGTTGAAAGACCTGCAGAACAGAGCAAAACGATATGACGCATAGCCGCACCTCCTTTCAAAATAAAATTTTAGTTTCTGAACAATTGTTCATTACAAAGTTTACTAGTAGAGACCCCTCTCTATCTGTAAGCTTTTTTCTGACATAGATTTCTACTTTTTCCTATCAAACTCCTTCTTTTTGAAAAAACTTTTTTGAAAAATTTTTCATGAAAGAAGATAAACAAATAGGAAATACACATATATTCTTATAAATACTGTGATAAAACATCGAAAACAATATCATTTTTTTGGTATGTTTTTAAATTTAAGTCATATCAAAGTAAAAATATTGTAATTGTATATTTTTTTCGACATTTCATCATGTTTATTGTATACTCTTTTAAATTAAATTGCAATATCAACTATCCTAAATTTACGAAAATTTAATATGTTACAAATGTGCAAAAGAAAAAGGCCCCCATTCCTCTCGAAATGGAAGCCTTCCAAAAATGCTTATTTGAAATAACGCACGCCAGCTTCAAAGATGAGCTGATCCTTTTCACCTGGAACATTCTTGCTGACAGACATGCCTGTACGCTCAGAATGACCCATCTTTCCAAGAACTCTGCCGTCAGGGCTTGTGATACCTTCAATAGCATCCACAGAACCATTGGGGTTAAACGGCATATTCAGTGTAGGAGCACCGCTGCTGTCAACATACTGTGTAGCAATCTGTCCACGAAGTCTGAGCTTGGAAATAAGCTCCTGATCCGCAACGAAGCGGCCTTCGCCGTGGGAAATAGCCACTGTATGAACCGCCCCAACTGGAACATTGTTGAACCACGGTGACAGGTTGGACACAACCTTGGTGCGGACCATGCAGGATGCATGACGGCCGATATTGTTGTGAGTAAGGGTTGGACTGTTCTCCTCCAGGTCACGAATCTCGCCATAGGGAACAAGCCCAAGCTTAATGAGAGCCTGGAAGCCGTTGCAGATACCCAGCATGAGACCGTCACGCTTCTGCAGGAGCTTCATAGTCTCTTCCTTGATTCTCGGATTGCGGAACATAGCTGCAATGAACTTTCCGGAACCATCCGGCTCATCGCCGCCGCTGAATCCGCCAGGCAGCATAATAATCTGAGCCTTCTTGATACCCTCTACAATGGCATCAACAGTTTCCTCAACTGCGCCAGGGGTCAGGTTGCGGACAATAAGTGTCTCCGCCTCTGCTCCAGCACGTTCAAAGGCACGGGCACTGTCGTACTCGCAGTTTGTTCCTGGGAATACAGGAATAAATACTCTCGGCTTTGCAATGCTGATGCTTCTGGAAATCTTGTTTCCTGCATCATAGATGAATGCCGGAACCTTTTTGTCAATGGTCTTTGTGCTTGTTGGGAAAATCTGCTCAAGAGGAGCTGTAAATGCCTTTTCAGCCTCCTGAAGCAGAATAGCTGCCTGACCGCATACAATGCTCTTAACATTGGTGGTCTCACCCAGCTCATAGCAGCCAGTACCAGAAAGTGCCTCAGCAGCATCAAAGTTCTGTGCTGTCTCAATAATGATTGAGCCGTAATCCGGTCTGAAGAGCGCCTCTTTGCTCATGGTAGTACCAAATTTGAAGCCAATGGTATTGCCCAGGCACATCTTGGTGATTGCAGCCGCCACACCGCCGTTTCTTACGCTGATTGCAGAGAACACCTTTTTGTCCTGAATGAGCTTGGTAATCTTTGCAAAATTCTTTTTCAGCTTGTCGAATACCGGCATGTCATATTCATCACGTGGAGCCGGAATCATGTATACCTTGTTTCCAGCGAACTTGAACTCAGGAGAAATAGCATCCTCAGCGTTCATGACATCCACAGCAAATGCAGCCAGTGTTGGAGGTACATGAATGTCCATGAAGGTTCCGGACATGGAGTCCTTGCCGCCGATGGCAGGAATCTCCAGCTCATGCTGTGCCCAAAGAGCACCCAGAAGAGCACTGAAAGGCTTGCCCCACTTGCTGCTGTCATTTCCAAGGCTTTCAAAATATTCCTGGAAGGTAAGGCGAATCTTATCGCTGTGTCCGCCAAGAGCTACCATCTTTGCTGCTGCCTCAACAACGGAGTAAACAGCGCCGTGGAACGGGCTCCACTCCATGAGATACGGGTTCAGACCGAATGTCATAGCTGTAGCGGTTGTGGTTTCTGCCCCCTGTACTGGGAGCTTTGCCACCATGCCCTCTGCAGGAGTCAGCTGAGTTGCACCGCCGAAAGGCATAAGTACAGTGTTGCCACCGATGGTGGAGTCAAAACGCTCTGCCAGCCCCTTCTTGCTGCAGACATTGAGGTCCTTAAGGTTCTCTGTCCAAGCCTTCTCCAAATCGGTTCCGCAGGCTTCAACAGCCTCAGGAAGCTTGGAAAGGTATCTGTCATCTTTTTCCGGAGTCTCCACCTTTACAGTAATGTGCTGACGGACACCGTTTGTATCAAGGAATGCACGGGAAAGGTCAACGATGGACTTGTCTCTCCACTTCATGTTGAGACGTGCATTGTCAGTAACAAGTGCAACAACGGTTGCCTCAAGGTTTTCTTCATCTGCAAGGGCAATGAAGCTGTCAGCATCATCGGCATTGAGAACAACAGCCATGCGCTCCTGGGACTCGGAGATTGCAAGCTCTGTGCCGTCCAGCCCCTCATACTTCTTTGGAACACGGTCCAAATCAATAACGAGTCCGTCAGTAAGCTCGCCGATTGCAACAGATACACCGCCTGCACCAAAGTCGTTGCAGCGCTTAATCATCTGGCTTACCTTAG
Source organism: bacterium (assembly GCA_963592185.1). GTDB lineage: Bacteria > Bacillota > Negativicutes > Selenomonadales > Selenomonadaceae > CAVAVT01. Next base: position 13,123 of record CAVAVT010000035.1, on the reverse strand, counting down.
GATTGCGGAAAAGTCTCTGAATCTTGCGCTCGGTAGGAGGATTACCCTTCTGAACCTCAGCTCCACAGGTGGTCAGGGACTCCTGGGTATGCTCCTTGGAGGAACCTGTTGCACCGCCGCAGCCGTCACGTCCTGTACGTCCGCCCACCAGTACGATAACATCTCCAGCCTTAGGAGTCTCACGTACTACATTTACACGGGGAGCTGCTGCAATAACAGCACCAATCTCCATGCGCTTTGCCATGTATCCGTCATGATAAAGCTCCTCTACCTGGCCAGTTGCAAGACCAATCTGGTTGCCGTAGGAGCTATATCCTGCTGCTGCCTCAAGGGTAATCTTTTTCTGTGGAAGCTTGCCCGGCATGGTTTCAGAAAGCTTTCTTCTGGGGTCTGCAGCTCCGGTTACACGCATTGCCTGATATACATAGGATCTTCCGGACAGCGGATCACGGATTGCACCGCCAAGACAGGTTGCCGCACCGCCGAAAGGCTCTATTTCTGTAGGATGGTTATGTGTCTCATTCTTGAACATAACCAGCCATTCTTCATTTTTACCGCCAATATCAGCATTAATAACAATGCTGCAGGCATTAATCTCATCGGACTTGTCCAAATCCTCCAGCTTGCCCTGCTTGCGCAGTGCCTTCATACCGATAACAGCCAAATCCATCAGAGTCACATCACGCTGCTCATTGCCGTAAACCGCCTGACGGTCATCCAGATAACGGTTATAAGCCTCTTCCAGTACAGGTGTGTAGTAACCTTCACTGAAATCCACCATATCGATGGCTGTGGTGAAGGTGGTATGACGGCAATGGTCAGACCAGTATGTATCAATAACACGAAGCTCTGTGATGGTAGGTTCACGCTGCTCAGTATCTCTGAAATACTTCTGGCAGAACTTCAAATCTTCAAAGCTCATTGCAAAGCCACGGGAATCCATGAACGCCTTGAGTCCAGCCTCATCAAGCTCATTAAAGCCCTTCAGGACCTCAACATCTGCAGGCACTTCCATTTTCATTTCCAGAGACTCTGGCTTTTCCAGTGCAGCTTCACGGCTGTCTACTGTGTTGATGCAGTAGGACTTAATCTCCTGGAAAGTGGCATCATCAATATCTCCCACCAGCACGATTACCCTTGCTGTGGAAATGGTAGGACGCTCCTTCTGAGTTACCAGCTGTACGCACTGTGCAGCGGAGTCAGCGGTCTGGTCATACTGTCCTGGCAGAAATTCCACCGCAAACATACGGGAATTTGGGAAGTCCGGCAGCTCTTCCTCATAGACAACATCCACCGGCGGCTCAGAAAACACAACTGACTTTGTTGCATTATATTCCTCATCACTGAGGCCCTCAATATCATACCTTTTAATTAGGCGGACAGCCTTCAGCCCTGTCAGGCGGAAGCTGGCAACAAGGTCCGCACAAAGCTGCTGTGCAGGAATATCGAAAAAGCCCTGGCGCTTCTCTACAAATATTCTTCTTACCGTCATGAAATACATACCTCCATAATCATACAGAAATAGGCATACCCACGAAACAGCGCAGATATGCCTAAGCTTACACTAAATCAGCTAGAATTTTGACAACCACCTTGATTACAGACTTAGGCTGTTCTCCAGTGGAAGCACAGGGCTGATGCACGTCATTTGGATACAATACGGCAAATATGCCCTTGGACAGAATGATTCCGTTGTCAGGAACCAGCTTCTTGTAAAATACTATATCCTTTTCCTCATCATATGCCTCATCAACATCCAAATCAGGACTCAGCGGGCACCAGCCCAGACACTCCTCACCCTCAGCAAGAAATTGAATATCGACATACTTCTTATGGGCCTCCGGACGGCATTTCTCTACAGGACGGGTATTGTAGCGCTGCACAATGGCAAAACTATTTTCACCGTCAATAGGGTATTTTCCATCCTCGATTTCAGCAAAATTATGCTCGCCTAAATAATGAAGCGCCTTGCGGACAGCTTCAGGGTAATCCGTAGAAAATTTATTAAATTCACGGATATCACCAACGATCATCAAAAAGCCTCCCATCTCAACACAGTTCCCTAATACTCTCTGTCATATGATTTATTTTATACAAATACTCAAATATATGCAATCCTTGTTTTACTTCTAAAAGAAGTATACACAAGAACATTAAATTTTTCAGGAATTACGCCACAGCTACAGGGGTTATATTGCAATATAAAGCCTTTTATGATACAATTACTTAAATTTTTCGGATAAAAAGGAGGCTGTCCAATGAAGGACGTTATGAAGGAAACAAAGGATATCCTGGATATTCTTGAACACGATGCCCGCCGCCCGGCAAGCGAAATAGCATCAATGCTTCATCGCAGCGAATATGAGGTGCAGCAGCAGATTCAGCAGCTGGAAAAAGATAAAATTATCCTTAATTATAATACACTCATCAACTGGGAGAAGCTTGGTGAAAATACCGTTACCTCCATCATAGAGGTAAACCTTACACCACAGCGTGAAGTTGGCTTCGATGCCATTGCCGAGAGAATCTACCGCTTTGACGAGGTACGCACTGTATACCTCATGTCCGGAAGCTTCGACCTGCTGGTAATCATCGAGGGAAAATCCCTGCAGGATGTTGCACACTTTGTAGCAACCAGACTCTCCACCATTGACGGTGTAACCGCTACACGCAGTCATTTTATGCTGAAGCCTTATAAAAAAGACGGCACCATCATTGATGATGAGGAACGTGACCATAGGCTGGTGATGACACCATGAGTACAAATGATTGGTCAGAGCGTATCTCACCTATAGTTTCACAGGTTCCGCCCTCCGGCATCCGCCGCTTTTTTGACATTGCGGCAGAAATGGATGATGTAATCTCCTTGGGCGTTGGCGAGCCGGACTTCGTCACCCCCTGGTCCATCCGTGAAAGCTGCGTGTACGGACTTGAGCAGGGCTACACTTCATACACCGCAAACCGGGGTCTTTTGGAGCTTCGTCAGGAAATCGTAAAGCTTCACGAAAATAGATACGGCATTTCCTATGACGCTGCAAAGGATGTTCTTGTAACCGTTGGTGTCAGTGAGGCGCTGGACATAGCCCTCAGAGCTATTCTTTCCCCTGGTGACGAGGTGCTCATTCCCGAGCCATGCTATGTGTCCTACAGCGCATGTACAATTATGGCTGGTGGAAAGGCTGTTCCTGTACCGGCGAAAATTGAAAATGAATTCCGTGTTACTCCGGCGGATTTGGAAGCCCATGTTACCCCAAAAACCAAGGTACTTCTCATCGGCTATCCCAACAACCCGACAGGAGCTGTTATGAGCCGCAGTGATTTGCTGGCTGTGGCAGAATTTGCTGAAAAACACGATCTCATTGTTATTTCTGATGAAATTTACGGAGATTTGACCTACGGCGAAGAAGAGCATATCTGCTTCTCATCCCTGCCTGGAATGAAGGACAGAACCATTCTCCTGAATGGCTTTTCCAAGGCATACGCCATGACAGGATGGCGCATAGGCTACGCACTTTCCAATCCTGCCTTTATTTCAGCAATGACGAAGATTCATCAGTACACCATGCTGTGCGCCCCCATCACCGCCCAGATTGCAGCAGTGGAGGCCCTCCGTCACGGTGAAAAATACATGAAGAAAATGGTTTCTGAATATGACAAGCGCCGCAGACTGATATATGACGGTCTTACAAAAATGGGACTGGAGTGCTTTGAGCCAAAGGGAGCCTTCTATATTTTCCCCAGCATAAAGTCCACTGGATACACTTCTGAGGAATTTGCCGAAAAGCTCCTGATGTCTGAGCATGTGGCCCTTGTGCCAGGTAATGCCTTCGGCAGCTGCGGTGAAGGATATGTACGTTGCTCCTACGCCACTTCCATCGACAAAATATCTGAAGCCCTTTCACGAATTGAAAACTTCCTGAAGAATCATAAGAAGTAAAAATTTTTCCTGCAACACAAAAAGCCATCTGGATGAACTGATGATATGTCAGCTCATTCAGATGGCTTAATCTTTTTTATGTATTAATATCTTCTCCTCGGTACTTCTCCCAGTCTGGCCATGTTGTAGGAGTTCAGCTGGCGGCTGGGGTATTTGCCTAGGACTTCCTGGGCCATTGGGGAATATACGCACTTTTGTCCCTGTCCCACATCCTTGATAGCTTGAAGCATAATGTCCGGATCACCTTTTAAAAGGTAGCAGCTTACTCCCATTTTCAAAAGCTCCAAAGCCATATAATCACTATCCATAAAGGACTGGACTATAATCTTTGACTCCTTTGCCGCCTCAGGGATAATGTCCTGAAGTCCTAGGGCTTTCAGCTCCAGCCAGTCAATATCTATAATGCTTATTTGCGGCTTTTTCTCGGATATCATGGGCAGAAGTTCCTTTGCGGAGGACGTACAGGCCACCATTTCTATTCCATCTTCCAAAGAAAACAGTTTTTCCAGCATCGCCAGCTGCCTTCTGTCACCATCTGCCACTAGCAATTTTATTGGCATTGTTGCCACCTCGTCCCATATCCATCGTTAGTGTTATTATTCGCCACAAAAGCAAAAAGACCTGCTACATATTAGGATGCAGCAGGTCAAAAATTCATACTGGCGGAGTGGAGAGGATTCGAACCTCCGCAGCCTTGCGACTCTAACGATTTAGCAAACCGTCCTCTTCAGCCTCTTGAGTACCACTCCGTGGCGGAGAGGGTGGGATTCGAACCCACGGTGCCTTGCGACATCACTGGTTTTCAAGACCAGCTCCTTAAACCACTCGGACACCTCTCCGTAACGCTAAATATTATACCAAAAAAAGGATATGTTATCAAGAACATTTTTTCTAAAAATGTAAATTTGTGTGTTTTGCTAATGCAAAACTTGAATAATAGCTGTATAATAATCCCTATGACATAGAAAAGGTGGTAAGTTTTTATGATGGAATTTTTATTTTTTCTTATTTTAGGTATTGCTACAGGTACCTTTGGAACTCTCGTAGGCATCGGCGGCGGACTTATTCTTGTCCCCATTTTCATAATGTTTCTGAGTCCCTCTGTTTTTAAATCCGCCCCACAGGTGGTTGGAACATCAATTTTTGTAGTTCTCACAAATGCAATTTCAGGCACAATAGCATTTATCCGCCAGAACCGTGTATTTTTCGGCGCAGCAATCCCTTTCAGTATTGCGACTCTGCCCGGTGCATGGCTTGGCTCCTACATCTCTGACGGATTTGACCACAGCGCACTGGAGCTTGGCTTCGGTATATTCCTCATGATTATGAGTATCATCATGTTCTGGAATTCCACCCATAAGCCAGCATCCAACATACTTACCATCCCTAAGGGATTTACCTACAACAAGCCTCTTGGAATCATCTGCAGCCTTTTCGTTGGCTTTATCTCCAGTATTTTTGGCGTAGGCGGCGGCGTAGTTCACGTGCCTATGATGGTTTACCTCCTGGGCTTCCCCGTACACATTGCAACAGCCACCTCATCCTTTATTCTGGCTGTGTCCTCCTTCATGGGTGTTATATCTCACTTTATGCTGGACCACATTCTCTGGGGACCGGCAATCGCCCTTGGTATCGGCGCCAGCATCGGCGCACAGCTTGGTGCAATGATTTCCAAAAAGACAAAATCCAAGGTTATTCTCCTGATTCTCTCCTGCGCTATGTTTGCTGTAGGAATCAGACTGGTATTAATGAGCTGACAGCTCTATATTCCCAATTGCATCTGCATATTCTTCAAGGCCGTGGCGCTCTGCTGCGGTCTTTATTTTTGCCAAAATTTCCTTTTTGTGATATATAACCTCAGCCATAAAGTCAGCCAAATACTCTGGAAAAATATTCTGCTCAAAGCAAAACTTCCACAAAGCCTCAAAATTTTCATCCTCATCAATGCCGTATTCAATCCGCCGCAAGATATTCACAAGCTGCTGCCTTATTTCCGAAGTAAAACAGCTTTTCAGCGCTGCTGTGGAAGCCTTGAACCGACCTGCGGAAACCAGCCATATTTCAGTAATAAGGTCCTGGCTGTAATCCTCAAAACCGAAATTCCGCCATTCCTCAGCCTTTTGAATCTCCTCCTCCGATGCATCTCTACGCCCCGGCACAAAGGAAACCTCTTTAAAAAGGGACTCACTCATGAGCCTTACCACCTCTGGCTTGGCATAAAGATGCCGCCCCTTGGCGTAAAAATGCCCGTTACGGAGATTTTCCAACACCTTGTGATATCTTACATTGGTATAGCATGTTAGGAGCTTTCCGTCCGATGCCAGTAGCTGGTTAAGTCTTGAAAATATCTTATAGGGGTCTTGGGACGTCTCCAACACTCCCTCGGCTATGATTATGTTGAAAAAATTCTTTTCATAGGGATATGCTGTCTGATTCTCAAAGTCTCTTATGAGCCAATGTATATCTTCATCCGGATAGTAGTCAGATACATCCTCATACTTCGTCATGGCGTAAATTTCTGCATTTGGAAGCTTTTCCCTGATTCCCGGAATATAAAGGCTGCTTTCCACTGTTAAAATTTTCAGGGCTGAAGGACCCTCCGGCACAAAGCAGAGCAGACCTTCTTCTGCTCCAGTCTTTGGTCCGGGATTTTTTTCAGCCCTCATCTCAGCAATCATGTCGTCCACAGAACGCTTGTAGACTTCCCCTGTGGTCTTAGGCTGAGTGGCATCCGCTGGTGTGTCTGTTATTGAAATATTCTCCTCGGAGGTTTTTCTGTCATTATAGAGCTTCTGGTAAAGCTGCTGTACCTCCTCAACATATTCCGCTGTATCTGTCAAAGCCGAATCCTCCAGCTCTCTCCGCAGGGAATTATGGAGACTATCCAGCCTCGCCCTATCCATAGCAAACATTACCGCTTTTTCCACATATTCCCCGTCACTTTCAGCACACCACTCCGGATGCCCAAGATTATTCATGAGACTGAAGCCAAACCGTGAACCATGCCTTGTGCCGTATCTAGTTATAACTGGAACCCCCATGGATATTGCATCAAAGCTGGTTCCGCCCCCGGTATAGGGATATGTATCCAGACAGATATCTATATCATTGTATTCCTGAAGATACTCTTTTGATGCGACTCGAAGTTCTACCAATGGTATATCATTGGGAAATTCCACACTGGCATTAGAACCAGCTATGCGTATCTGCTCCCTTTCAAATCCAGCTTGTATGAGTCTCTCCGCCATTGCCTCCATCCGCTCTTTGTGGCACATAGTATCCTTTAAAACCAGCCTTGAGCCTGGAACCTTTTCCAAAATATTTTTCCATAGACCAAGCATATTGTCAGTGATTTTTGAAAAATTATTAAAGGATCCAAATACTATGCCTCTATTGTTTCCATTGAGTGTATCATGGCAAAGGTCAGGAATATTCTCATCCAAGTTTCTGCAAAGATGAGTTCTTTTCAGGCGTAGGAGTTTTTCAGTGAACAGTTCATCATTTTCCCCAGGAGGGTCCAAATACTCATCAGTAAGGAATCCATCCATCTGTTTCAGCCCTGTGGTATCAAACCAGCCTATCCCGGAGAGCTGAATTGGAGCCAGTCTATAAGACATCAGTATAAGGGTGCGCCCACCAGCACTATGTCCAGAAAGATCCACCAGAATATCCAGCTCATCCTCTCTAATGAGGCTGACAGCATCCATAACAGGCATATTGGCAAGACATTTCCAGCCATCCACAGCTGAACTTAAGTGCCTTGTTGTTCTGTCCTCCCTATATGAAAGGGTATAACAATACACCTCAAAAATATTTTTATCGTATTCCGTCAGCAGGCATTCCGCAAAACTTTCCGTAGTGTTACGCCCCAAATCTGAAGCCAGATATCCTATGCGGATTTTTTCTCTTTTTTGTGTAGAGACTATCTTTTCACAGTCGTCATCCTCAAATAAAGAGCCGTACTGAAAATGCTGCTGTGCAAGTTCTTTATCTGAAATTCCATCAAGATAATGCAGGCAAAAAAGATAGCTGCTGAAGTGCTCCCTCTGACTTAGAAGTATTGTATCCGAGCTAAAGGCGTTCCAATACGCCTGAACCGCCCCCTCCATGTCTCCCAAGTCATGGAAGGCTGCACCAAAAAGCTCATGAATACGCCAGCTGTATTTTTCTAAAAATTTTTCATCCGCTGTTTCTCGAAGCTCTTTAAGTTCCATAATAGCTGCATTCGTCTGTCCTTTTTTCAGCTGGTTTATTATTTTATTGATATGCTGATTTTCATAGTTTTCAGCTGGCATATACTTCCCCCTGACCATATTCCCCAATTAGGCTTTTTTCAGTATGAATGTGGCTATTTCCGGAGGACATCCCAGCCTCATCGGCATCCAGCTTCCATTTCCGCTGTGTACATAGCCTGTTGAATCTCCATTTTTATATATTCCCCTCATGTATTTGTAATTATGGAAAATCGGCACCCCGGCAATGGCGTACTGACCTCCGTGGGTATGGCCTGTAAGTGTTAAAACAGTATTATGCTCGTAGCCATCGTCTATAAAATCTGGATGATGGGACAGCAGTATGACCTTTGCATCATTAGGAATGCCTGAAAATATTTCCTCCACATATTCTTTTCTGAGCTGGTCAAATTTTTCCCTGTCCATAGGATAGTCAGCTCCAGCTATATACAGCCCTGTCCCCTGAACCAGCTCGCAGGACTCATTGACAAGTTCATGTATATGGATTTTCTCGATATACCCCTCTATAGTTTCTATTCCACGCATATATTCGTGATTTCCACGGCAGAAATAGATACCCTGGGGAAATTTATCGCAATAACTATCCAGAATTTTCGCCGCTTCTGCATTTTGCTCCCTGTCATCAAACAAATCACCGGTAATAACCAGCACATCCGGCTTTCCTTCAGCTGCCATATTCAGAAGTTCTTTCCAGTCCTCAAGGCTGAAAAATGGTCCAAGGTGGACATCGCTGAGCTGGGCTATCTTGTAGTTATCCAGTCTGGAATCCAGCCCTTTTACAGGTATGCTGTATTCATTTATTACAGTATGACAGCGTTCGTACCTATTGCCATAAAGGCTTATCCCCATGGCTGCAATAGGCGCTGCCATCCCCAGTTTCAAGGTATTTCTACGTCCCTCATCAAAGGGAACATCCTCCACCCGTCTCCAGATTTTTCTAAGAAGCAGCCATACACCAAGAACAACTGTATTAATGATTTGAAAAAATAGTGTCACCACTAAAACATGAAATAACGGGCCCATACCCTTTGGCGGAAATCCTGTTTTCATGAAAAATGGCATTGCCAGTACGTATAGCAAAGCAATGCTGTCCAATATTTTCAATACACGAACACTGTATTTCAAGCATTTTCCATGAAGTACATATTTTAGCAACGCTGTAGATTTATACAAAACAAGAAACAACAGCAAAAAAAATATCACGATAAATACCATATAAGCCTACTCCTATCGAAATGATTTATTATCCCAGTATACTAGGACTTTATGAAAAAAAACAAGGTCCCGAACATAATCATGCTCGAAACCCTGTCAAATAACTTTTGAAATTAGAACTTGAACTTATTCGCCTCATCCCTGAGGGAATCTGCCATATGGGCAAGTTTCTGGCTGGAGGCTGCAATTTCTTCCATAGATGCGGACTGTTCCTCGGTGGATGCAGAAATCGTATCTATGTTGCTGCTTACCTTCTGGGTTTCCTGCTGAACCTGCTCAGCGGCTTCAAGAACAGACATGCTGCTGTCAGCCACTGAGGACGCCTGCTCTACCGCTTCACGAATAAGCCTGTCAACCTCAATGATGTTCTCAGCAATCGCCTCAAACTGGACACCTGCCTTGTTCATTACCTCGTTGCCGGCACGAACCTCGCCGGTTCCATTTTCCATGGCACGAACAGCCTGGTCAGTCTGGGACTGGATTCCCTTGATGATGGATGCAATCTTGTCGGCTGCCTCTCCGGACTGCTCAGCAAGTTTGCGAACCTCCTCAGCAACAACAGAGAATCCCTTGCCATGTTCTCCAGCACGGGCTGCCTCAATTGCGGCGTTAAGAGAAAGTAGATTTGTCTGCTCAGCAATGGCGGAAATTGTACCTACAATCTCACCAATTTCCTTGGAGCTTTCACCAAGAACTTTTACAGCTGCAGCGGACTCATCTACGGTATCCTGAATCTTCTGCATCTGATATATTGCCTGTTCAATAGCCTCATTGCCATCTTCTGCTGCCTTGCCAGCCTTATGTGAGGTCTGACTCATTACTTCAGCGCTGCTTGAAATGTCTGCTGCCTTTTCAGTCATTATGCGGATATTGTCCACAACGGTGTCGAGAGCATTACTCTGTTGCTGTGAGGACTCAGAAATAGCTCCTACAGTCTCCGCAACATGAATTATATTCTGAGTACACTGTTCAGCTCCATTGGAAAGCTGGTCTGAGGAGGAGTAAACCTCCTGTGAGCTGCCCTGAATCCTTTGGATTAATCCCCTGAGCTTTTCACTCATGGTTTCAAATGAACGTGCCAGGGCACCAATCTCATCATTGGAATTAACATCCAGCTTGGTATCACGAAGATCACCTTGGGCAATTCTGCTTGCCGCCTCCTGTACAGCCACCAATGGCTTAACGATACTATTGGACAGCCAGTAGGTTGCTGCCATAACAATAATCATGGCAAGAACCAAAACCACAGCCAGAATAGTTCTCATACTGTTTACCGGATTCATAAGCTGTGACTCATCCACAATGGTAATATATTTGTAGCCTGTCTTAGCTGACTCATAAACTACAGCAGCTTTCTTTACGTCATCAATCTTAACCGCATTGATGCCTTCCTTTGCATCAGCCAGAGTATTCATCTCTCCAAGCTCCACCTCAGCAAGTTTTTTGAAATCAATCTCTGGATGCTTGGGATCCGCAATAACAACTCCGTCACCGTCAACCAGAACAACATATCCAGTCTCACCAATTTTAATATCACTGATAAGCTCTGTAATAATAGGGAGGTCTACATTGAATCCCAAAACACCGAGGGGCTGATTGCTGTTGTCACGAACAACAGTAAAAAGACCAATTGTAGGAGTACCCTTGGAAGTCATAAAAGGCTTTGTGATACGTACATCCTCAGAGGAAGACATGGTATCCTTGAACCATCCCCTGGCTCTTGAGTCATAGCCCTTTTTACGATTAATTGCTGGATACTGAAGATATCCGCCGTCCATGGTGCCATAGCTGATAACTGATACCCAGTCCTTATGCGCTGAGCCGAATCGTTGGAATACACCATAGGCATTAGCCTCGTAACCACCTTTTCCCATAGGGTCCATGGCAATCATTCCAGAGGCATCCGGTGTACCATCCATATACTTTGTAATATCGCCGCCAGCACGCATAACCGGATCATTAGCTACCTGCTTTATGCCATACACAAGACTTTGCAGGAAGAGATTCATGCTGTTATCCACTTGCTCAGACTGCATAACAGATTCATGAATGAAATTTTCATGCTCATTATTAGTTATTACTCGATTAAGAACAATTCCCAATGCCAGCATTGCAACCAGAAGTGCAGCTGTTGTGAGTCCCATTATTTTCTTTTTTACACTCATCCCATCCAAAAATGAACTCATAATAACCTCCCATAGAATTTAATATAGTTCAAACCATAAATATATTGATAGTGATTCTACAAATTATATTTGATTCCTTCAATAAAACGATAAAATAATATAAATCCATAAAAAGTCCTACATGAAGTAGGACTTAATAACAAACACAAAAAAACTCTTCCTAATTCTAAGAAGAGTTTAAATTCAAATGGTGCGGTTGATGGGACTTGAACCCATACGTCTTGTGAACACTACCCCCTCAAAGTAGCGCGTCTGCCAATTCCGCCACAACCGCATTATTAAGTTTTTGCTGAAGCACCATAAGAAGAAAATGGTGCGGTTGATGGGACTTGAACCCATACGTCTTGTGAACACTACCCCCTCAAAGTAGCGCGTCTGCCAATTCCGCCACAACCGCATTATTAAGTTTTTGCTGAAGCACCATAAGAAGAAAATGGTGCGGTTGATGGGACTTGAACCCATACGTCTTGTGAACACTACCCCCTCAAAGTAGCGCGTCTGCCAATTCCGCCACAACCGCATTTCAGCTTTTTTAAAGTGGTGCGGTCGAGAGGACTTGAACCTCCACGATGTTGCCATCACTAGCGCCTGAAGCTAGCGCGTCTGCCATTCCGCCACGACCGCATGTATTAAATTGAACAACCAGAAATATAACTGGTGCCGAGGACCGGAATCGAACCGGTACGGTTGTTACCAACCGACGGATTTTAAGTCCGTTGCGTCTGCCAGTTCCGCCACCCCGGCGTAAAAATATATGGAGCGGGTGATGGGAATCGAACCCACGTGACCAGCTTGGAAGGCTGGGGCTCTACCATTGAGCTACACCCGCATTATAGAAAAAATGGAGCTGGCGAGAGGAATCGAACCCCCAACCTGCTGATTACAAGTCAGCTGCTCTACCTATTGAGCTACACCAGCATCATTTCTATGGTGCCTCAGAGCGGAATCGAACCACTGACACGGGGATTTTCAGTCCCCTGCTCTACCAACTGAGCTACCGAGGCATAATGGCGACCCTGGACGGACTTGAACCGACGACCTCCGCCGTGACAGGGCGGCATTCTAACCAACTAAACTACAGGGCCATGATAATGGTGGGCGATGACAGGATCGAACTGCCGACATCCTGCTTGTAAGGCAGGCGCTCTCCCAGCTGAGCTAATCGCCCATATAAAATGGAAATTGGTGACGCCTACGGGATTCGAACCCGTGAAGCCGCCGTGAAAGGGCGGTGTCTTAACCACTTGACCAAGGCGCCATGGCTCCCCGGACTGGACTCGAACCAGTGACAGCCTGATTAACAGTCAGGTGCTCTACCAACTGAGCTACCGGGGAATATAACCAGCAATTCTCTATCCTCCCAGGTCGTCTCCAACCAAGTACTTTCGACGTGTAAGTGCTTAACTACTGTGTTCGGAATGGGAACAGGTGGGACCACTTAGCTATCATCACTGGATTATACATGAGATACCAAATCTCAAACCGGCAACTCTCTATCCTCCCAGGCCGTCTCCAGCCAAGTACTTTCGACG
>CAVAVT010000034.1:0-16562 GCA_963592185.1 bacterium | reverse complement strand
TTCAAACCTATGGGGGATACTTATTTTTAGTATTTAATTTTTGCTAATGCTTACTGGTTCCACATGTTCCTGGCGATGGCAATGGAGTTTATACAGAATCATAGGCACCACCATCATTGGTATTCCCACATAAAGTGTGGGCCGTAAATCCGGAGTAAAGGCGATAACAGCCATGCAGAATACCTGTACCCATATTCCGAAAAGGGTTACATATGGGAAGAACGGAGTTTTGTACTTCAAAGTGTGTACCAAACCCTGAGCCATAAGCTTTTTGCGGAAACGATACTGGCTCCAGCAAATGGAAATCCATGCCATTGCCCCGGTGAATCCGGACACCGCCAAAAGATAGGTGTACAGTGTTTCGCTGGTATCAAAGGTGTACAGAAGAATAATAATCCAGCATGCACAAATTGATATGTAGATTGACTTGGAGGGCATACCATTTTTGTTAAGACCGGCAAGCCACTTGGGAGCCATGCCATATTTTGACAATGCGTGAAGTGTACGTCCGCTGCCGTAAAGTCCTGAATTTGAACAGGATATTGCTGCAGTAAGAACCACAAATGCCAGCACGGAGCTAAGGGAATCCAGCCCATACTCAGACAAAGCCGCAGCAAAAACGCTTTCCGTAAGGCTCGCCTTGTCCCATGGCAGAATGGATATCAGCAGGGAAATAGGAATAATATACAAGGTAATTATACGCCAGGTCACATTTCTCACCGCAATGGGAATGCTTTTCTCAGGATTCTTGCACTCCCCGGCAGCCAGTCCGATTATCTCAGAGCCTTGGAAATTTACCAGAATGATGACCATGGTCATGACAATTGCCCAATAACCTTCAGGTGCAAATCCACCGCTTCCAAGAAGCACCGAGGTTCCCAAGAATCCTCTGTCGCCAATAACGCCCAGCACTATCAGCAGTGCCACTATACTGAACACCACCAATGCCGCAATCTTTATCATGGACAGCCAAAATTCGCTTTCACCAAATTTATCGACCTTAAACAGATTTATAAGTGTTACTAACAATCCAAAGAGTACCGCCCACCAAAGCTGGCTCACCTCCGGCACAAAATTATTCATTATTATGCCAGCTGCAATCATTTCTGATGGTACGTAGGCAATCCAGTTAAGCCAGTATGCCCAGCCCACTCCGCAGGCCCAGGTATCTGAAATATGCTCCCGGGCATAGGTAACGAAGGATCCGGATACCGGTTGAGCAACAGCCAGTTCCGCCAGACACAGCATGACGCAAAGAACTATAGCGCCTCCTAACAAATAGGCCAAAATCGCCGCAGGGCCAGCCTTTTCAAGTACATAGCCCGTACCAAGAAAATATCCGCTGCCAATAATACCGCCAAGGGATATCAGCTGCAGATGTCGGTTTTTTAATCCACGATTCATGTTTTGTGCTTCTGTTGCCTTTTTCTCTGTCATTGCCTTAGTAACACAACCTTTCACTCATACATCTATCAAATAGACAATTTTATCATTCATATGTAGAGAATACTACAATTCACCCAGTATTAAAAGCATTTTTTTCAAATATTTTCATGCTTTGCAGGACTTCGCCCCAGAGGGGAAGAAAAGCATATATTACTGTTTATTTTTGAAAAACTCCCGGAGGTTTCTTTAGATGAAAAATCACAAAACTATCACTAAAAATGCAGAGGCTGAATATGAAATTCAAAAATCAAGATTCATAGCCCACACAGCCCGTATCAGCTCCGAGGAGGAAGCCCAGACCTTTATCTTGTCCATGAAAAAGAAATACTTCGATGCAAGACACAACTGCTCCGCCTGGGTACTTGGGGAAAATTCCGAAAAACAGAAATCCAACGATGATGGGGAGCCGGGGGGAACCGCTGGAAATCCAATCCTGGAAACCATCAAGAAAAATGGTCTTACTGACACTGTTATTGTAGTCACCAGATATTTCGGCGGAATAAAGCTTGGTGCCGGAGGACTCATAAGAGCCTACAGCCATACCGCCGCCCTTGGCATAGAAGCCTCTGGCATATCAGCTATAAGCCTTTTCAGCCGCATCAAAGTCACCATTGACTACAGTCTCCTTGGAACCCTGGAAAATCATCTCCGGCTTCAGGAAATCCGTGTTGCTGACAAGGAGTACACCGACAAGGTGGCACTTACCCTGCTTCTGGAGCTGGAACGCTCTGAATCCCAGCAAGCCGTAATAGTGGATCTTCTGGCTGGAAAGTGCCAGCTGGAGGACCTGGGAAATGAATATGTGGAGCTTCCAGAAGATACCGGCGTTATAGACGAATAAAAATACCCGATGACAAGCTGCCTCTTAAACACTCGCTGTCATCGGGCTTATTTTATTCCTGCGTCCTATTTTTCTCCACTACAGCCTTTGCTTCATTGGCTATGTCAGGGAAATTCTCTTCAAGATATTCTCCAACTTTTTCTCCAATAAGCCTTTTCCCCGGAAGGTCAGGATGGAGTCCGTCTGTGGTAGTCTCATCAGCAAGCCAGCCCCTGCTGTCGGTCATGGCGCTTGCCACATCTATATAGTGAGGCTGCCGCCTAATCCACTGGTTGATGGTCTGTTGCTCCTCCATCCAGCCGTAACTGGGATTTCCGATACCCTCGATTTTGGCTATTTTATCAGGATTAATGGGAGTAACCGTAAGGAAAACAGGAATGATACCATAGGAGTCACACTTGCTGCTGAGATTTCTCAGACCGCTTATTACCTTCCAGGCTGTAGCTCCTTCCCTATAGTTGTTCACACCGCCCATTATCACCAAAAGCTTTGGTGCGAAGGGGAGAACCTCACGTTCAAAACGCTCGCTCATTCCCTCCACGGTGTCACCGCTGAAGCCGAGATTTTTCACAGGCACGGAGCTGTAGCTTTCCCAGTCAAAAATTTTATATCCCGGAGGAACAATCACAGAGCCGCCCCCATGGGTTATGCTGTCACCAAGGGCTGCCACCGGAGCATAATCGGTGATTTCAAAACGGCTTGGCTCGGACCACTCCGCCATAGCTGCACCAGTGCTGCTTTTGGGAAGAATCCTCCAATAATATTTTCCTGAATGGGTATATCCCCCATACTCGTAGAAAATATTTCCTGTTAAATTCTTCAGCTCACGGATTCTCACATCCCGGCCGTTACTGACCTTGTACACCTGAATATCATAGCTTTCAGCTCCATTAAAGGGAACCCAGGAATACACCGGATACAGCGGCATGTAATCCATTTTATCAAACTCTGTTGTGGGCTTTACAGTTTCTGGATTTATCTCACCCTGAATCAGAGGCCTTACTTCTGTATCCTTAATAATATTCCCATCAAGGTCAAAGGCCCGGACCTTCCAGTAATATCCCCATTTATCAGTTCCCATGGACGAGGTATCCAGCTCGTACCCATTGGTATATATATTTCTGATTATATCAGCAATACTTCCATAGTTGTCTGTAGGGTCCTTGAGGATATAGAAATTGTACCGAACAGCCTTTGGCACAACCTCCCATTCCAGCCGAACCTTGTCCATACGTCCGTTGTTTGCGCTATAGGCCGCAGCAGCTGCCTCATCACCGCTGGCAGCCTCAGCCCCATTGGAAAAAAGAAATATTGTTATACTGGTCAAAATACCTGCCAGTACTTTTTTTATTAAATTCATTACAGAATCTCCCATCACTCATAGTCGGTCCCAATGGACATTCTGTACTATTGTAACACATTTATTAAGCCTTGGCAGGGACGTTTGTTAGTTTACATCCGATTACCGGCTCACGCCTCTTCTGTGAACAGTGCTCTTCCAGCATTCAGTACAGCGAGAATCAGAACACCCACATCAGCGAATATTGCTCCCCACATATTTGCATAGCCCAGTGCTCCCAGTACCAGCACCATGACTTTGATACCTATGGAAAAAACTATATTCTGACGAACGATACCCAAGGTTTTACGGGCAATCCGCTGTGCAAGGGAAATCTTCAATGGATCATCATCCATGAGAACGATATCCGCAGCCTCTATTGCTGCATCGGAGCCCATGGCCCCCATGGCGATTCCCACATCGGCACGGGAAAGCACCGGCGCATCGTTTATGCCGTCTCCCACGAAGGCAAGCTTGCCATTACTGCTTTTTTCAGCCTCCAAAAGCTCCTCAACCTTTGCCACCTTATCCTGGGGCAGAAGCTCGCTATACACCGTTTTAATGCCAAGCTCTTTGGCAACGCTTTCAGCCACGACCTTTTTGTCACCAGTAAGCATAACTGTATTTTTTATTCCGTTCCTGCCAAGTGCCGCAATTGCGTCCTTGGAATTTTCCTTGACGATATCCGATGCCACCACGAAGCCCATGTATTTTCCATCTACAGCCACATGAACTACCGTGCCTATCTGTTCCTCCTTGGAACACTCCACTCCCGCTGCCTTCATCAATCGTTCATTGCCAGCCCATACCTCATGATTGTTGACCATTGCCTTAATTCCCTGTCCGGAAACCTCCTCAATGAGCTTCACATCGCAGCCGTCACCTTCGTGCTTACATGCTCTCCTGATTGACTCTGCAATTGGATGGGTAGAAAAATGCTCCGCATGGGTGAGAAGATGAAGCAGCTCCTCCGGCTGGACATTTGCTGGCTGAATTGACGAAAGTTCAAATACACCCTTTGTAAGGGTACCGGTCTTGTCGAATACCACAGTATCCACCTGTGCCAGAGCCTCCATATAGTTGGAGCCTTTAATGAGCACACCCTGACGGCTTGCACCGCCGATACCGGAAAAGAAGCTTAAAGGCACACTTATAACCAAAGCACAGGGACAGCTGATAACCAGGAAGGTCAAGGCACGGTAAATCCATTCCATCCAAAGAGGCTCACTTCCCAGGAAAAGCATTCTCACCAATGGAGGCAGTACAGCCAGAGCAATGGCTGCATATACAACAATCGGAGTATATACCCGGGCAAATTTTGAAATAAAAGCCTCGGAACGGGATTTTCTTGAGGAGGCATCCTCCACCAGCTCAATTATTTTGCTTGCGGTGGATTCATCAAATTCCTTAGTGGTGCGAATTTTCAAAAGTCCATTAACAGTAATGCAGCCACTGAGAACCTCAGAACCTTCCTTTGCCTCCCTAGGCAGGCTCTCGCCGGTAAGTGCCACAGTGTTCAGCATGGAGCTTCCTTCCACAACCACGCCGTCAATGGGGATTTTCTCTCCAGGCTTAACAACGATGATAGTTCCGATTTCCACCTCATCCGGATCCACCTTCTCAAGCTCCCCGTTTTCATCTTCAATATTGGCGTAATCCGGACGGATATCCATGAGATTGCTGATATTTTCACGGCTTTTGCCCACAGCATAGGACTCAAAAAGCTCGCCCACCTGATAGAACCACATTACCGCCGTTGCCTCGGTATATCCTTCCCCGGTGAAAGTAGCTATAACAAAAGCACCGATGGAGGCTACCGCCATCAGCAGGTATTCATCAAAGGGCTGCCGCTTCTGTATGCCCTTCACCGCCTTCAAAAGTACATCATATCCCACAATAAGATAGGGAACTAAATATGCAAAAAGCTGTGCTGGTCCCTCTACATCAGCAAATATAACAAAAGCTAAAATAACAGCTGAAATTATAATTCTCATGAAATTCTTTTTTTGTTTCTTATTCATTGCCTTTCAGTCCCCTCGCCGTTTTAACTAACATATGAACATTCATTCATTTGTTCATGATTCGATTATAACGCCTTTGTTCAAGTTTTTCAATAGGAAAAACATTCCACATTGCGTTTCATTTCCTCGTTATACTCCCGGCATTTCTGATTTGCAATAAGAAATTTTAGATAAAATTACCCCGGAGGCTTTAAAACGGGGTAGTAATAATGCGCTCCGGGGCTATGGGGTTTAAACAGGGATTAACCGGGGTGTTATTCATGGCTTTGAATATATTGTTAATCCTCATGTTTACTAAGTTATGCGATTTTTAATCAATCAGTCAACGTGCTTAACGTCTTCACGGTGAATGTTGGTGATGATACGTCCAAGGCGTGTACCGGAAACGAAGTTCCACAGCCACTTTATGCCAACGGTAACGTCTGCATGGGCACTTTCAAGACGGAGAAGATGCAGGAACATCCAGATGCACCATGCACTGAAGCCTGTCATTTTTATGATGCCCCAGGAAACTACAGCCTGGCAGCGGCCGATGGTGGCCATTCCGCCGTAATCCTTGTATACGAAGTGGTCAAGTTCCTCTTCCTTTACACCATGAATCAAATGCATGATATTTCTTGCACAAAGAGCTGCGCCCTGGGTTGCAACCGGCGCAATGGTTGGAAGAGGTCTTTCAGATCCAAGGGGAGTGAAGTGTGCGCAGTCCCCGGCAGCAAATACATTGGGATATCCAGGCACCTGCATACTGCGGTTTACAATGATTCTGCCAGCACGGTCAACCTCTGCGCCCAGCTCTGCCACAAGCTTTACAGAGCGGACACCTGCAGCCCAGATAACAGTATTTGTCGGAATAACTGTACCATTTTTCAAGGTCAGGCTGTTCTTATCGCAGTCAACCACCTGAGTATTCAGCATTACGTCAACGCCCTTTTCCTGCAGGGTCTTGATGGTGTGTGCCCTGAGTTTCTCAGGCATTGACGGCAGAACTTTGTCAGTAGCCTCAATGAGTTTTATGCTTACCTCATCAAAATTCAGATTGTGGAATTCCTGCTTCTGAACCCTTACCAGCTCGGCAATTGCACCCGCTTCCTCAACACCGGTAGGACCTCCGCCTACGCAGATAAAAGTAAGCATACGGCGTCTGATAGCCGGATCCATTTCCTTGTTGGCACGCTCGAACATATGAAGGACATGGTTGCGGATGTGAAGTGCCTCCTGTATGGTTTTCATTCCGTAGGTATTTTCTTCAACGGACTTCATTCCGAAATAGTTTGTGGTGGCTCCTGCACAGAGAATGAGGTAATCATACTTTATCTCTCCGTGGTTTGTGATTACCACCTGGCGCTGGGCATCCAGACCCTCAGCCTTTGCCATGAAAAGCTCCACATTATCCTTATCTCTGAAAAATGCACGGATTGGGTATGCGATTTCATCTGTGGCCAAAACAGCTGTGGATACCTGATACAGAAGTGGCTGGAAAAGGTGGAAATTTTCCCGATCAATAATTGTAACATCCACCGCTTCCTTTGAGAGCATTTTAGCAGCCTTAATTCCGGCAAAACCAGCTCCTACAATAACAACATGAGGTCTCTGTTCTGTCATGATTATCTCTCCCTAAAATATAATACACATTTGCCCATAACATCATCTTGTAATGACATATTTGTCACAATTTACGTGAAAAAATGAACTAATCAGAGTAGGAATAAACAAAACTTATCATTTTTAAGTCCTATTATATAATCTTTTATATTAAAGTCAATGCACATTCTTGCAAATTAATGTCTTTTTTTTCAAAAAATTCCTTAAAAGAAAAATGCTGAAGGTATAATGCTTTGATACACCTTCAGCTTTTTACTACAAAATTACGATTTTATTTTTAACACATTCCTGCTGCAATAGCTGCTCCAAGAATGGTTCCAGGACCAACTGGCACCGCCTCTACCCGTGCTGCCTCTTCTCCAAGAATCTCGTAAAGTGCCCTTGTGACCCCTTCTCTTACACCTGGCATATTGTTATATACGGAGCCATCAATGGCTATGTACTGCTTATCTTCGTTTATGAAGGAGTCTATGTGCCAGAAAGCTCCTGCCAGAGCCGCCCCCACAAGCCGTGCCGAACGACCGGAAATAGCCTCCGCTAGCTTTTTCAAAGCTTCAGCTTCCTCTTCGGAAACAGAAACCCTCATAAGCCTTTTAAATAAGCTGCACAGCTCTTCCTTTGGAGTATCCATGATGTCAGTCAGCTGGCGGCTGTCAATATTGAAGGACTCTTCTTTTCCCATCAGACTGGCTGTCACCAGGCTGTAAAGCTCCCCCATATATCTTCCGGAAACCATTTTTTCAAGGCGCTGTGCCCCTGGGCTTACCGAAGCCTTATCCAGCATCATATCCCAATTATTCGGTGTCAGCTTGCTAAAGCCGCCAGCCTCCAGATTGATTACCATTGGAGCCTCATCCGCCCCCTTGTCATAGGCGGCAATATTAAAGCCTGTGGCATAAATAGCTCCTATGTAGGTATGGGGATTTTCGTAAGCCGCTGCCAAAAGTGCCGATGTGGTATCGTTGAGAACCGCTGTGGGGTTCACTCTGTCCAACCCCTTGCGATGAAGGGCTTCCCTGAGAAGCTGCATGACATCCTGCCCCACCACGCCTTTAACATCAAATTCCTTGGTCCAACGCTGAAGTATGGCACTGTCCAGAGATTTCATTTCAACGGGGAACGAAAAGGTCAGTCCAAGTCTATATTCCTTCCCCTTTTCCGCTACTTTACCGATAAGTTCAGCTATGAAATCAAAGAAATCCTCCGCAGAGCCTTTGGTATAATTATATTTCCCATCTACCTTTAGCGGCTCTGAAATTTTAGGAAGAATCTGGTATTCCCCTTTTCCAAAAAGTTCAATCAGGTATACCCTGAGATTTGTTCCTCCTAAATCCACCGCAATAAATTCGCCCTGTTCCTTGCCGGTGGGAAGATCTGCATAGGACTTAAAATGCTCCAGTGATGAAATATAATCCTGCTTCAAGGGATTCATATCAAATCTGAAAGCTGCCGCCATCAACTTCAGGCGGTCCATATCCACGTGAAAATCATCTATAGCTTCATTGATTTTTTCCAAAAAAGATGCTTCGTTTTCCATAATTATCGCTCCATATGAAAACTATCAGTTCTCCGCATACTCCTCAAGATATGCCCATCTGTCCATCAGAGCCTCAAGCTCCTCTGAGGCTCTCTGCTGCTCTTTGGTAAGTTCATTAAGCTTGCCGTAGTTGGATGCACACTCAGCCATGGCACACTCTATTGCCTTGACCTCCGCTTCCTTTTCAGCAATTTTCTCTTCAATCTCATTGTATTCCATCTGCTCCGCCATGGTGAGCTTCTTCTTAACCTTTGGAGCCTCTGGCTTCTTTTCCGCTGGAGCCTCCTTGGATACCTTTGAAGAGGCTTCCATCGCCGGATGATCCCTTTCCCATTGCTCCCTATAGTCAGAGTATCCGCCTATATATGGATGAAGCCTTCCCCCATCCTCGTACACAAATACCCGTGTGGCAATTCTGTCCACAAAGAAACGGTCATGGGATACGAACACCACCAGACCCTGGAATTTGTCTATGAAATCCTCCAGCACCGCCATGGTCTCCAAATCCAAATCATTGGTTGGCTCATCCAAAAGCAGAACATTTGGAGACTCCATAAGTATTCTCAAAAGATAAAGTCTTCTCTTTTCGCCTCCGGACAAACGCTCAATAGGAGTCCACTGCAGCGTCCCTGGGAAAAGGAACCTTTCCATAAGCTGGCTTGCTGAAAGCTTGGTTCCATCCGCCAAAGTTATGTAGTGAGCCGCCTCCTGAATATATTCAATTGCCCTGAGCCTTCCGTCAAGCTCCGCATTGGTCTGGGTAAAGTAACCGATTTTTACGGTCTGGCCTATAGTGACCGTTCCAGAGGTTGGCTCCAATCTACCAGCGATTATATCCAGCAGAGTGGTTTTCCCCACTCCGTTGGGACCAAGGATTCCCACACGCTCATGCTTTTGGAAAATATGGGTAAAGTCAGTGATATAGGTATATCCATCCAGCTCGTATCCCACATTTTCCATCTCGATAACGGTTTTTCCAAGTCTCCTGCCAGCAAGACCGATTTCCACCTGACCCCGGTCCAAATCCGGAGTCTGTGCCTTTACTGATTCGTAACGTTCTATCCGGGCTTTCTGCTTGGTGGAACGTGCCTGTGCTCCACGGCGAATCCATTTAAGCTCATTGCGAAGGAAATTCTGCCTCTTTTTTTCCGAGGCCTCCTCACGCTCAATTCTCGCAGCCTTCTGCTCCAAAAACTCCGAGTAATTTCCCTCATAGGTATAGGATTTTCCCTTGTCCAGCTCAAAAATTTTCGTTGCGGTATGGTCCAGGAAGTATCTGTCATGAGTTACCATCAGGAGCGCACCCTTCCAGGATGCCAGATACTCCTCCAGCCAGGCAATGGTATCGCTGTCCAAATGGTTTGTTGGCTCGTCCAGTATGAGCAGGTCGCAGGGCTGAATCAAAGCTGTGGCAAGAGCCACACGCTTCTGCTGTCCGCCGGAAAGGGAGGCAGCCTCCGCCTCAAAGGCGGTTATGCCAAGCCTTGTTAAAATGGATTTTGCTGTACTTTCAAGCTGCCAGCCGTTCAGCGCATCTATCCTTGAGGTGCAGGATAAAAGCTCTTTCTGTGCTTTTTCATCGGTGGGATTCTTTTCCGTGGCCTGCAGCGCAAGCTCGTATCCTCGAATAGCCTCCATTAAAGGTGTTCCGCCCCTGAACACCTCCATGAGCACAGATTTACCAGTTTCAAATACCTTTTCCTGCTCCAAAAAAGAGATTCTCAGTCCCCTCATGGGGGTGAGCACACCGGCATCCACTGAGGTTTTCTCAGCAACAGCTCTCAAAAAAGTGGATTTTCCCGTGCCGTTTACACCAACGACACCAATTTTATCCCCTTCATTTATATTCAGGCTTATTCCCGAAAACAATGTTTTTTCGCCATAAGTTTTAGTTAAATTTTCAATGGTCAGTATCATAATCCTTGTTACCTGCTTCCATACCCTTATGAACAGCCCCATCCTCTTCCGGAGGGATGCTTTCCGTGGCTATCTCCGTGTGTTCCTCCTCCAGTTCCTTCTGCAAAAGCACAAGAACACGTGTTATACGCACATGGTCAACCTCTTCAACCATAAAAAGATTTCCGCCAAAGGCTGACTGCTGTCCGATTTGCGGCGGAGAAGATACCTCAGAGGCAAGCCATCCTCCAATAGTATCCACATCGTCAACCTCTATGTCTATTTCCAGTATATCCCCGGCATCCTCCAGCAAGAGTCTGCCATCCAGGGAATATACCCTTGGTCCTCTTCGCTCTGCCAGCGGACGCTCGTAGTCAAACTCGTCCTGTATCTCGCCAACCAGTTCCTCGATTACGTCCTCTGAGGTTACCAGCCCGGCTGTACCGCCGTATTCATCTACCACCACAGCCAGCTGGTCACGGGTCTTCTGCATGGTTTTAAGCAGTACACTGACATCCATGCTTTCAGGAACCACCATAACCTTTCTGGCAAAATCCAACAGGCTTCTAATGCGCTCTCCTTTATAGGTGGCCGCCAAAAGATCTTTTATGTGCAGATAGCCGATTACATGGTCCTTGTTTCCACGGCAGATGGGATATCTGGTCATGTGATTCTCCACCGCAACCTGAAGGTTTTCCTCCAGTGAATCCTCCACATAGAGACAAATCATATCTGTACGGGGAACCATGATTTCACGAACATTTCTTTCAGTAAAGCTGAAAACATTGTCCACAAAATCCGCCTCGGTGGAATCGATAAGGCCCTGCTTATGGCTTTCCTCCATAAGGATTCGGATTTCCTCTTCAGTGTGGGCTTCCTCACCCTCCCCCTCTGTAGTGTATCCCATGCGCCTTGCAACCCAGTTGGCCATGTGGTTCAGTATCCACACGAAGGGATACATGACACGGTTAAAAATCAAAAGCGGCAGAGCAACCTTCAGCATAATGCTTTCAACATTCTGAATAGCCATGGTTTTCGGGGTAAGCTCGCCCAGAATAATGTGTCCGGCTGTGATAATAAAGAACGCCACCGCCAGTGAAATGGTATGGCCTACAGTATCATCAAAGCCCATTGCCTTGGTAACAGGAAGCAGGAGAATTGCCACGAATGGCTCTCCCACCCAGCCTAGTCCCAGCGAAGCCAGGGTGATGCCCAGCTGGGTAACAGAAAGGGATGCATCCAGGTTATCCGTAAGCTTTTTTGCAAATTCCGCCTGCCGGTTCCCCTCCTTTATAAGAGTCTCCAGTCTGGAGGGACGGATTTTTACACAGGCAAATTCCGCCGCCACAAAAAAACCATTCATGAATATAAGGAACAAAACCAATACCACATTAACAATAATGGTCATTATGTCCAAGAAAAAAACCTCCAAAATATTACGGCCTGTGGCCGGTACAACACAACATACTAGCTGAGCAGTGGCTTGCCATGCTCATCGTCAAAGGTAGCGGTACACATGGGGTAGTTTGTACAGCCCCAGAAGGTTCCATTTTTACCCTTCATCCGGCGAAGCTGTCCTTCCCTGCACCGTGGGCACAGGATTTTCTCCTTGGTGCCAGCTCCGTGGTTATCAGCAATGCTCTTGTCCATGTTTTCCAAGGGAGCAGCTGTTGCCTTTTGCTTATTTTCATATCTTCTGTAGCTTCTTGGCGCACTGTTTCTTGAAACTCCGCTAGATGCTGAAACATAGCTTGAGGGCTGGGAAAATTCCGCCTGAAATTCAGCTATTTCCTCTGGGCTCATGTATGGGGAGCCGGAATACCCCTGCCTTTGCACGGCTGCCGCCCCGGTAGTTTTTCTTGGAGCAGCAGCTTTTTTACCGCTTAAATCCGGCTTTCCATCCTTGTCGTCACAGGTCATTCTGCAACGTGGAAAATTGGAACATCCCCAAAAATCTCCATTTTTCCCATGGCGCTTTATCAGCTGGCCTCTGTGGCATCTGGGGCATTCGTGGTCCCCCTTCACCTCAATCTTGGTATCCATTGCCTTTCCGCAAAGAAGATTGGTGAACTCCACCTGTTTCTGGAGGAAATTATCCAGAGTTCCATCCCCTTCGGACATGGAATGCAGCTGGTCCTCCCAAATGGCTGTGGAATCGGGATAGGTCATTTCATCCGGAAGTGCATCCACCAGCAAATAGGCGGAATCCGTGGGAATGAGATATTTTTTCTTCCCCTGTTCTTTCAAAAAACCTCTCTTAATCAGGTCATCAATAATTGTAGCTCTGGTGGCTTCTGTACCGATTCCATACACATCCTTCAGCTGTTTCTTTGCCTCAGGATTTTTCACGTATTTATGAATTTCCTTCATGCCAGCCAAAAGTGTGGCAGCGGTAAACCTTACAGGCGGTTTGGTTGCCCTTTGGGTCAAAGCTCCATCCCTGTAGGTGACTGAATCTTTTTTTGCCATCTGAGGAAGTGATGCTGATTCATCCTCCTCACCGGCTGTATCATCGCTTTCCGCTCCAGCATCCCCCTCGTCCTTGCGTCGTTTGGAGGCGTACAGCTCCTTCCAGCCCATGTCCTGTACAACCCTTCCGCTGGCTGTGAAAAGCTCATCCTTATAGGTTATCTCAATCTTGGTCTGGTCATAGGTATGTACGGGATAAAACTGGGTGATATATCCTCTGGCAATGAGCCAGTAAATATTTCGCTCGATTTCGGAAAATCCCTTCAAATCCGCCTTGACCGTTGTAGGGATAATAGCATGATGGGCGGAAATTTTCTTATCGTTCCAGGCACGGCTTTTTATTTTGGTATCCGCAGCCTCAGCCCATCTGGCAAGCTCCTCATCCCCTGCAGCTGCCAGATTTTGGAGAATCGTTCCTGCCTCGCCAAACTGATTTTGAGGAAGATATTCACAGTCTGAACGTGGATATGTGGTGAGCTTTCTCTCGTAAAGCTTCTGGGCTGTTTCCAGCACCAGCTGTGGGGCATATCCAAACATTTTTCCAGCCAAAACCTGCAGTGATGACAGGGAAAATGGCAGCTTCTGAGATTCTTTTTTCCTAGATTTTTGATAGGAAGAAATAACTCCTTCCCGTGGTTCCAGTAAAAATTCCTTCAGCTTTGTTTCGGCGATTTCCTTGTCCAGAAGTCTGCCTTCGCTGTCCAGCCCCGGCTGCATATCTGAGGGTTTCCACTGGGCGCTGAAATCCCCCTGCTCATGGCTGAAATCCGCCTTGATGGTGTAATAGTCCACAGGCTTGAAGCCTTCGATTTCACGCTCCCGGCGTACCACCAGTGACAGGGTAGGAGTCTTGACACGGCCTATTGGGAAAACAGCTTTCTGATGACCGGCTCTTCTTGCCGCCAGGGTATAGGCTCTGGAAAGATTCATGCCTATGAGCCAGTCAGCCCTTGCCCTTGCCAGTGCAGACTGTTTCAGATTGAAAAAATCCTTATTGTCCCTAAGGTTGCTGTTGGCTTTTTTGATGCTTTTCTCATCCAATGCATTCAGCAGAATACGCTTTACGGGCTTTTTACAGCCCACATAATCCAGCACCTCATCCACCAGAAGCTGTCCCTCACGGTCCGGGTCTCCTGCATGGACTATTTCATCAGCCTTTTCTATAAGGCTTTTTACAATCATGAACTGCTTTTCGCTGGACTTTGAAATGCAGAGCTTCCATTCCTTTGGCACTATGGGCAGATCCTCAGTGCGCCACATTTTATATTTTTCATCGTATTCATCCGGCTCAGCCTGACGCAGCACATGACCGAACAGCCAGGTCACTGTGCCCTCCTGAGTCTCCAAATACCCGTCATGCCGTATAGCAGGTCCGGTAAGGCATTTCGCTATTTCTCGGCCCATACTTGGTTTCTCGGCAATATATAGTCTCAATGGATACACCTCATATCAAATATGACATATATAAATTAATTAGGAAAAAATCATTTTTATCAGAGAGTACATGGCACATATGCACAAAATACACCAGATAAGCACAATTGCAGAGCCAGCAATCAAAATCAGTTTCAGCCGTCTGGCTCCCCTTGCTGCAGCAGCCTCACTTTCCCTCAGCACATGGGCAGGCATCATTTCCTTTGCTGTCCGCACAAGGATAGGCAGTACCACCATATCATCCACCAGTCCCAAAAGGGGCATGGTATCCGGAATCAAATCCACCGGGCTTATGAGATACAGCGCTCCCACCAGGAGAATAGCTTTCACAGTCTTAGGGGTTGCTGGATTTTTTGCCGCTAAAAGCAGAAGCATTACATCCCGTCTGAACACCTTGAAAAACATCAGCAGTCTGTGCATATTCCTCACCTCTTCTCAATATTACACTCTTTTCATTTTAACATATTCAGCCCTCATAATAAAATGTATACACCTTTGGTATACCTAGAGCCTATTTTAATTGACAATAATATAAACCATTGTTATTATGTAAACACCGTATTGTATAAAAAGACAATCGTGTTCGGCGCAAAATGAAAGCCGATTTTTATTAAGTTCTTACTAAAATGGAGGAATAAGCATGGCAGAAAAAACATTCCCTCTTTCCCAGGAAGCCTTGGAAAAGGTTATCGAAAAATATCCTACTCCTTTTCACATTTATGATGAAAAGGCAATCCGTCAGAACATACGCAGACTTTTCAAAGCGTTCTCCTGGGCGCCGGAATTCCGTGAGCACTTTGCTGTAAAGGCTACACCCAATCCCCGTCTGGTACAGATTCTCAGCGAGGAGGGTGCCGGTACAGACTGCAGCTCCCTGGCAGAGCTTGTTCTTTCTGAAAAAGCTGGCGTTACTGGTGAAAAAATCATGCTCACCTCCAACGACACCCCTGCAGATGAGTTCCAGAAGGCTATAGAGCTGGGCGCAATCATCAATCTGGATGATATTACCCACATCGACTATCTGGAAGAACATGCCGGTATGCCAGCATGTCTGTCCTTCCGCTACAACCCTGGCAATCTCATAGAGGGCAACGACATTATCGGCCAGCCTGAGGAGGCTAAATACGGTCTTACCCGTGAGCAGCTCTTTGAGGCTTACAAAATGGCACAGGAAAAGGGCGTTAAGCGTTTCGGACTTCACACCATGGTTATTTCCAACGAGCTTCACAACGATGCTTTCATTTTCACCGCAAAGCTGATTTTCAACCTGGCTGTTGAAATCAAGGAAAGACTTGGTATCAAGCTGGAATTTGTAAACCTCGGCGGCGGTATCGGTATCCCCTATCTTCCTAAGGGACAGGCTGTTGACCTTGAGTATGTTGGCGAAGGAATCCACAAGGCATATCAGGAAATCATTGAGCCTGCAGGACTTGGCGGCCTTGCAATAGCTATGGAATCCGGCCGTGCCATCACTGGCCCTTACGGCTGGCTGGTATCCACCGCAATCCATGAGAAACATACCTACAAGGAATACATCGGACTTGATTCCTGCATGGCAAACCTGATGCGCCCGGCACTTTATGGTGCATATCACCACATTACAGTTATGGGTAAGGAAAATGCTCCTTTGGATCACACCTATGATGTTACCGGCTCCCTTTGCGAGAACAACGATAAGTTTGCCATCAACCGCAAGCTTCCGAAAATCGACATCGGCGACCGTGTAATCATCCATGATGCAGGTGCCCACGGTCATGCAATGGGCTTCAACTACAACGGAAAGCTCCGCAGCGCAGAGCTTCTTCTGAAGGAAGATGGCAGCGTTGAACTTATCCGCCGTGCGGAAACACTGGACGACTACTTTGCAACATTGAATTATCCCGGCTCCCTGATGGAGAAAAAATAACCGCTATACTTATCAGACAAAAACACCCCATGCAAGGATGATGTTTTTCATCTCCCTGCATGGGGTGTTTT
>CAVAVT010000033.1:0-18763 GCA_963592185.1 bacterium | reverse complement strand
TCAATCCACCAAAGACTTAATCATCCTCGCCGAACTTTTCTTCATCGGTTTTCTGCCGCTCTGAGGAATCTTTTTCTGGCTGTGGCACAGTCTGCTGTTTGTCGTTCGCCTGAACGTCAGCTTTATTATCATTCTGTGTGTCAGCTTTATTTTCTTCTGGGGCTGCTGTCTCCTTTGCTGAACTCTCCTCCTGGGTGGAGGCTTTCTGTTTGGCTTTCTTCTTTGCAGCAGTCTTTTTGTCTGTCTTTTTGCCTACACCGTTCTTAGTGGCTGGCTTCTTGGTACCAGAAGCTGTGCTGGCTTCATCTTCCTTGTTTTCTTCTCCTGGAGGGATTGGCAATGCTCCTGCCGGGATGAGGTTCTTCGTGTTTTCCGCCAGATAGTCAGCAATGGCCTTCATTGGGGAGGTCGAAGTGTATTCCCTAAGGTCCTGTGGGGTGTTGGACCCCATCAGCATCTTCTTGTCGCTGTACTGGTACACCTTGCTGGTCTGGAACCTGCAGTAATTGTGATAGGTATCAAAATAGGTTTCATAGAGGAACAGCCTATTTTCGTCTGCCTTTATAATGGCGATGTCTGCCACGATTTCATAGTAACTGGGCCGTTTCACATTGTCCATATAGACATAGTATCCCGTATCGCCGTTTGCATCTATAAAAATCCTTTCCCGGTCATTGGCATAACCTACGGAGGCAAGGACCATAATCGTGCAAAAAACTACTAATATTTTCTGTATGCAAGCTTTCAAATAAATCGACTTCCTTTAAAAATTTCCTACAGTAGAATATTATACCCTTCACTTTCAGCAATGTAAAATCCGCCTGCATTAGAAATAGGTTAAGGGGGCATTGCGCCCCCTTAGTTTTAACATATTCTAGGTACAAGATTTCCCATTGGCATGTCTACAATGCGGATGCCTCCGATACCTGTACGGAGTGCTACCTGTCCTGCAGCCTCCTCGGTGGTATGGCCGATGACACAGGCATTTGCCCCATGTGGATCTGCGTGCATCACCTGCAGAACCCTCTCCGTGTCCTCCGGAGCGGTAAAGGCAAGAAGCTTCCCTTCGTTGGCAAGATACAGCGGATCAAAGCCAAGTATGTCGCACACGCCCTGTACCGCCTCACGAATAGGAAGTTCCTCTTCATCAAGCAGGATTCCCACGCCAGCCTGTCCAGCCAGCTCATTCAGTGCCGCCGCAATGCCGCCTCTGGTGGGGTCACGGAGCACGGGAATGCTCGGAGCCACTTCCAGCATAGCCTTGGTCATATGATTCAATGGAGCGCAGTCGCTTTTCATTTCCACAGGAAGAGAAATCCCATGACGCGCCGCCATAACCGTTGCCGCATGGTCCCCAATGAAGCCGCTGAGGATGATATCCATGCCGGGCTTTATTCCCTTAGGCGAAATATCCACTCCCGGGATAATATCCCCCACACCAGCGGTGTTAATGAAAATGCCGTCAGCAGAGCCACGGCCCACCACCTTTGTATCACCGGTAACGATATATACTCCGGCCTCCTCTGCTGCCATTTTTATATCGCCAAGAATACGCTTAAGCTCATCAAAGGGAAGACCCTCCTCCAAAATAAGTCCCATGGAAAGGTATTTAGGCACGGCCCCGGTCATTGCAAGGTCGTTTACTGTTCCGCACACAGCCAGGGTCCCAATGCTTCCTCCGGGGAAAAATCTCGGCTCTATAACATAGGAGTCCGTGGTAAAAGCTGTACGGCTTGTGGTGTTCAGTTTTGCACCGTCATGAAGCTCGTTTAAAAGAGAATTTCCCAGCTCCGGGATTATATATTTTTCCACCAAATCACGGCTGAGGCTTCCCCCAGCGCCGTGGGCCAGCGTTACACATTTTCCATTACCTGCCAGATTTTCCATAAGTGAACCTCCCACTGCCATATTTATACCATGCTGCACACACGCCCTCTACTGACACCATGCAGGGACCGCAGGCGTGCTCTGGGACACAGGCCTTGCCGAAAAGCGGACACTCATGGGGAATAATTATTCCCCGGAGCACCTCTCCGCAACGACATGCGGTCTTTTTCACCACACGCTCAACTTCCACCGGCCGAACCTGCTCTATATCGTATTCCTTAAAGTCCTCGTTGACCTCCAGCCCCGACAGGGGAATCTCGCCCATGCCACGCCATTCGCTGTCCGCTGGACGATAGACCTGATTTAAAATTGCCATGGCTGACCGGTTGCCTTCTGGCTTTACCACTCTGCCATACTCATTTTCTATCTCAGCCCTGCCTTCCTCCACCTGCTTGGAAAGGCGGTATACGGACCGAAGGATGTCCAGAGGCTCAAAGCCTGTAACTACTCCCGGCATATGGTGTTCCTTTGCCAAAAATTCAAAATCCTTCGTCCCTGTTACCACGCACACATGGCCGGGAAGAATGAAGCCGTCCACCTTTACCCTTGGATCTGCCAAAAGCATTTTCAGAGCCGGCGGTACCAGCTTCTGTGCCGAAAGCACGTAGAAATTTTTCAAGCCCTGCTGACGGGCTGCCAAAATCGTTGCCGCAGCCGTTGGAGCTGTAGTTTCAAAGCCCACACCAAGGAATACTATTTTTTTATCCGGATTTTCCGCAGCCACCGCCAGACTGTCCAATGGGGAGTAGACAATACGTATATCCGCCCCCTGTGTCATTGCCTCGCTGAGACTGGATTTGGTCCCCGGAACCTTCAGCATGTCCCCGAAGGTTGTGATAATCACATCATCCATGTGAGCGTAGGCAATCGCCTTGTCCATGTAGCTGTCCGGAGTGACGCACACAGGACAGCCCGGTCCGGATACAAGCTCCACATTTTCTGGAAGAACCTGCCTGATTCCAGCACGGAAAATGGACACCGTATGGGTTCCGCAAACCTCCATAAATCTTACCGGCCTTTTGCTCAGCCTTTTTATTTCACTTATAAGCTCCTGGGCAAATTCCCTTTCCTGGGCCTTTGTAAGTCCCTGACCTTTTCCCAGCCCGCTCTCCTTAGCCGACATAATGCAGCCTCCTCAATCCACAGTTCTCGGTGCGCCGTTCATTTCTGCATACAGGGCGTTGGTTTCCTCCGCCATCTGCTGGTCAATCAGCTGCATTGCAAATCCTGCATGGACCAGTACATAGTCCCCAACCTTCGCCTCTGGAAGAAGCATCATGCTGGCCTGTCTCTGTACTCCCTGTATTTCCACCACAGCCAGCTTATCCTCTATGGATACAATTTTCGCTGGAGTTGCCAAACACATATCTATCACACTCCGTTTCCGGGCTATTCGCCCACTATGGCATCATTTCTTCATTCTGTACTTCGCCACTGCCGCCTGTCCCAGGGAAAGTCCACCGTCATTGGGTGGAACCTGGCG
Source organism: bacterium (assembly GCA_963592185.1). Classification (GTDB taxonomy): domain Bacteria; phylum Bacillota; class Negativicutes; order Selenomonadales; family Selenomonadaceae; genus CAVAVT01. The sequence goes on along the minus strand of CAVAVT010000033.1, from coordinate 15,393 downwards.
GTTTAAAAGCACTGTAAAACCTTCATTTTTAAGCCTTGGAAGCAAAAGTTCCAACAAAAGTCTGTTTTGGAAAACACCTCCGGAAAGTGCCACTGTCCGGATTCCGGTTTTATTCCTAAGCTCCCTGAATACCAGCACCGTGGCTTCAGCAAGTGTATTATGGAAAACCATCGCCCCATCTGCCTTGTTTTCCGCCTCTGCCAAAATCTTCATCACCGGCATAAAGTTCACTCTGAGCATATCATCTTGATTTTTCACATAAAAGGGAACCACGCCCTGTTGTTCCCCAGCCTGTCTCGCCAAAAGCTCCAGCTCCACCGCCGCCTGTCCCTCGTAGTTATTCACGTTCCTTACGCCGAGGATTGCCGCCGCCGTGTCAAAAAGCCGCCCCACACTGGAAGATAGTGGCGCATTCAACCTTGAAGCTGTTGCCTGGAGAAGCATTTGCCAACCCTTTGGAAGGCTCTCCATAAATTCTGGGAATTTGGTTTTCAATGCACTTTCAATGGTATGAAGCTTTTCTTTCGATATGGGCTCTCCCTGCCGGACTCCGCAGCAAAGCTCAGCCAACACCCAAAGTGCCTGCCGCCATGGCTCCCTTGCCGCCTTGTTGCCTCCGGGAAGGGGAACATATTCAAACTGGGCCATCCTTTTATATCCCGTTAAATCCGCCAAAAGGAATTCTCCGCCCCAGATATTCCCATCGTCCCCGTAGCCTGTGCCGTCAAATGCCGCCCCAAGCACCGGCCTAGTCACCCCATGCTCCGCCAGAACCGAAGCAATGTGGGAGTAATGATGCTGAAGCTCAATAAGTGGAATTCCCTCTGCCTCAGCCCTGTCCCTGCCGTAGTTTGATGACATGTAGTCTGGATGCATGTCCACCGCAATTACCTTGGGCCTTGTGCTGAAAATTCTTTCATAGTGGGAAATGGTTTCAGCATAGGAATTTAACACCGGCTGATTTTCCAAATCCCCGATGTGCTCACTTACAAAGGCCTTCCTCCCCTTTGTAACGCAGAAGGTATTCTTCAGCTCCGCCCCACATGCCAGCACTTCCGGAGCTTTTTCCAGCTCCTTCCCAAGCATTATGGGGGAGGGCGCATATCCTCTGCTCCGCCTTATGATATATGGCTCTTCGTCAAGCACCCTCGTCACAGAATCATCCACTCTGTGGGCAATTTCCCTATTGTTAGTGAGGAAGGCATCCGCTATGCCAGAAAGCTGGGTAAAGGCGTCTTCATCCTTGTAGGCTATGGGTTCCTGGCTCCTATTTGCACTGGTCATGACCCACACATCATTATTTCTAAGCATGAGTACATGTACCGGAGCGTAGGGAAGCATTACTCCAAGCCATGGATTTCCGGGCGCCACAGCCTCTGCCAGCACCTTGTCAGCCTCGGGCTTTTTTCTTAAAAGTACAATTGGAGCTGTCCGGCTTTCCAAAAGCTGCTGCTCCTCAGGACTTATTTCGCAAAGCTCTTTAGCCCGTTCAATGCTTCCGCACATTACTGCAAAGGGCTTGTCTTCCCTATGCTTCCGGCTTCTAAGTTTTCTACAGGCATAATCATCGGTGGCATCACACGCCAGATGATAGCCGCCTATTCCCTTTATTGCCACTATCTGGCTCTGCTTGATTGCCCTTACAGCACTTTCCAAAGCCTCTTTTCCCTGAAGGGAAAATCTCCGCCGGTCTCTTTCACGGAGCTTGTCCACAAACTCCGATTCCACGTAGAGATATTCCGGACCGCATTTTTCACAGGCATTGGGCTGAGCATGAAATCTCCTGTCCAAAGGATCCTCGTACTCATGCTGGCAGTCCGGACACATTTTGAAATCCTTCATGGTGGTATATGGCCTGTCATAGGGGGTGTCCTCTATAATACTGTACCTTGGACCGCAGTTCGTGCAGTTGGTAAAAGCATAGCCATGGCGCCTGTCATTTTCATCAATAATTTCCCTTTTGCACTCATCGCATATTGCAAGGTCCGGAGAAATCAGTGTCTCGTGCTCGTCCCCCAGCGGACTCTGCAAAATTTTAAAGGGCTGGACGTCCTGTGTTTCCGTCACGTCTAATGGCTCAATTGAATCAATCACCGAGGCCGCCGGAGCTTTTTTCAATATGTCCTCCTGAAAGGCTTTGAGGCTCTCAGTTGGACCGGCAATCTCCACCAGCACCCCTTCGCTGTCGTTATAAACCCAGCCGCCAAGCTCATGCTCCTGTGCCAGTCTGTAGATGAAGGGTCTAAAACCCACGCCCTGCACTATTCCTCTTATTCTTATGTGCCTTTTTTCCAACGTGGTTCACCCTTCCTGTGTAAATACTTGCATTGCTCATTTTTCAAGTTTTTTCTATATCTATTATCAGGATTTCCTTGCAACCTCTGCATTCCATTCACGAAGCTGCTGCGCAGCTTTTTCAACTATTGGGTCCAAAAGCCGTTCCATATCTGGGCTAAGACCCACGCCAGCCCCAAGATTATAGGGCTGTGCGCCGATAACCGTCACATGTGGGATAGGCTTATCCGTCACCTTCAAGAGTGTCAGCACATCCTGTATTCCCACCTCATGGGTGGACATTTTATCCTGAAAATGTGCCATGACCTCATCGTCCTTAAAGCAGAACATGGTTCCCGGCTCCTGTCCCCCATTGATGGAATCCAGCACCAAAAGTTTCTGTGTTCCGGTGACAAAGGGAAGAAGCTCCATTCCAAGGGTTCCCCCGTCTATAATCTGTACGTTGCTGCCGCATTTATAACGCTCATCAAAAAGCTCTGCAGCCCTTACGCCGAATCCCTCATCCCCCACCACAAGATTGCCGATGCCAAGCACGGTAATCTCCGGAGTCTGAAGGTCAGCTTCTGCGTAGGTTCCTGTGTCCAGCCCTGTTCCAAGGCTCTCAATAGCATTGTCTGACATGCTGTACCTCCTTATGCCTGAGTCTCACGAACCTGCTGGCGGAGCCATGCTATCCACTGGTCGATGCCCTTATCCTGTGTGCAGGATACCTCGATGATATTGGCTCCCGGATGAAGGGTGTTAATATCCTCCTTGGCAGAGTCCATGTCGAAATTGCAGTAGGGCAGTATGTCCACTTTGTTCAGTACAATCACATCGGATTCCTTGAAAATAAGGGGATACTTCATGGGTTTGTCGTCCCCCTCTGTAATGGAAAGCACAACTCCCTTCTTTGCCTCTCCCACGTTGAATTCCGCCGGGCATACAAGATTGCCCACATTTTCAATAACCAGAAGATTGATATGGTCGAGGTCCAGCTGTTTTGCTACCTGCTGTACCATAGGGGCATCCAAATGGCAGCCGCCGCTGGTATTAATCTGGATAACGGGAACATCGTACTTTGCAATACGGTCCGCATCCTTTGAGGTGAAAAGGTCGCCCTCGATGACAGCCATACGGATTTCATCGTCATCCTTCAGAGCAGCCATAGTGCGCTCCAACAGGGAGGTTTTTCCAGCTCCCGGAGAGCCCATAAGGTTCAGGGCAAATATTTTCTTATCCTTGAAAAGGGCCTGATTCTCCGCCGCTATCATGTCGTTTTTACCTAAAATGTCCTGCATTACCTTGATTTCCGGCATTTCATTCTACCTCCAGATATTCCACCTGCAGCTCACGGCCTGAAATAATGTCCAAGGGACCGCCGCAGGAGGGACAGTTGAAATTATAATGTTCTATATGATTTTCATTGCCGCAGCTTCTGCATCTTCCCATAAGGGGGATGCGGTTCAGCTTCAGCACAGCATTTTCAGCGATAGTTCCCTTCACCAGTGAGGAAAAGCAAAATTCCAGTGCTTCGGTTTCTACACCGGACATTTCCCCTAAAAGCAGGCTGATGGTTCCTATTTTCGTGGCATCGTTTTCCTTGGCATAATCAAGGGCAATGTCCAGAATGCCCTCTGCAATGGCCATTTCGTGCATCTATATCACTTCCAAATACCTTCATATGCTGCAAAACCCACGAGCAAAGCCGTGGGTCTTTTACAGCACCGATATTAAATTCGGTAATTAAATCCAAATTCCTTCCCATGGGGACACAGAGAATCCGGATATTTTATTTGGTTTTCAGCTTATCAAAGCTCAGCAACAAGATTGCGAGAGCTGAACACTCCGAGGATGTCCATGAGCTTTGTTTTTGCTGGAGAATAATCCACGGTAGTTTCACCATCATGGGCATGGATATGTACAAAAAGTACTCCGGGAAGGCCAAGCAGAACCTTTTCAACTTCCTTTGCACTTTCCTCAGTGTAGCCCTTTACAGTGAACTGCAGGCGTGTATTTCCATTGGTCTGACCGCATCCACATTCAACGCACATGTCTTAAAGACCTCTCTTTCTTCTCTCTCGTCTTTCCTGCCTTCTAACATTTTCCCAATACTGGGTGGTGTGAGCCTCGTGCTCCAGCTCGTTTACATCCACCGGACGATGGCGGTAAAGCTTGATACCGGAGAACATACTGGATGCCTCGCCTTCGCCCTCCATGATATCGGCACGGACAACCATGTACATATGGCCGATTGCTACCAGCATGATGAACCATGCAACGTAATGATGCACAAGGTGAACCATGTACACGCCGCCGGAGGAAATGTTCATGGTGGACATTATAGGACCCCAGAGACCGTTCATGTCAACGATGTACATTGCAAAGCCGGTGAGAATCTCCACAAATGCCATGGCATAGAATCCGCCGTATGAAAGACGTGCCATAGGGTTACGGAGATAGGAAGGATGTGTATCCTTTATGAACATGTAGTGCAGCGCAACATCGAACATACCACGGTAGAAAGATCCCTCCCAGACACGGGGCATGAGCCTGTCGCCCGGGTTGATGAGGAAGCCGTATATTCTCAGCATGATTGATGAGGAGAATATAAACGCTGCGATGAAATGTATGTTACGTACAAAATCTACTGACAGGGTGGTGTAATGCGGCTCTGTGGCAGATACAGCTATAGGCTTCGTAATAAGAAGGCCTGTGATGAAGAGTGCCACCAGCGAGAACACCATCAGCCAGTGAAAGAGACGCAGGAACGGACTGAAAACGTGGTATATCCTGCGTTTTTCCTTTACCATCATTTTATATCACACTCCCTTGAATGCTCTAGGTATTACTTCTTTGCTGTCTCCACATGGGTTCCTGCATAAGGATCAGTGGTTACAACGCCAATCTTCTCGCCCTTTGCGTTGTACATGTGGGTTGCACATGCCATGCATGGGTCGAAGGAGCGGATTACCTTGAGTATTTCAAGAGGTTTGTCAGCAATTTTTACCTTGGTGTCCATCATTGCAAGCTCGTATGCGCCGTGGCCTGCCTTGTCGTCACGAGGACATGCATTCCAGGTGGTAGGAACTATGCACTGATAGTTGTCAATCTTGCCGTCCTTGATTACGCACCAGTGGCTAAGTGCTCCACGGGGAGCTTCGTAAAGACCAACACCAACAGCCTCCTTAGGCCACTTGCTGGAATTCCACTTTTCAGTGTTTACAACCTTGGTGTCCCCGGACTTGATGTTTGTAATAAGCTTGTCAAAGAAGAACTTGCTTATCTCAGCATTGAGCTGTGCTTCAAGACCACGGACAGCTGTACGTCCAACCATTGTAGGCATCCAAACCTCAGGAGCAAGGCCCAGAACCTTGGATACAGCCTCAATCTGGTCAATAATCATCTGCTCAGCCCAGGTTGGGGTTCCCAAAAGGCCCTTCTTAGCCTTGGTATAAACTATGATGTAGCGTGCAAGAGGTCCAACCTCGCAAAGCTCGCCTCTCCAGGTAGGAGTCTTAAGCCAGGAGTACTTGCCGTTCTCGTCCAGCTCTTCCCAATGGGTTTTTGTACCCTTCTTAGGTCCGGTGTAATTGTCCTTTGTTACGCCGCTCCAGGGATGAAGCTGCGAATCGCTTCCAGCTGGATACTCGTACCAAGAGTGGTCTACGCTCTCACGGAAGCCCATGGTATCTGTCATAGTCTTGCCATCTACACTTTCGTAGTGTGCAGAAGCTATGCCATTGCCAAAATTGGTTACTACGCCGTTGCAGCGGATGAGCAGGTTATCGCTGAAGCTGCCGTTTGCTGTGCCATTAAATGGCTCAATTGGATATGCGCCAAAGCCCAGTACACGCTTTCCAGCCAGTCCGCCGCCATCGGTGTAGCCCTTCTTTACATAGGTTGCGCCGATTGCCAGCAAATCAGGCAGGTAGTAGTTGTTTACAATGGTTCTGCCCATGTTGATTGCTCTGTCTACAATTGCAAGGCGTGCAGAATTAATTGGTGCGTTGCCGTCTTCCATGGAAATGGAGCAGGGCATTCCTCCCAGGCAGTAATGAGGATGCGGATTCTTTCCACCGAAGATTACATGCGGAGTAACCAAATCCTTCTGCTTGTCCAGCATTTCCAGATAGTGAGCAACAGCCAGGAGATGTACCTCAGGAGGGAGCAGCTGGTAGTCTGGATGATCCCACCACTGTGCGGAGAAAATACCCAGCTGGCCGCTTTCTACAATATCCTGAACCTTTTTCTTAATAGTCTCAAAGTACTGAGGAGTAGCCTTGGGGAAATCCTTTGGATACGCCTCTGTATCGCTGCCTGCAGGTCCGCTGAAGGGCAGCTTGTAGGTGTTCAGCACTGTGTTCTGAAGTGCTGCAGTGGCATTTGGATCTGCCTTCAATGCCTCAACGGGGCTAACCCAGTCAAGGGCATGGAGATGATAGAAATGTATGGTATGGTCCTGAACAGTCTGTGAGGAAGCCATAATATTTCTGATGTAGTTTGCATTCTTAGGAATCTCGATTCCAAGTGCATCCTCTACGGAGCGGAGAGCTGCCAAAGCGTGGGCTGTGGTGCATACGCCGCAGATACGCTGGATGTATGCCCATGCATCCTTAGGATCTCTGTCCTTCATAATAAGCTCAAGGCCGCGCCAAGCTGTACCGCTTGAAAGGGCGTCCTCTACCTTGCCGGTGGCCTCGTCTACCTTGATTTCAACTCGGAGATGGCCTTCAATTCTTGTAACCGGATCAACTACGACTCTCTTCATTCGCCAGCACTCCCTTTCTGTTTCTCAGCCTTTACCTTTGCAGCATGCTTTTTCTTCTGTACAACGCTTGCCGCAGCATGGACAGCAATACCGCCGGCCATTGCAGCTGCTACGCCTACGCCGATATCGTCAACGTCACCCAGTATTCCGTGCTTGGGAAGTCTGTCTGTGAAAGGATCGTGATCCCAGAAACCTGCATCTGCGCAGCCGATACAAGGAGCACCGGACTGTACAGGGTAGCTCATGCCCTGATACCAGCGGATATTGCCGCAGGCATTGTAAGTCTCAGGTCCACGGCAGCCCAGCTTGTAGAGGCACCAGCCAGCCTTTGCGCCCTTGTCGTCAAAGTCTTCAGCAAACATTCCTGCATCGAAGAACGGACGTCTGTAGCAGGTATCATGAACTCTGTTGCCGTAGAACTGCTTAGGACGGCCCTCATTGTCAAGAGGAGGAAGATATCCAAACAGTGCCAGATGCATGATTACACCGGTCATAACCTCTGGAATAGGAGGGCAGCCGGGAACATTTACAATCTGCTTTCCAGATACGTATGGAGCGATACCGCTGGACTTGGTCGGGTTCGGCTTTGCTGACTGAATACCGCCGGCAACAGCACAGCTGCCGTATGCGATGATTGCTGCAGCACCCTTTGCAACCTTCTGGAAGGTTTCTACAAAAGGATGTCCGCCGGACATGCAGTAAATACCATTGTCCTTAATGGATACAGCACCCTCTACAGCAAGGATGTACTTGCCATAATACTTGGTAACGGTGCTCTGGAGATGCTCCTCAAAAGGCTCGCCACATGCAGCACTCAAAAGGTGGTCGTACTCCAGTGCAATCTGATTGAGGATTACATCAGAAGTGAGAGGTGCTCCGGAACGGATAAATGCCTCATCACAGCCGGTACACTCATGACCGTGCAGCCAGATTACTACCGGCAGAGGCTCCTTGGAAGCTGCCTCTACTACCTTTGTTACCATGTTGGAGCTGAGTCCCATAAGTGAGGTAAGTGCTACGCAGCCCTTGAGGAAGCTGCGGCGGCTGAAGCCCTTTTCCATGTAGGCTTCAAGCATCGTTTTGCGTCTTGTCTCGCTCTTTTCCACGTTATTCCCTCCTAAAATACATCTGTGGTCCCAATGGGATCCGTTTCACAGCAACGATTATCTCACAGATTTTCATTTCAGTAATATAATTACTCAATACATGCTCATTATATACCCAACGGGCGAAAAAATCTATATTTATGAACCAGGCATTTTCTTATAAATTTAGTTAATTTTAATCATTATATAAATAAGATTTATGCTTACTAAAAAATCAATCTGCATACCTAGCCCCACAGCCTGGAAAGAGGTCCTCCATCGCCGGATTGTGGGGACGAAAAGACCCTTTCCTCCCGAAGGCCAAGGCCCTGGAAAAGGTCTCATACCATGTGAAAGAAAGGGTTATTTATCGTTGTATAAAAAATTAATATTGAAATTATGAACTATTTTTCCGAAATTAATTTCAAAACTAACTATATGGAAATATACCCATATTTGGAGCTTTATTTCCCGTCAAAACCATTTTTATGGCTGCTGTGCCAGGTCCAAGCATCGGCGATAATTTCCTCCACGCTGCTGTGCTCCGGCTTCCAACCAAGAACCTCCTGTGCCTTTTTAGAAGAAGCCAGGAGCTTTGCTGGATCTCCAGCTCTGCGTTTTCCCATAACAGCCTTAATGGGCTGTCCGGTAACTTTGGAGGCGGTTTCTATCATTTCCTTTACGGAGAATCCGTTGCCGCTGCCCAGGTTGAAAATATCGCTGGTTCCGCCATTTCTCAGGTAGTTCAAAGCACGCCTGTGGGCATCTGCCAAATCCAACACGTGGATGTAGTCACGGATGCAGGTGCCGTCCTCTGTGTCGTAATCATCTCCGTAAACGGTGATGGACTCCCTTTTCCCAAGAGGAACCTGAAGCACCAGCGGAATGAGATGTGTCTCGGTGGCATGATCCTCACCGATGTGTCCGTCCTTGGAGGCTCCTGCCGCATTGAAGTATCTAAGGGATACATAGCGGATGCCGTCAGCCTTGTCCACCCACTTCATGATTTTTTCCATGGTGAGCTTTGTCTCGCCGTAGGTGTTGGTTGGGCAGGTCTTGTCATTTTCCAAAATGGGGATTTTCTCCGGCTCGCCGTACACTGCCGCTGTGGATGAGAAAACGATTTTGTCCACGTGATGCTTGTACATGGTCTCCAGCAGAACCTGCATTCCGTAAACATTGTTGTTGAAATACTTCAGGGGCTTTTCCATGCTTTCCCCCACAAGGGAGTTGGCAGCAAAATGAATAACCGCTTCAATATTTTCCTTGGAAAATACTTCATCCAATGCTTCACTGTCACGGATGTCCACCTTGTAAAGCCTTGCCTCGGCAGGTACCGCAGCCTCATGACCCGTCTGCAGGTTGTCAGCTATAACAACATCCTCACCATTTTCAATTAAATGCTGAACCGCATGAGAGCCGATGTATCCAGCTCCGCCACAAACCAATATAGACATATTTTTGTCCTCCTTCAGGCTCTAATTTTAATTTTTCCCATTAGATAGGCATAGGCATTCCGCTTTCACCAACAATGGATTTTGCGGTGCCGTCCTTGCTTTCTGCAGCATTCTTTGCCTCATCAGGTATAGCAAAAGGTGTAACCCTGTCAAAATGGGCAAGGTCGCATTCAAGAGTTACAGTGCTGGAATCAATAATATCCTCCACCATTTTCTTTTCATCCTTCGGCATGGTGCCAGTCTGCATCATGCTGTAGAGCACCTTCTGCATGTTTTTGCTGATATCCGCATGCATCTCAGTAATACATCCGCTCTTCAAATCCTGTGTGGCAAAAAAGGTAATGTCTCCCAAATTATCAGCAATAGCAGCCCCTGCCTTCTGCAGCTCCTTGTCCGGAGTATTCTTCATAATATCCTTAATCTCTCTGGCAAGGAGTTTTCCATCAATAACGACCTTAAGCTGCTTTGTGCCACGCTCACTGCCGATGATGGATGCTGTGCGGATGGTGCTCATGATTTCCTCTGGGCTGTTCTTCTTGTCTTCCTTCTTTGTGGAAGGACCAGTCTTCTTTTTCCATTCATCCTTAACCTTGAAGTACTCAACGGAATTTACCCCATCATCCTCAACATACACTGGAACCTCATAGGTCATGGAGTTTGCAAGGGGGCTCTGGAGAGTCACCTTGATATCCATCTTGGTAAGATCGCTTTTTCCGCCGTTGTAGGTGCTGGCAGTAATATCAAGATTGCCGTTTATCATGTAGGATTTCAGGCTTATAATACTGTGCATGTCGTAACTCTTCAGCTTATCCATGCTTTCCACAGCCTGTCGGAAGCTTTCCATTCCCTCATTTTTTACAGCTGTCTGCGCCACATCGGTCTGGGGGGCCGTTTCTGCGCTGGTGATGCCAGCTGGTGCAAAAAGTGCCACAGATACTGTCATGGCTGCCAAAATTTTTTTAAGATTCATCATTATGCTCCTCTTCATTCATTTTTTCTTTTCTCTGATTTTTATCCGCATACATCCGCTGGTCTCCAAGTCCCACAAGGTCTTTGGGATTCATAGCATTCTGCGGATACAGGGCGCAGCCTATGCTTATGCCCACCTTCACAGTTGTTTTGCTTTCCAGTTCAAAAGGTCTTTCAACCTCACCCCTTACTGTATCCAGCCTGTTCTTCCAGCCGCCGCTTTGCTCCGGTTTCAGGATTGCCAAAAATTCGTCACCTGTAACACGAAACAGTTTGTCCTCCGGCTTCAGCACCGACAGTATACGGCGTGCTACACCCTTTAGGATTTGGTCTCCGGCATCATGTCCATATAGGTCATTTACCTGTTTAAAGCCATCCAAATCCATATATGCCAAAAGAAAATGTCCCTTGAACTTGCGGCATTCTTCCTTAAGAGCCACTTCAAATGCCAGCCGGTTCCCCAAGCCCGTCAGTGAATCTGTGGTGGCATTTTTTTCCATATCTTCCCTTTGATGACGAAGCCGCATCAGGGAGTTTACTATCAGCATAACAAAAAGTGCCAGCAAGATGGAAATAACATTTTCCTTAAAGGCGTTTCTTGTGGCAGCCCATCCATTTTTCGGCACCACCTGAAGGACCCATTGTCCATCCGGCATACTGATAACAGCGCTGACTGGCTCCAGCCCATCAAAGTCCTTGGACCGCTGATTCTCCTCATTCCATAGCTGAAGTCCATCATCAGTGCCCACTATGTCAAGATTTTCCGACCCGTTTCCTGAAAGGCTTCTCATACGCCATTCATAGCCATTTTTCCTAAGCTCGTTAAGGTTTGCAGCTTCCACCATTTCTGCAATATCCACTATCTCCAGACAATCGCCCCAGTACACAAACTGTTTGCTGGCATTATCAAAAATATTCACTGGATAAGCTATAACAGCCACAATTGAACCGTCCTTTAAAATCATCGGTCCGCTCATGGCGATATCCATATTTTGTCTGCTAGTGTCTGCCGCCTTATGAAATGCAGCCTCCAGCACAGGTCTGTTTTCCTCGGAAAACATATCCGTCCGATAGTATTCCCGAATCTTTCCATCAGCACTATCAGCTATTATTGACTCTATCCCCGGAATCTCCTCCGACATGGCCTTTGCCCGTGACTGAAACCATGCCATGTCATCGGAGTGTCTAGTTATATTATACGTTATTGCCTTGGTTTTTCTTACATAAAAATCACCAAGTATTCTTATATATCCTCCATAGGTGTCCGCCAGTTTGTATACCTCTTTGCGGTTCATTTCCATAAAGTACTGGTCAGCAGCGTACATTACACCCCTTACCAGTGCAAAGCATACAGCAAAAACAGCCAGCAGCGTCAGCACATAGCCGGAGGTTGGTCTATTCTTCATAGGATATCACCTCCTATGGAATCAGTTCGATTAAGCTTGCTGCGCTTCTTTTCCTCGTACATGCGCTTGTCAGCTGTCATCAGGAGCTGGTCCAAATCCTGAACTTCCTCCGGGAAACGTACACAACCGCAGCTGCAATGGATTCTGAGCTTTAATGTATTAAAGACAAATTCCTCTTCAAAAGCATTTTTTATAGAATCCATAATTTCATCTGTATCTCCAGCAACCTCACCGGGGATTACAGCCACAAACTCATCTCCACCCAGCCTGTATAGCTCGCCTTTAGTGAAAATACAATTTTTCAATCTTTTGCTAACCTCTATGAGCAGAAGGTCCCCTATGTCATGACCATATATGTCGTTTACAGCCTTAAACTCGTCAAGATCGATATAATACAGCCTGAAATGCTTCTTTTTCCTGCACAGCTCCTCCACCGCAGCAGTGAATCTGCGCCTGTTGCCTATACCTGTAAGGGCATCATCATTTGCCTTTTGAATAAATTCCTTTTTCTGGCTGGCCATTTCGTGAAAAAGTATGGCAATGATAGTAACAAAAATTGCCGCAAAAAGAGCCAAAAATATATAGTTTGCAACTATTCCGAAGTTCACCCAGTCAAAATGCTTTCGGAGTCTCAGCAACAGCCGTCCGTCATCAGAGCTTTTCACCACCGGATAAGCCGCTGGAGCTTCAGCGGAGATTTCCATGGTAACGCCTTTATGGGACCAGGGTTCATAATAAATAAACTGATAGTCCAAATCCCCTGTGTGGTCCTCGCCATAGCTTGCAACATTCAGGAAGCTTTTGGTATCCACCTCCAGCATGGCGAAACCCCAAAATGCCTCTACACCGTTCTTCGGCACATACACAGGGTAAAGCGCCATACAGCGACCATCTATTGACAGCCATGCCGTCTCATGGTTCTGCACAGCCCAGTTTGCCCCAGGGCTCCATTTTCTATCAGCAAAAAGGTCAGTCGCTGGCTCCTCCAATTTTTTTGACACATCAATGGCATATCGTTCCACAATGCCTCCAGGCGCCAGCTGAACTCCCTTGATTACCCCGTTGTCGAGAATTATGTGTCGGGAAATCTTTGACATAAAATCAGTATTTCCGCCATTGCTTATAATATTATCCTTTATTGTTTCACTTTCAGTATGAACAATTTTCCCAAGAAGCTCGCTGTATTTGATGTACTCCTGACCCCTCATGCCTACTATCGTCCTAGCCTGGCTGAATGCCAAGTAAAATCCTACGCCAGACACAATAAGACACAGTACAAAAATAACACCGAAAAGTTTCAATGTCCCCAGGGGATGCTCATTCCAATACTGCCTCAATATGTGAAAAATCCACATTTATGTATCCTCCAAGATACTTTATCTTATCCACAGCAAAATGTTTTTTCGTTGTCAAAACCTCTGCTATGGCGTTATAATTATTCGTATATGCATAATGCATAGTACATATTACTTATCAGATTTCTCAACAATGGTCTTAACAGATTTTTCGAACTTTGGACGGGGCAGCATGACAAAACGTCCGCACCCACAGCACTTTATGCCGAAATCCATTCCTGTACGGAGGATTTCCCATTGGTCGCTGCCGCAGGGATGCTGCTTCTTCATTTTTACCACATCACCAATTTTATAATTAACACGCTCTTTATTTTCCATAATAAAACACCAGCCTTTTATCCTATCATTTTAAACCAAAATACCTGCTATTGTACAGTATTAAAACGAAGGGAGTGAAGCGGGCGACCTAGCTGCTCTGAAATGGAGCGGCAAGCCTGCAGCAGATGAAAATTTCCGTTCTTCAGATGAACCTGATTCAGGGAGAATTTAATACCAATGTGGACAAGCTTCGGCAGATGATGGCACAGGCTGCAGAGTCCCGTCCAGATGTAATTCTGCTTCCGGAGCTTTGGGATATAAGCTACTATCCAAGGCCTGTGGCTGACTACGCAGACCCAAGCGGCGAGCGGACCTCCAAGGTGCTGGCGGAGTTTGCTGACAAATATCAGGTAAATATTGTCGGAGGCTCTGTGGCTGTTCTGGAAAATAATCAGGTTTATAACCGCTGTATGGTTTTTGACAGAAATGGACACCTCACCGCAAGCTATGACAAGACCCATCTCTTTTCCCCAGCTGGGGAGGATCAGGATTTCACCGCCGGAAACAGACTTGTGACCTTCCACTTGGACGGTGTCCGCTGCGGAGTTCTCATATGCTATGATATTAGATTCCCGGAGGCGGCAATGAAACTTTCAAGGGAGGATGCCTCCGTAGTCTTTGTTCCTGCAGCCTGGCCTGCAGACCGGATTATGCACTGGGATACCCTTCTCCGTGCCAGAGCCATTGAGAACCAGATATTTATTGCCGCAGCCAACAGTGTTGGCGAGCTGCCGGACGGTTTCCACTTTGGCGGCCACTCAAAAATCATCGATCCTTGGGGAGAAACCCTTGCCCAGGCCGATTCCCAGGAAGAAGTCATCAGCGCAAACATGAAACTTGCCATCCGCAGCCAGATTCAGGATGCCATCCCCATTTCCGCAGACAGACGCCCAGAGCTTTATTACTAAAACGAATATCTAATGACAAAATAAAATATTATTGACGAAACACAATTTTATTGTTGAAACCACAAAAGGCCCGTTGGAAGCTAATGCTCCCAACGAGCCTTTTTTAGTGCCAGCAATATCATTTTGTAGTGGGCAGTTTTCGCATACATAGGCATCGCAATAGGGCGATGCCTTATTTGTGTGCCTAAAACAGCCCAAAGAAAGGAGAAAAATGGGAAACGTATTCGGATATATCAGGGTCAGCTGTCGTGACCAGAACGAGGACAGACAGATGCTGGACTTAATAGAGCTTCAAGTTCCAGAGAAGAACATCTTTATAGACAAGCAGTCCGGCAAAGATTTCGAGCGTCCACAGTACCAAAAGATGCTGCGTAGATTCAAGAAGGATGATCTGCTCTATATCAAGAGCATTGATCGCCTGGGGCGCAATTATGCTGATATTCTGGAGCAATGGCGGATTATGACTAAAGACAAGGGCATTGACATCGTAGTTTTGGATATGCCGTTACTGGATACTCGCACAGGAAAAGACTTGATGGGAACCTTCCTTAGTGACATTGTGTTGCAAATACTGTCCTTCGTAGCGGAAAATGAGCGAACCAACATCCGTCAGAGACAGGCTGAGGGCATCGCAGCAGCAAAAGCTAGAGGTGTCCGCTTCGGCAGACCACCAAGACCCTTGCCGGAGTGTTTTTATGATGTATACCAGCGTTGGAAATCCAGAAAAATCACTGGAACAAAGGCAGCAAAGGAATGTGGGATGTCATTGTCCACCTTCCGGTATCGGGCAGAAATTTACGAAAAATCCAAATCAGTGTAAGTTTGCAAATTTACAGAAAAGTGTACTTTT
>CAVAVT010000032.1:0-19295 GCA_963592185.1 bacterium | reverse complement strand
TCTTTTGATACGATTCTAACCACATTGATAACCTTTTGAGCACATACAGCCGGGCATTATAACAAAACCTCATACATTTCACACACTTCTATGACAAAAAACACATAAATACTGTATTCTTGTATTCAGAAAAACAATTCAATACAAAATCACAATGCACCCAACACATCACCCCTTTCTATCCCATACACCACGCTTATTACAGCCTAAATGAAAACTATTATCACACCTTTACAATCCTGAATAAAAATCAACTTTATGCATAAAGATACAGTTTACATAGTAAAAAACGCTATAACAAGCGGAAATAAAGGGGTTTTGAATGCATAAAGCATATTGACACATGCAAGTCTCATTCCTATAATAATAAGTACATTACAAACTAATGCTTTGTCAGTAGACAAATGTTTTTACTAAATAGAGAAACCTGTGGTCAATGTACTTCAGGTAGTGGGCAAAGATGCTTGAGCGCGTGACGTCCTATCTTCCGCGCTTTTTTTATCGGCTTATGCAGGACTGCAAATCCTTTAGCATAAATATCCGATATGCCAGCCTACATAGCCCAATGCTTTCTATATAGTATATACCTTGTGTAGGATAGAAGGAGAGAAGAGTATGTGTAGAATAGGATCTATAAAGAGCAAGGTTCCCGTTCATCCCTCAAAGGCACTCCACCTGATGCTTCCCCAGCAGGAGGGTCATGACAACTCGGGCTTTGCAATGGTTATGCAGGACCTTTATGGTATATTCTCCGGTTACAAGGACAAGCCGCTGCTTTCCATGGCATGTACCCAGCGTGGCAACCAGCTGGTAGAGGAGTATATGGATGCCCATAACTTCGTACAGTTGGCAGAGTGGATTCCTGTACCAAACAAGCAGCCGGGACTGGATATTCAGGCTATGCCGTATTACATTTTCCGTAACTATGACTATCCTGAGCATTTCAGCGAGCTGAGCCAAAAGGAAAAAGAGGACGTGCTCCTGGATACCCGTCTTGCCCTCCGCAAGCTTCTTGAGGATGCAGGAGAGGGTTATGTATATTCCTTCTGGCCGGATGTTCTTACATTAAAAGAAATCGGTGATCCGAGAGATATAGCTACATACTTCCGCCTTTGGGAGGACAACGGCTGTCTGGTTGCAAAATCCATCGTTGCCCAGTGCCGTCAGAACACCAACTACGACATTGTACGCTATGCGGCTCATCCGTTCTTCCTTCAGGGATATACCCTCTGTGCAAACGGAGAGAATACCTTCTACACCAAGAACAAAGAGTTCCAGAAATCCCTGCACAGGGGCTACATCGGCTTCGAGTCCGATTCCCAGTGCTTCCTGAATACCCTTCACTACGTTCATCACGAGCTGAAATGGCCTCTGAGCTACTACAAGCACGTAATCACTCCGCTGCCTTTCGAGGAAATCGAACAGCGTGAGGACAAGGACGTTCTTATGGCTATCCGCCAGTCTCTTGCACATCTGGAAATCAACGGTCCGAACACAATCATCGCCGTGCTTCCGGACAACCGCATGATGACCTGCTGTGATTCCAAGAAGCTTCGTCCCGTTGTTGTAGGCCGTGATGAAAACACCGTTGCAATATCCTCTGAGGTATGCGGTCTGAATGAGATTCTTCCTGACCGTGACGTAACACAGGATATTTACCCGAACGAGCGTGAAATTGTCATCATTGACAATGATCTGGAGGTAACAAGATGGAAGCAGTAAAGACACAGGACCTTGGGGTAAATGACCTCAATTGGAAAATAGAATATGACCCAGAGCGCTGTACTCTTTGCGGCAGCTGTGTTGCTGGCTGCAGCTTCAATGCTCTGAAGGTTGAAATGCAGAAGAAGTCCGTTACTTTTTCTGAGGGCACTCAGCCCATTCCCGTACACAAAAGCGTTGCCCGTCCTGTTATCAAGCAGAAGGCTGACCTTGCGCATTCATGCCGTGGCTGCGGAATGTGCGAAAAAGTATGCCCCAACGGCGCAATCCGTCCTGTCCGCAATCAGGATACCCGTGCAACTCTCCTGAATCGTGACGGCGGTCCAATCAAGAGAGGCGGACGTACCAATCTGAATGCCCAGAGAACTCTGGACCATATCATTGTTGGACGTATTTCCCAGATGACTGACCCGTCACTGGACTCCGCACGTCATACCTTTGACGTCCGTGCACCTTTCGGCCGTGTACTTTCCTCCAAGGAACTTCCTTTTACCATGGAAAACGGCAAGCTGGTTATGCAGAAGCGTACACCTCCTGTTGACTGGATTTATCCGCTGATTTTCTCCGATATGTCCATCGGCGCACTTTCCACCCGTGCATGGGAAGCTGTAGCAATGGCAACCTCCTACCTGAATGAAAAGTGCGGCATTCCTATCCGCATGAGCTCCGGTGAGGGCGGTATGCCGGTTAAGCTTCTTGAATCCGAACATCTCAAATACTTCATTATACAGATTGCATCCGGCCACTTCGGATGGAACCGTATCATCAAGGCTATGCCTCATATGGTAACGGATCCTGCCGGTGTTCTCATTAAGATTGGTCAGGGCGCAAAGCCTGGTGACGGCGGACTTCTGCCAGAGGCAAAGGTTGCTGAGCACGTACAGGCAATCCGTGGTGTACCTAAGGCTACACTGGCATCTCCTCCGAACCATCAGGGCCTGTATTCCATCGAGGAATCAGTACAGAAGATGCACCTTTCACTGAATGCGGCATTCGGCTTCAGAGTTCCTGTTGCAATCAAGTGCGCAGCCTCTGCAACTTCCGTATCCGTATACAACAACCTTCTCCGTGACCCGTACAAGATTTGCGGCGGTTTCTTCATCGATGGTATCCAGGGCGGTACCGGTGCAGCGAACGAGGTTTCCTTGGACCACACCGGACATCCTGTTGTTTCCAAAATCAGAGACTGCTATCTTGCAGCTGTTAAGCAGGGTCTCCAGGGACAGATTCCTCTTTACGGCGGCGGCGGTATCGGCATGACCGGCAACGCAGCAGCTGATGCATTTAAGATGATCTGCCTTGGCGCAAACGGCGTATTCGTAGGTAAGCTCCTCATTCAGCTCCTTGGCTGCGTGGGCAACGAGCAGGGCCGCTGCAACTCCTGTAACACAGGCAAGTGCCCGATGGGTATCTGCACCCAGGATCCACGTCTCGTAAAGCGTCTTGACATTGACCGTGGCGCACAGAAGATTGTGGATTATGTACTTACCTTTGACAAGGAGCTGAAAAAGCTCATGGCACCTATCGGCAACAGCTCTCTGCCTGTAGGCCGCAGTGATGCATTGGTATCCACTGACAAGGCTATTGCTGACAAGCTCGGTATCCAGTACGTATGCTGATAAGGAGGGAATACAATGTTTAAAATAGATACACTTGTAGGACATGACCGTATGTCCACTCAGGACCTTCTTTTGGCTATCGAGGAAGCCGTAAGACAGGGCGAAACAGAATTTGAAGTACATGCCTCCGGACAGCATGATATTGGCGGACCGTTGTGGCATCCAGAGGGGAAAACCCTTCATTTCCATGTAACAAATGCCGGACAGCGTGTGGGTTCCATGTGCCTTCCCGGTACTGAAATAGTAGTTGAAGGCTCAGCTTCTGCCGATGTAGGCTGGCTGAACTCCGGCGGACGCATCACCGTTATGGATGATGCTGGCGACACCGCAGGACATTGTTCCTCCGGCGGTAAAATTTTCATCGGCGGCCGTGGCGGTACCCGTACAGGCTCCCTGATGAAGCACGATCCTCTTTACGAGGAGCCAGAGCTTTGGATTTTGAAGAGCGTAGGAAGCTTCTCCTTTGAGTTCATGGGCGGCGGCCGTGCGGTTGTCTGCGGTGTGGACAGCCAGGACCTTCCCTCCGTTCTCGGCGAGCGTGCCTGCGTAGGCATGGTTGGCGGCGTAGTTTATGTACGTGGTCCAATCGACACCTATCCGGCAGACATTCTTTACACTGACCTTGACCAGGATGATATCGACTTCCTGGGGGGCGGCATGGATGAGTTCCTGAAGGAAATCCGCCGTGAAGAGCTGAAGGATGAGCTTACTGACTGGAGCCAGTGGAAAAAGCTCCGTCCTTTGAAGGCTGGGGAGAAAAAGCCGGCACCAAAGGCTGATCTCAAGAGCTTCCGTCTCAATGAATGGGTAAAGGGCGGCATTTTCAGCGATGTTGCTATGGACGATTTTGAAGTAAAAAATACCCTGAACACTGGCGTTTACCGTCTCCGTGTTCCAAGCTGGGACAATGCAAAATATGCGGCTCCCTGTGAGTTTAACTGCCCAACCGGCATTCCTACACAGCGCCGTTACAACCTTCTCCGTCAGGGCAAAATCAGAGAGGCTTACGAGCTGGAGCTGGAATACACTCCGTTCCCTGGCTCCGTCTGCGGCTCTGTATGTCCGAACCCCTGTATGGCTGGCTGTACCCGTGGAACCATTGACGAGCCTATCCAGATTGGCAAGCTTGGTCTTGAGTCCGCATATGTTAAGGTGGAGCCTCCTACAGTTAAAACTGGCAAGAAAATCGGCGTAATCGGCGGCGGTGTTGCTGGTCTTTCCGCAGCATGGCAGCTGGTCCGCAAGGGTCATGACGTAACCGTATACGATGATGCTGAGAACATCGGCGGAAAGCTGGAGCAGGTAATTCCAAGAGGAAGACTGCCTCATCAGCTTCTTGAGGCTGAGCTGAAGCGTATGCAGGATGTAGGGGTAAAATTCGTTACTTCCTGCCGTGTTGACAAGGCAAAATTTGAGGAAATCCGCAAGGACAGCGATGCTGTAATCGTTGCAACCGGCGGTCACAAGTCCCGTTTCTTTAACTGGGAAGGCAAGGAAAAGCTCACCATGGGCCTTGATTTCCTGAAGCAGGTCAATAGGGGCGAAAAGCCAGCTGTTGGAAAGCATGTAGTAGTTATCGGCTGCGGCAACTCCGGTATGGATACCTGCCGTGGTGCTTATGAAATGGGCGCTGAGACTGTTGTGGCTATCGATGTACAGAAGCCTGCAGCATTCAAGGAAGAAATTGACTATGTTGAGAGCCTAGGCGGAAAGCTGATTTATCCGTTCATGACCACAAAGATTACCGATGAGGGAATCTACTCTGATGATGGACGTTTCATTCCGGCTGATCAGGTTATCGTATCCATCGGTGAGGCTCCAATTCTGGATTACCTTCCTGAGGATCCTTCCATTAAAAAGTTCCGTGACACCTGGCTTATTCCTAATGCTGACAAGGAAATCCTTGACGGCGTATTTGCAGCCGGTGACGTTATCAAGCCAGGCCGTCTGACTGATGCAATCGGTGATGCAATAAAGGCTGCATGGTTTGCTGACCAGTATGTTGCTGGCGTGAAGTCCGAGGATATGAAGCCGTTCCCGTCCAAGGACAAGATTCCAGCTGACCGCATTTCCAAGGCATACTTTGACAAGTGCCATCACTGCAAGATTCCTTCTCCTTCTGCAGATCATGCTCGCTGCGTAAGCTGCGGTACCTGCCGTGACTGTATGATGTGTATTGAGTCTTGTCCGGAAAAGGCTATTACTCGTATTGAGAAGCCGGATGGAACTTGGGAGTATGTGTCTGATCCGGATCGCTGCATTGGATGCGGTATCTGCGCTGGTGTATGTCCGTGTGGTGTGTGGAGCATTCAGGATAATCCTGAGCCTATTAAGATGTATCGCACGTATAATGTGGCAAAGTAAGTTTGCGGCATAAGCTCATGTAAAATTTAATTAATACGAATCCCCAGGAAGCTTTCGTTTCCTGGGGATTACTTTTTTCGTGATAAAACTCCAGGGCTGGATTTCCATCATTTCCTATTGCAAACGAACGCCCATAGAGTTATAATGTAACTGTTCTTGAAAATGAATATCAATAATACTTGAAATAAATACTCGTTTGCTTTGAGAGGGGTTGTAGTCATGGTAGCTCGTAAGATAGATACAGATTTGGACATCAATAGAATAAATGTGGCTGCAAGTACAAAGAAGCAGATGAAGATGGGGATTGCCATGTACGTAGCATTTTCCGTAGTGGACATGATTTTGGACAGAATCATGAACGTGAATCCCCGTAGATATTAATTAGCAGATAGTGAATCATATATACTCCTTTGAAAGGCTCCTGTTTCATGACAGGGGCCTTCTTCCATATTAGTTTTCATGACCTAAATCTGACGTGGAAGGGGAGAGACGATAATCTCCAAGCACACAATTTTACACAGGATAGCAAAAACCGGCACCCATACAGATTTATAGTCTGATGGATGCCGGTTTGTCATATCCGTATTAAATTAAAGCGCCCTTGAAAGCACCGGAGTGCCAGTGGACTTATCATCATAAATAAGCTCCACGCCATGCTTGCGGAAATACTCAATATACTTCACAGAAGGAATCTGATCCATAATAACATAATTGAAATCCTTCAAATCACTGTAAGTCATAAGAGAACTTACATCAAGCTTAGTATGGTCGACCAAAAGAGCGGTCTGACCACTCTTCTGAACCACGCAGCGCTTGATTTCGCACTCAAGGGGAGAAGCATTGGTTGCACCGTTTTCAATAGAAATGCCAGTGCTTGCCAGGAAAGCCTTGGTGATATTGTAGTTCTTCAGGCAGTTCAGCACGCTGGGGCCGACAAACGCCTTGGAAGGGGAGTAGAGAGAGCCGCCGGTGGCGATTACATTGAAATCAGTGAAGGCAGATGCAGCATTGATAACATACACGCTGGCGGTTACGATGGTAAGATGCCTTTTTCCAGCAAGATAAGGAATCATATGCATGGTGGTGGTTCCGGAATCAATATATATAACATCACCATCATTTACCATCTCAGCTGCCTGACGGGCGATTTTCTTCTTCTGCTGGGTGTTGCGGCCCTCACGGGATGTAAATGGCTCAGGTGAATGGGTGTCACGCTCCTGAAGAACGATTCCGCCGTACACCTTCTTGATTATGCCGCTTTTCTCCAGTTCGGCAATATCACGACGTATTGTGTTTTTTGACACCTGGAAGGTATCGCACAGCGTGTTAATTGAGACGCTGTGTACATCCTCCAGGAGTTCCTGGATCTTATGGATGCGGTTAATCTTCATCTACATCACCTTTTCGCTGTATTTTTTAAAAAGTCCATAATCTAATCAAAAAAATTGTAAATTTATGAGTATATTATAAATATAACTTAAAGAAAACACAAGAAGTTTTTACTATAAAATGTCAGAGGATTTATCATTAATATGTAACAATGTCAACATAATGTATTTTAATCATATTTGTTGTAAAAAACAGTACAATTTTGAGTATGTTCAATTTGGTGATAAATGTTATCAATTAGTTTAAATGGTTAAAAGATGGCATTAAAACATGCTGTTTTCTTATAAGAGTAATATTTCACATTAATGTTCAATACCTTGCAAACGCTGAAATTACGCCGTTTCCAGCCATCTCTGTGAAGAAAAAATAATTCTTTAAATTATTCAGAAAAAGATATTGACAAGAGGGAGCAAATGGGTTACATTATAACCATAATGTTATCAAAATATCATCATAAGTAATACTAATCAAGGAGTGGTTAAAGTGAGTAATACTTTTATGGTCCCTGCAAAAATTATCCTGGGCGAGAATGTTGTAAACGAGCTTGGTGCTAACGTAAAGGGCAAAGGTAAAAAGGCTCTCATCGTTACCGATTCTTTCATGGTAAAGTCCGGCAACTGTGCAAAGGTTGAGAACGGCCTGAAAAACGCTGACATCGATTATGTAATCTATGATGGAGCAAATTCCGAGCCTACCGACATCATCGTAAATGCAGGCCTGGAAGTATATAAGAAGGAAGGCTGCGACTGCCTGGTTGCTCTTGGCGGCGGAAGCCCGATGGATACCGCAAAGGCTATCGCTTTCATGTCCGTTGTTGGCGACAAGAAGATTAACGAGTTCATGCATGTGAACATTGACATGGAAGTTCCTTACCTGGTAGCTATTCCTACTACTGCAGGTACTGGTTCCGAGGCAACAAAGAACACCATCATCTCCGATACTGAGAACAACGTAAAGATGCTTCTCGGCGGACCTTCCATCATCCCTGCACTTGCTGTTATCGATCCTACCTTCACAATGACAGCTCCTCCTAAGATTACTGCAGCAACCGGACTTGACGCTCTCTGCCACTGCATCGAGGCATACACCTCCCGCAAGGCTCAGCCTCTCTCCGATATCTTCGCAGTATCCGCTATAAAGAAGATTTACAAGAACCTGCCTGTTTGCTACACTGACGGCCAGAACGTTGAAGCTCGTCTTGCAATGTCCGAGGCTGCTCTTGAGGCAGGTATCGCATTCAATAACGCATCCGTTACTATCGTACATGGCATGAGCCGTCCTATCGGTGCTCTGTTCCACATTGCACACGGCGTATCCAATGCAATTCTTCTTCCTCCTTGCCTCGAGTTCGCAATCGAAGAGAACACCGCACGTTTCGCTGAAATCGGCCGCATGTGGGGCGTAGCTGACGAGAACGATTCCGATATGGACGCTGCAAAGAAGATGTCCGCAGAGGTAACTCGTTTCGTTAAGTCCCTCGACATTCCTACTCTTGAAGAGCTCGGCGTTAAGAAGGAAGACTTCTTCGCACAGCTTGATAAGATGGCAAGCGATGCTCTCGAGAGCGGAAGCCCGCAGAACACCATGCGTATCCCTACCAAAGAGCAGATTATCGAAATCTACAAAAAACTGTTTTAATTAACAGGTTGAGGAGGATAAAAAATGGCACTTGTAAAGTTAGGCGAGCTTCTTAATGGTGTAAAGGACAACACCTATGCAATTGGCGCTTTCAACGTTTCCGACATGGAAATGGCAATGGGAGCTGTAAAGGCTGCAGAGGAGATGAACGCTCCTCTGATCCTCCAGATTGCTGAGGGACGTCTCCGTTACTCTCCGCTGGATCTTCTCGGACCTATCATGGTAGCAGCAGCTAAGAAATCAAAGGTTCCTACAGCTGTACACCTTGACCACGGCGGAACAATGGAAACCATTAAGCTGGCTTTGGATCTTGGCTTCACTTCCGTAATGTTCGACGGTTCCAAGTATCCTTTGGATGAAAACATCCAGCGCACTAAAGAAGTAATCAAGCTGGCAAGAAGCTACGGCGCACACGTTGAGGCTGAAATCGGCCGTGTTGGCGGCGCTGAGGGCGACTACAAGGCTGTGGACATCGCAGTTACCAGCGTTGAAGAAGCAAAGCGTTTCGCAGAGGAAACCGGCGTAGATGCACTTGCTGTAGCAATCGGCACAGCACACGGCAACTACAAGGAGACTCCGAAACTCCGCATCGACCGTCTGAAGGAGATTGCAGCAGCAGTTGATACTCCGCTGGTACTCCATGGCGGCACCGGACTTACCGAGGATGACTTCAGAAACTGTCTCCACAACGGTATCAAGAAAATCAACATCGCAACCGCTTCCTATGACGCTGTTGCAGCAAATCTGAAGAAGGTTATCGCAGCTAAGCCTGAGGCTAACTTCTTCGATTGCAGCGATGCAGCTGTTCAGGGAACTTATGAAAACGTTAAGAAGCACATGAATATCTTTGGACTCAAGGATAAGGCTTAAGGAGGAAAAAATCACATGGCATTGATTGAATTTGACCAGAGCAAGGAAAGAGACCTCGTACTCATCGGCCGCGCAACCATCGATTTCAACCCTAACGAAATGAACCGTACCCTGGATAAGGTAAAGACCTTCTCCATGTACCTTGGCGGCTCCCCCGGAAACATGGCTGTAGGCGTAAACAAGCTTGGCAAGAAGGTTGGCTTCCTGGGCTGTGTATCTGATGACCAGTTCGGCGATTTCATCGTGAACTACTTCAATGACCACGGCATCGATGCTTCCCAGATGACCCGTGCTAAGAACGGCGAGAAGCTCGGCCTGACCTTCACTGAGATTAAGAGCCCGACTGAGAGCAGCATTCTCATGTACAGAAATCAGATTGCTGACCTCCAGATTGCTCCTGAGGACATCTCCGAGGACTACATCGCAAACAGCAAGATTCTGCTCGTTTCCGGTACAGCTCTCGCAGCAAGCCCTTCCAGAGAGGCATGCCTCCTGGCTGTTCGCTATGCTAAGAAGCACAACGTAAAGGTTATCTTCGATATCGACTATCGTGAGTACACCTGGAAGTCCCCTGAAGAGATTTCCGTATATTACTCCCTGCTTGCAAGCATGAGTGATATCGTAATCGGCTCCCGTGAAGAGTTCGACCTCACTGAGAACATTCCTGAGGACAGCGGTATTCCTGACCACGTTCTCGCTGAGAAGTACATTGCATGTGGCAACAAGATTGTCATCATTAAGCATGGCAAGAAGGGCTCCATCGCATACACCGCTGACAAGAGAGCTTTCAAGGTTGATTCCTTCAAGATTAAGCTCCTGAAGTCCTTCGGCGGCGGCGACGCTTACGGCAGTGCATTCATCTATGGCCTTCTCGAGGGCTGGGATGTAGACCGTGCTCTTGAGTATGGTACTGCACATGCAGCAATGGTAGTTGCAAGCCACAGCTGTTCCGAGGCTATGCAGACTGAAGAGCAGATTACAGCTTTCATCAAAGAGCATTCCGCAGAAAAAGTTATTACACCTTTGGATTGGGAGGCTAAAATATGAGACTCGGTCGTTTAGGAGAACTCAAGCATGGCTACAATGCCATGACTACCCGCGAAAGCGATATGATGATGGACATCGGTTATCAGCTTTTCGACCTCAACGAGGTTGTAGAGTTTGAGGACAGATTCCAGGAAACAGCATTTGTTATCCTCACTGGTGAAATCGAAATCACTTGGGACGGACGTACTGAGAAAATGGTTCGTCATTCCCTTTTCGATGAGAACCCGTACTGCCTGCACGTTCCTTGTGCAAAGAAGGTAGTTATCAAGGCTCTCACCGACCAGGTAGAGGTTCTTGTACAGAAGACCATCAACGAGAAGCAGTTCGAGCCTGTATTCTATCGTCCTGAGGACGTTCGCTCCAACATCTTCGGCGAAGGTCTCTGGAACGCTACAGCTGAGCGTACTGTACGTACAATCTTCGATTATCAGAACGCTCCTTACTCCAACATGGTAAACGGAGAGGTTGTAAACACTCCTGGCCGCTGGTCCGGATACATTCCTCACAACCATCCGCAGCCTGAGGTTTACACCTACAAGTTCGACCACAAGCAGGGCTTTGGCGCATGCTTCATCGGCGATGATGTATTCAAAATCACCGATAACAGCTGGTCCGAGCTTTCCAGCGGACTTATGCATCCGCAGGTTACAGCTCCTGGCTATGCAATGTGGTACAGCTGGATGATCCGCCATCTGCCGGGCGATCCTTGGGACAACACCCGTACTGATCTCCCTGAGCACACCTGGCTCCTGGATCCAGAAGCAGAGATTTGGTCCCCCAAGAAGAAGTAAGGATATAAGGAGGATATTTAATAATGGCAAAGACTATCAGACTTACGGTTGCACAGGCACTCGTAAAGTTCCTCAATAATCAGTTTGTTGAGTTCGACGGAAAGGTAACTCCTATGTTCGAGGGTATCTTCGGTATCTTCGGTCATGGTAACGTAGTAGGTCTCGGACAGGCTCTCGAGCAGGATCCTGGCCACCTCATCATGCGTATGGGCCGTAACGAGCAGGGCATGGCTCACGCAGCTATGGGTTATGCAAAGCAGATGCGCCGCAAGAAGATTTACGCTTGTACTTCTTCCGTAGGCCCTGGCGCTGCAAACATGATTACTGCAGCAGCTACCGCAACCGCAAACTGCATTCCTGTACTTTTCCTTCCTGGTGACACCTATGCTGACCGTCAGCCGGATCCAGTTCTCCAGCAGATGGAGCAGCCCAGCAACCTTTCCATCACCACTAACGATGGTTTCAAGGCTGTCTGCAAGTATTGGGACCGCATAACCCGTCCAGAGGTTCTCATGCAGTCCGCACTTCATGCAATGCGTGTTCTCACTGATCCTGCTGAGACTGGTGCTGTATGCCTTGCACTTCCTCAGGATGTTGAGGGTGAGGCTTATGATTATCCTGAGTACTTCTTCCAGAAGCGTGTTCATCACATCGACCGTACTCCTCCTGTACAGCGTGCAATCGAAGAGGCTGTTGAGCTTCTGAAGCGCAAGAAGAAGCCTCTCATGATCTTCGGCGGCGGCGCTAAGTACTCCGAGTGCGAGAAGGTATTCCTTGATTTCGCTAAGAAGTACAACATTCCGTTCGGCGAGACCCAGGCCGGCAAGGGCATCATCAGCTGGAAGGAGCCTCTCAATGTAGGCGGCCTCGGCGAAACTGGATGTCTTGCAGCTAACCGTCTTGCAAAAGAAGCAGACCTGGTTATCGGCGTTGGTACCCGTTACACTGACTTCACTACTTCCTCCAAGTGGCTCTATCAGAACCCTGAGGTTGAGTTCCTTAACCTGAACATTTCCCGTTTCCATGCATACAAGATGGACGGTCTCCAGGTTGTAGGTGACGCTCAGGAATCCCTGATTGCTCTTGACAAGGCTCTCGAAAAGACTGGCTGGAAGTCCGGCTACACTGACGAGATTGTTAAGGCTCGTGAGGATTATGACAAAGAGGTTGACCGCCTCTACAGCATCGAATACACTGGCGAAGACTTCGTTCCTGAGGTCAACGATGACTTCGACTTCAAGCAGGGCGTTAAGGACTTCTTGGCAGCTACCGGCGGTGCAATGTGCCAGACCCGTGCTCTCGGCGTAGTAAACGAGACCATCGGAACTGATGCAATCATCGTAGGCGCTTCCGGCTCCCTCCCTGGTGACCTGCAGCGTGCATGGCGTTCTGAGTCTGTAGGCAGCTATCACCTCGAGTATGGCTTCTCCTGCATGGGCTACGAAGTAAACGCTGCTCTCGGCGTTAAGCTTGCTGAGCCTGATCGTGAAGTATACGCTCTCGTAGGCGACTATGCATACATGATGCTCCACTCCGAGCTTCCTACCTCCATCCAGGAGAAGGTTAAGATTAACGTTATCGTATTCGATAACATGACCGGCGGCTGCATCAACAACCTTGAGATTGGTCACGGCCAGGGCAGCTACGGTACTGAGTTCCGCTTCAGAAACGACAGCACCGGCAAGCTTGATGGCGGCTATGTTCCTGTAGACTTCGCTATGAACGGCAAGTCCTATGGCTGCGTAACTTACACCGCTAAGACCGCTGATGAGCTGAAGGCTGCAATCGAGGATGCTAAGAAGCAGACTGTTTCCACAGTAATCGACTGCAAGGTTCTTCCTAAGACCATGGTTCATGGCTATGGCGACTGGTGGCGTGTAGGTGTTGCACAGGTTTCCGAAAATGAGAAGGTCAACAAGATTTATACAGACCTCATGAAACCAAACCTCGATGCTGCACGTAAATACTAATATTCTGTAAAAACGATCTCGGCAGATCGGATGGCGGTGCCCGTCCTATGGGGACGGGTGCCAGCTGTCTATACTATCTATATATAAGTGGAGGGTTATTAAAATGGCAAAAATTCAGCTTGGTATTGCTCCTATCGCATGGACAAACGACGACATGCCGGACCTCGGCAAAGAGAACACCTTTGAGCAGTGTGTAAGTGAGATGGCTCTCGCTGGTTTCACTGGCTGCGAAGTTGGTGGAAAGTATCCTAGAGACGTTGAGGTTCTTAAGAAGGCTCTCGATCTCCGTGGCATGAGCATTGCAAGTGCATGGTTCAGCTCCTTCCTCCTCACCCAGCCTTATGAGCAGGTTGAGAAGGATTTCATCGAGCATTGCGAATTCCTGAAGGCTATGGGCGCTCGTTTCTGCAACGTTGCAGAGCAGGGCAACAGCATCCAGGGTATGCTTGACAAGGCTGTTTTCGCTGACAAGCCTGTAAACACTGAAGAGCAGTGGAAGCTCCTCACTGAGGGCCTCAACAAGCTCGGCGCTGTAGCAAAGAAGATTGGCCTTAAGATGACTTATCATCATCACATGGGTACCGGTGTTCAGACTGAGGCTGAAATCGACCGCCTGATGGCTGAGACTGATCCTGAGCTGGTATACCTCCTGTTCGATACTGGTCATCTCGTATGCTCCGGCGAGGATTACATGAAAATCCTCAAGAAGTACCTCCCTCGTATTGCACACATCCATCTGAAGGACGTTCGCATGGATCTCCGCAACAAGGTTAAGGCTGAGGACATGAGCTTCCTTGATGGCGTTCGTGCTGGTATGTTCACCGTTCCTGGCGATGGCGATATCGACTTCGAGCCTATCTTCGACGTAGTAAATGCAAGCGACTATGATGGATGGTTCATCGTAGAGGCTGAGCAGGATCCTGCAAAGGCTAATCCGCTCGAGTATGCTATCAAAGCTCGCAAGTACATCCGTGAGAAGGCACACATCTGATTTAGTATATAGAATCCCTGATAAAGAAGATATATTTTCTTTGGTACTATAGGGGTTATGTAGAACAAGGCCCCCTGCTTATGCAGGGGGCTGTTCTATTTACTAGGTATTTTATTTATGTTGATGCCATTTTTTAATTTCTTTTTGAATTAAAGTATCCTTCAAAGGATTATAGCATGGTTCGTCTTCAAGATTAATGAGCTGCTGATATCCTAGAATATCTATGGCAATGCTGTCAAACAAATCGCCGGCTTCATCCCAATATTCATCCATGTTCACCTTGGCATACAGATATCCTATGAATTTATATGGCTCAGGGATAAAATTGTTGGGGCCATCATAGTAGAAAAATAAATTAGCAAAATTTATAACCTCATCTGCTGTTTGGCACTGGGTATACAGATACTCCTGCCATGCTTTAATTATGTCTTTCCATAGGTGATTTTTTTGCAGATTCTGAGCGGCCCATTGATGTTCTTCATGTTCTTCTGGGTCAAAGCCATCGTCAGAGAAATCACAGTCAAATAGATATCGTGTAATGCTTTGAATATCATTTTTCATTGTTTTTACCTCTCTTCTTAAAAATTTTATCTGGCAGTTTTCCAAAGGCCTCATCTGCGACCTTCATTGATTTGGAGTGTGGTTTATAGTGCCCACTTTGTGAATCATAGGAGGCAATTTTACCTCCTTGAATATGAAGCATTCCTGCCATAGCAACCTTGGGATTCTTTCCGCCAATTAAGGTGGGATGAGGAGTAGGGAGTCCGTCTTTTCCATTTCCATTACGTTTTCCTACGATTATATCACCATCTGTTGTGATGACATAGGGCATATCGATATTTGTTCGTTTATTCCCTATGTAATTGCCGTTAATCATTTCTTGCAATTTTTTTGCTGTTGGATTTTTGTCGTAATGTCCATCGTGGTAAATTCCTGCCTCAATATCTTTTTTATGCATGGACCCTTCAACACAATATTTTTTGGCATAGGGCTGAGACTTTCCGTATGGTCCGTTTGCGCCACTTCCCATTATCGTTTGCCTCCCTTTATCCTAGTAAGCCAGTCATCGTATTGGTGAAAGCGCGTGACTCTTGTATAACAGCCAAATATATTATTCGGCATTGCACCGTAAACTAGTACGTCTGTAGGGGTAAGCTCGATTAGCATGGATTCAAGACCTGCCTGAAAGTGATATTTATCATCTTTGGTTTTTATGCAGCCGTAAGGTCCGATGGCAATTAGACTATTCTTTGGTGCGCCTAAAAATGCTATTTTTTCAGGAAAGTATTTAGTAGTATAGGTGTACTCGTTACCCCAGCGAACTTGGACAATAACATTTAATCCTTTTCTTTGTGCCCGATAACCAATTACTCTATTACGATATAAATTGGTGATTTGAGCAGCCAAGGGGCCGTTACGGTATAACGAACAGTCAGGCGTGATAAAAGCGCCAAACATCCTTAGTTCATTTAAGGTATCATCTGGATTAATTAAAATCTCTGAAAAGTTTTCATCCATTTCATAGAAACCAATAGCATTTTGTTCTGGGGTTTGATCATATTTTCTATTAGAGTAGGGAGTTATTTCTTTGGGAATGAAAATATGTTTTGGTGCTTCAATACTAGGTATTTGAAGCATTCCATCATAGTATGCACCTAAAAGAAGCTCAGGATTCATTCCGTCGTCTAGTGTAGCTTTTCGAGTATTTGTCATTGTTACTCCTCCTTATGTTTTTTATAGTTATAGTTTGGAATACCTGAGTAACGCGTTATCTCTAATCAGAATTATAGGGGAAAATAAAAATAAGCTTGGGGCGCTGAGGGGCGCTAGGGGGCAGTAAGGGGCGTTTTATGGAATTCAAGGATTTTGCATCACTATTACATAGCGTTCTAGGAGGAGACGACCAGGGAACGTTTGTGAGAGAGCTCTTTATGCAAATCACAGTTTTTCCGGAAGAGCAAATTGATAGTAATGTTGTTATGGAACAATCTTCTAACACCTTTAAAGATTATTTTCGTGGGAGACGAAAAATAGGAGTCTTTGCTAAAAAGATTCTACCCAATATAAACCCCGAATTTTTTAGACAGTATATTGAAGGCCTTGGGGATACAGTTATTGATAATCTGGTAGAAGTTTTTGAGGATGTCTGTCCAGAGATTGATAGTGACAATGCAGCCTATATGCTGTCAGATCTTTTCAAAAAGATAATTTTTGATGCAGCAGCTGGAAAATCCACGTCACAGACAAAACAAAAGAATGAAGGCAAATGTTTTACAGATATAGATGCCCAGCTCTATTTGGAGACCCGTGGAAAGTGTCCATATAATGGATGTGGCATAGCATTAAAAGAATCTATCAGTGGGAAAGTTGAACTGCTTTACGATGTGGTCAGAATCAATGAACATAAAAATGCTGATTATGAAAATTTATTAATGGTATGTCCTAAATGTGCACATATTATAAAAACACATCATACTGAAGCTATGACAGAGCGCCTCAGGCAAATAAAAAAAGAATTGACTGAAGCAGAGGAAATTTCAGCAATTCTAGTGTCAGATGTATTGGATAATCAGATAAAATCTGTACTCACAAAAATAAAAACGGCCGATGAGGAAGAACTGATTGAATTAAACTACAATCCCGTTTCAATCAGAGAAAAAATACCTAAGGAAAATAATGCATTATATTTCAAGATTCGTGGATTTGTAATGTCTTATTTCTTTAAGATTGATGAATGGCTGAAGGAAATGGATCAGGATGGCAGCACCCATTACAGCACGCTTTGCAGCAATATAAAAATATGCTGGATAAAATTGAGATTAAGGAATATTTCACAGACGGAGGCTTTTAGCTATTTAACTGATTGGATGATTGAAAAGACGGGAGAAGACAGAACTCCTTGTGAAGCTGTAATATCCTATTTTGTACAGAAGTGTGAGGTATTTGATGCGATTACCGAATAAATTGTATTCCTATGAAGAAAGTATATTTCCGATATTCATATTGGTACTTAGGGAAGTTGAGAAAAAACCTTATAGGGTCATTGATTTATACAAAAAGATACAATCCAAAATTAGCTGTATTGATGAATATATTGAAACCTTAGACTGCATGTATGCAATGGGATTGATTGAATATGAGGAGGGAGTGATAAAAATATGCTCTACGAAATAATGTGTAATGAATTCGTGTCAAAGGGCACTCCTCGAGGAAGAATACGATTTAATTCAGGGTTAAATATAGTTGTGGGCGGTGAGCAATCGGATAATTCTATTGGAAAATCCACCTTTTTATTAGCAGTTGATTTTTGCTTTGGAGGAAATTCTTACTACACCAAGACAGATTTACAGACACGGTTTTCGGATAGGAACCACAGCATAAATTTTGCTTTTAAATTTGGTGAGACTATAACATATTTTGCAAGAAGCATTGTTAATCCAGAGGTTGTTGGCGTTTGCGATGAGTCCTACAATATTGTACGAACTATTAAATTGGATGAGTTCAAGGATTTTCTATGGGAGAAATATAAGCTGTCCATTTCGGAGATTACATTTAGAGATGTTGTGGGGCGGTATATGCGCATTTACGGCAAGGAAAATTACAATGAAAAATATCCTTTGTCCGGATATGCTCAAGAATCCATGGAAAAGGGAATTTTAATCTTGGAAAAATTATTTGGGTATTATGACCAATTGAAGCCTTATCAAGAAAATAAGGAACTGGCAGAGAAGAAGAAAAAGGCTTTGTCCGAGGCTATTCGTCAGGAAATATATACAATAAGCATTCCAAATAAGACGCAATTTAAGAATAACGAGCGAGAAATAGAAAAACTTCAAGCAGAGATATATCAAATGGTTTTGTCTACAGATAAGAAAATGACAGATGCTGATTTGGATAACGCTGAGGAAATATTGGAACAGAAGGCGGCACTCAGTCGTTTAAAAAGGCAGCGGAGTGTTTTGACATCCCGAAGAAAGGCAATAGAGCGTAATAAAAATTTTACAGTAATCGTTCCAAATGATTATACGGAGCTGCAACGTTTTATTCCAGGTATTAACATCGCCAAATTAGAAGAAGTCCAATCTTTTCACAATAAAATTCAGCATGTTATGAAGGATGAAATTGCTGCAGAACTTGCAGATCTTGAGGACATGATAGCCATACTAGATAGTCAGATAGATGAGAAGCAGGAAAAAATCCGTGACTTGGGAACAGGGGTGGAGCTTCCACAGGGATTTTTGAAAAAATATACATCGTTGCTAAATCAAGTGGAGCAGCTGAAGAGGCAGAATAATGCCAGAAGCAGAGTGGAAGAAATAAAACAAGGAGCTAAAAAAGCCAAGAGTGATGCACAGGAGGTAGAAGGGAAAATATTGACTATCATAGAAAATAAAATTAATGAACAAATGGTACGATTCAATGATTTTATATATGATGGGATGCAGTCATCGCCGGTAATTTCCTTTAGGTCACAGAAGCAGTATGATTTTTCAACACCGGATGATGGGGGAATGGGTACGGGTTACAAAAGTCTGATAATATTTGATTTAAGTATTTTGAAGCTTACACAGCTGCCGGTATTAGTACATGATTCACTGATGTTTAATCATATTGGATATCAGCCACTTGAGAAAATAATGAAATTATATTGTGATAGTGAGAAACAAATTTTTATTGCATATGATAAGAAAAATGCACCAACAGCTGGGATACAAAAAATTTTGGATGACTCCATGGTTTTGCATCTGAGTCAGGGAGGTAATGAGCTTTTTGGTTATTCTTGGGCTAGAAAAAACGCATCGAAATAGAAATTTTACATAAAATAAAAGTGGGTAGATTCGGAGGGGAAATATGTCATCAAAAAGTGATTCCAAAACTTATTTTTTACTTATAT
>CAVAVT010000031.1:0-19856 GCA_963592185.1 bacterium | reverse complement strand
TTTTCCTCGTTATAGGCTGACAAAAACTTACAGCTTCACAGCAGCCTTAAATTCTTCAACCATATTATTTTCCTAGCTTTTTCATGACACAAACCGGGGTAATATATAGGATGAAGGTAAAATGAAAAAAGGAGCCTATCAAATGCTTTCACATTTTGATAGGCTCCTTTCTGAGGGATGAATAAAAAGAGGTGGGAGTTTTTGAAAAATCTTTTGATTTTCGTACTTTATACGGGAATAAGGCGGAGATATTACATAGAGGGACGAAAAATTTTTCACCATCCTTAATGAGAATAAATCTAAATAAGATTTTTCATTAGCGTTCATCTCCTAAATACAAAAACAGATATTTTTCAAGTCGGAACTACTGATAGAAAAGTCACAAACATTGATAGAATATTTGTTATTTCTCATTTATCAACCATCTTAATGATAATAGATATCAATTATAAAATGTATTCCGACCAAAATACTAAGGAATATGCCCAAGTGTAGTGTTTTCAATGGTTTCAAGGATTTGACAAAGGATATAAAAGACTATACAATGAAAACAATTCCGAGTAAATTAGTTAGGATTTTACGTCCCACCGTGGGACTGAAGGAGAGTATATAGACATGTCAGAAAGATTGCTTGAAATCAATGACCTTCATGCAGGTGTAGAGGGCAAGGAGATCCTGAAGGGTCTGAACCTTACCGTGGACAAGGGAGAGGTCCATGTAATACTGGGACCAAACGGCTCAGGAAAGTCAACCCTCATGAACATCATTATGGGCCATCCTAAATATGAGATTACCGGCGGCAACATCAGCTTCGAGGGAGAGAGCCTCATGGAGCTGCCGACCTTTGAGCGTGCAAGAAAGGGTATCTTCCTTTCCTTCCAGACTCCAGAGGAGATTCCGGGAATCACCGTGGAGAACATGCTCCGTACCGCAAAACATGCCATGACCGGCAAGCCTCTGAAGGTTCTTGCATTCCGCAAGAGACTGAAGCAGATGATGGAGACTTTGAAAATGGACCCGGCCTATGCACAGCGCTACATGAATGTAGGCTTCTCCGGCGGTGAGAAAAAGCGCAACGAGATTCTTCAGCTTCTCATGCTGGAGCCTAAGCTTGCCCTTTTGGACGAGACAGATTCCGGTCTGGACGTTGATGCTGTGCAGATTGTTTCCAATGGTGTAAGCCTTTTCCACAATCAGGACAATTCCTGCCTCATCATCACCCACAACACCCGTATCCTCGAGAAGCTCACCGTGGACAAGGTTCACGTGCTGATGGACGGACGAATCATCGAGGAAGGCGGAGCTGAGCTTATCGCAGATATCAACAAGCGCGGCTTTACCCATCTTCTGGATGCACAGCATGGCAAGTGCGCAGAGTGCGGCATTCCCTGCCCCTGCCCGGCTAAGTAAGAGGTGCGGATAATGGAAAAGAAGAAAACATACGTTGAGGATATAGAGCGCACGCTCTATGACATAAAAAATGAAGACCGCTCCATCTACAAGACCCACGAGGGCCTTACCGAGGAGATAATCAGGGATATTTCCAAGCAGAAAAACGACCCTGAGTGGATGCTGGAGTTTCGCCTGAAGTCCCTTGAAGTGTACAACAGCCTGGACCTCCCAACCTGGGGACCGGATATCTCCGAGCTGGATATGGACAAGATTATTACCTATGTACGCCCGGATGCAAAAATGACCGGAAGCTGGCAGGAAGTTCCTGAGGATATAAAGGATACTTTTGACAGACTGGGAATTCCAGAGGCGGAGAAAACTTCCCTTGCCGGTGTTGGCGCACAGTACGATTCCGAGGTGGTTTACCACAGCATTCAGGAGGACCTGACAAAGCAGGGTGTGGTATACACTGATATGGAGACAGCCCTTCGTGATTACGAGGACATCGTAAAGGAACACTTCATGAAACTGGTTCCCCCTAAGGACCATAAATTTGCAGCCCTTCACGGCGCTGTATGGTCCGGTGGTTCCTTCGTTTATGTTCCAGAGGGCGTGAAGGTGGACATTCCCCTTCAGTCGTACTTCCGTCTGAATGCGGCAGGTGCCGGACAGTTCGAGCACACCCTTATTATTGTTGAAAAGGGTGCAAGCCTTCACTTTATCGAGGGCTGTTCTGCGCCGAAACACAATGTAACAAACCTTCATGCCGGCTGCGTTGAGCTTTTCGTACATGAAGGCGCAAGACTCCGCTATTCCACCATTGAGAACTGGTCCAGGAACATGATGAACCTGAACACCAAGCGTGCTCTCGTGGAAAAGGATGGAATCATCGAGTGGGTTTCTGGATCCTTCGGCTCCCACGTTTCCTGTCTCTATCCCTGCAGTGTGCTTCATGGTGAAAATGCCCGCTGCGAGTTTACAGGCGTTACTTTTGCCTCCAAGGGACAGAACCTTGATACCGGTGCCAGCGTAATCCACGCTGCTCCGCATACCTCTGCAAACATCAGCACCCGTACCATTTCCAAGGCTGGCGGCAAGGCTACTTACCGCTCCGCTGTAAAGGTTACAAAGAATGCTGACCATGCAAAGTGCTCCGTGAACTGCGAGTCCTTGATGCTGGACAACTATTCCCGTTCCGATACCCTTCCTGTAATGGATATTGAGGGGGATGAGGCAGATATCGGGCATGAGGCAAAAATCGGCCGCATCAGTGATGAGGCTGTATTCTATCTCATGAGCCGCGGCATCAGCGAGGACGAGGCTCGTGCCATGATAGTCCGTGGCTTCGTAGAGCCTATCGCCAAGGAGCTGCCGCTGGAGTATGCCGTAGAAATGAACAATTTGGTCAATATCGAGCTGGAAGGTACAATGGGGTGATATGATGAGCGAAAATAGAGCAAAAGAGCTTGAAACTATATATAGCGAAATCCCAATGCGTACCTGGCGCTGGCTGGGAGTCAACGAGGGCACTGTGCCCACTGAGGTGCTGACTGATACCGTGGCTGAGGAGCGTGTAATCAAGGTTCCGAAAAATGCCACTGAGACCATCGTATTGGAATATAGAGACGAGTCCCAGGCATCTGTCCGTGTGGAGCTTGGGGAAAATGCAGAGCTGGAGCTTATTCGTGTGCAGCTCTGTCCTGCGGACCAGATTCATGCAGGAAATGTGGAGGTAAGCCTTGCAGACCATGCAAAGCTTCACTACACCGCTGTTGAGGCTGGGGCAGAAAAAAGTGTGACAAAGCTTACCGTTGATATGGAGGGCAAGGAATCCGAGGCGGATATCTACGCTCTTTACTTCGGAGATGGCAAGCGCAAGATAGACATGAATTATCTCATCCGCCAGAAGGGTCTCCGCACCAAGGCTGACATGCAGGTGCGTGGAGCTTTGATGGACGAATGCGACAAAATTTTCCGTGGAACATTGGATTTCCTGCAGGGCTCAAAAGGCTCTGTTGGTGCGGAAAATGAGGAAGTGGTTTCCCTTTCCTCAAAGGTGCGGAACCGCTCCGTGCCAATTATGCTTTCCGCAGAGGATGATGTGGACGGCCATCATGCTGTAAGCATCGGCAAAATGGACGAGAACAAGCTTTTCTACCTTATGAGCCGTGGCCTTGATATGGCTGAGGCAAGAAAACTTGTGGTGGAGGCAGCGTTCCACCCAGTACTTTCAAGAATACCAAACGAGGAGCTTAGGGAAGAAATCGATTCTTACCTTATGGGGAGGCTTTCAAGATGAGTGAGTTGACGGCAGCGGACTACCGCAAGGATTTTCCTATTTTGGGAAAAATGATGAACGGAAAGCCTCTGGCATATTTGGATAATGGAGCGACTACCCAGAAGCCCCAAAGTGTAATACACGCATTTACCGACTACTATGAGACCAGCAATGCCAATCCTCATCGTGGTGCTTATGCCTTGTCGGTGGCGGCTACTGACATTTATGAGAACACCAGGGAAAAGGTAAGGGAGTTCATCGGGGCGGATTCCGTTGGGGAAATTATTTTCACAAAGAACGCCTCCGAGTCACTGAATCTTCTTGCCTATAGCTACGGCCGTGCATTTTTGCAGCCCGGTGACGAGGTGGTTATCGCCATTTCCGAGCACCACAGCAATCTGGTTCCCTGGCAGCTGGCGTGCAAGCTCACCGGTGCGGTGCTGAAGTACATCTATCTTCAGGAGGACGGCAACCTGTCCTTGGAGGATGTGGAAAATAAGATTACTGAAAAGACCAAAATAGTTTCTGTGGCGCAGGTGTCCAACGTGCTTGGGCTGATAAATCCTGTCCGCCTCATTGCGGACAAGGCACATAGCGTTGGGGCTGTGATGATTGTGGACGGCTCCCAGAGCGCGCCACACATGAAGGTTGACGTGAAGGACCTTGGAGCGGACTTCTTCGTTTTCTCCGGACATAAGCTTCTTTCCCCCATGGGAATCGGTGTGCTTTACGGTCGCCGTGAGCTTTTGGAAAAAATGCCTCCATTCCTTTCCGGCGGCGACATGATTGAATATGTTGAGGAGCAGGACACCACTTTTGCGGAGCTTCCGGCAAAGTTTGAGGCTGGAACCCAGAATGTTGGGGGCGCAGCAGGTCTTTCCGCTGCCATCGATTATTTGAACAAAGTGGGCCTTGACAACGTCGAGCGTATAGAGCGTGAGCTGGTGGCTTATGCACTTCCGAAGCTTCGTGAGCTTCCCTACGTGGAACTTTACGGCTGCGAGTCCAAGCAGGACAACAAGCTGGGCATTATTACTTTTAACGTAAAGGATGTACATCCTCACGATGTTTCCACCATCCTTGATGCGGAGGGAGTGGCAATCCGCGCAGGACACCACTGCGCACAGCCTTTGATGAAGTATCTCGGTCAGAATGCCACCTGCCGTGCAAGCTTCTATTTCTACAATACCAAGGAAGACGTGGACCGCTGGATTGAGGCACTGCAGAAGGTCAGAAAGGTGATGCATTTATGAGTCTTGAGGATATTTATACAGAGCTGGTGGCGGAGCATAGCCGCTCCCCGGAGCACCGCCATCATCTGGAGACCTGCAGCTGCAAGGAAAGGGGACACAACCCCAGCTGCGGCGATGAGATTACGCTGGAACTTTACGTGAAGGACGGGGTCATTGAGGATGCCTCCTTTACCGGTGTGGGCTGCGCCATTTCCCAGGCATCTACATCCATGATGCTGGACCTTATCATCGGCAAGCCGGTTGATGAGGCAAAACACCTGGCGGAGCTTTTCATCGGCATGATAAAAGGCGAGGTCACTGACGAGGAACAGCTGGAGGAGCTTGACGATGCAATGGCCCTCCAGGGCATCTCCAAAATGCCCGCCCGTGTAAAATGCGCAGTACTTTCCTGGCACACACTGGAAACCGCATTGGATAAAAATGAAAACCAGTCAGAGTGAGGCTGTAAATAGGATATTAAAGGCAGAGCGGCGGCTCTGCCTTTTGGCGTTGGTAGGGTACAAAAAAACAAAGTTTTTGGGTACAGACGTGTAGTATAATTGTAGTGATACTGTCGTCACTATTGATGTAGAAAACTACAGTACCAAAGCTTTTTCAGGCTGCCTTTGCAAACTTTAAATAAGGAGGGGTTGAGTATGATGTCAGACGAAAAAATTAAAAATCCCAGTGAGCTTGAGTTCGCTGTATTTTGCATTGAAAATGTAGCGGCAAAGCTGGGGGTGAATGCAGAGCGTGTTTATAAGGCATTTACTGGAGATAGCAATATTCTGCACGGCTACATTGTGCCGGAATATGAAGTGCTGCATACCCAGAGCCGGGAATATATCGTTGATGACCTCCTTGAATTGATGAAAGAAAAGGGAGTGAAGATATGATTCTCTATCATGGTTCCTTCTTAGAGATTGCAAAACCGAACTTGCAATTTTGCTTCCGAACGGAGAAAGCACTGGCTTTGCTGCATTTTAAAGGAAGTGAAACGTTATGACAGCAAACTCGATTTTGCTTCAGAAAAAATATAGCCGTGTTATTGAGTGCTTTGCCAAACGGCAGGGGATTTCATTGGATGAAGCATTGGATTTATTTTATCATTCCCAGACCTATCAGCTAATGCGTGAAGGTGTTTCAGATATGCACTGCATGAGTGATGTGTATTTGGCGGAGGAACTGGAACAGGAATACGCAGAGCAGACTCTTTGACATGCCGATAATTTCAAATTGCCATTGCATTTGCTGTAGATGAATTTTCCTTTTTTGATTGAAAAATTTTTTATTTGTCCTATTGACAGTATAGGCATGTGTAATTATAATAAAACCATATTAACATATA
This sequence comes from bacterium, assembly GCA_963592185.1. Lineage (GTDB taxonomy): Bacteria > Bacillota > Negativicutes > Selenomonadales > Selenomonadaceae > CAVAVT01. The sequence continues at coordinate 13,606 of CAVAVT010000031.1, read as the reverse complement.
TGTTTTAACTTAAATGCAATTAATCATTGCTTCAAGGGATATTGGGCAATGCTTTTGAAAGGGGTATTTACCATGAGCGAAGAGAGACAGTATAAATTTGAAACATTGCAGCTTCACGTAGGCCAGGAGCAGGCAGATCCTACAACCGATGCAAGGGCTGTTCCTATCTATCAGTCCACTTCCTTCGTTTTCCACAATGCACAACATGCTGCTGACCGCTTCGCACTGAAGGATGCCGGCAACGTATACGGCCGTCTCACCAATCCTACCGAGGATGTGTTTGCACGCCGTATCGCAGCTCTTGAGGGCGGCGTTGCAGCTGTAGCTGTAGCTTCCGGTGCTGCTGCAGTAACCTACGCTTTCGAGGCTCTTGTACAGCATGGCCAGAACATCGTTGCGGCTACCACCATTTATGGCGGTACCTACAACCTTTTTGAGCACACCTTCCCGAACTACGGCATTACCACTACCTTTGTAGATCCTACTCAGGGCGTTCAGGTATTTGAGGATGCAATCGATGAAAACACCAGAGCGGTATTCATCGAGTCCATCGGCAATCCTAATGCAAACCTTATCGACATCGATGCTGTAGCTGAGATTGCTCACAAGCACGGTCTGCCTCTGGTAATCGACAACACCTTCGGTACTCCTTACCAGATTCGTCCCTTCGAGCATGGCGCAGATATCGTTGTACATTCCGCAACCAAGTTCATCGGCGGACACGGTACTACCCTTGGCGGCGTAATCGTAGACAGCGGCAAGTTCGACTGGATTAAGTCCGGCAAGTTCCCACAGTTCGTTGAGCCTAACGAGAGCTATCATGGAATTAGCTTCGCAAAGGATGTTGGCGCTGCTGCATATGCAACTTATATCCGTACTCTTATCCTTCGTGATGAGGGCGCAACCCTTTCTCCTTTCAATGCATTCCTGCTTCTCCAGGGTACAGAGACTCTGTCCCTCCGTGTAGAGCGTCATGTTGAAAATGCATTGAAGGTAGTAGACTTCCTTTCCAAGGATCCTCATGTTGAAAAGGTAAACCATCCTTCTATTGCTAGCCATCCGGACCATGCTCTCTATGAGAAGTACTTCCCCAATGGCGGTATCTCCATCTTCACCTTTGAGATAAAGGGCGGTGCTGAGGCTGCATGGAAGTTCATCGACAGCCTGAAGGTATTCTCCCTCTTGGCAAATGTTGCTGACGTGAAGTCTCTGGTAATCCATCCGGCAACCACCACTCACTCCCAGATGAATGATGAGGAGCTGGCTGCATCCGGTATCACAAAGTCCACCATCCGTCTCTCCATCGGTACTGAGCATATCGATGATATCCTCTTCGACCTTTCCGAGGCATTCAAGGCTCTGGACTAATAAAAAGCGAGTAACTCTCCTACTATTACAAGACCCCTGCATGAAAGTGCAGGGGTTTTGCTATGGAAATATATCTCATTTGAGCATATTTTTTTTCATCACAAAATTCAGCTGTATTTGGCATGGGAAATCACATTTTTCGGGAGTTTAATGGGTAGTTTTTCACATTTTTCTGGAAAAAAGCTTTTAATGAGAAAAATTTTCAATTCACCTATTGATATTAATTCTCAACTGTGATATATTTAACTCAAGCTTTTTAGTGGCGGTTTTCGTGAGTATGTGGAGTGCCGCGAAAACTGTAGAAGCTCTCCTAAAATATAATACACAGCACGAAGGAACCGCACGGCCATGCGGTTCTTTTGTGCGTCTGGGGATAAATAAATATTGAAAATAGTTATCAACTGTGATATAGTTCTAAATGTAGATGATAATTATTTTCAAGGAGGCAGCTTTATGAAGGATTATTTGAGAATAATGCAGGTTATCGGACGTGAGATTATAGATTCCCGTGGCAACCCAACGGTTGAGGCTGAGGTGGAGCTTTCTGACGGTTCTGTGGGACGTGCGGCGGCACCGAGCGGTGCATCCACAGGCGAGTTCGAGGCTCTGGAGCTTCGTGACGGAGATAAGAGCAAGTTCGGTGGCAAGGGTGTGTCCCAGGCTGTTGCAAATATTAACGAGAAGATTGCTCCTGCACTTTTGGGTCATGATGCATCTGACGGCTACGGCATTGATGCTGTTATGCTGGAGCTTGATGGCACTGAGGATAAGTCCAATCTCGGCGCAAATGCTATTCTGGCTGTATCTCTGGCTGCGGCTCATGCAGCTGCAAAGTCTCAGGATATTTCCCTTTACAGATATCTTGGCGGCCTGAATGCAAACACTCTTCCAGTTCCTATGATGAATATTTTGAACGGCGGCGCTCATGCAACCAATTCCGTGGATACTCAGGAATTCATGATTATGCCGGCTGGCGCTCCAAGCTTCAAGGAGGCTCTCCGCTGGTGCACCGAGGTGTTCCATGCATTGCAGTCCCTTTTGAAAAAGGAAGGCAATACCACAGCTGTTGGCGATGAGGGCGGCTTCGCTCCTGACCTGAAGTCCGATGAGGATGCTATCGAGCATATTCTTCAGGCTGTAAGGGATGCTGGCTATGAGCCGGGCAGAGATTTCGTTTTGGCTATGGATGCCGCTTCTTCCGAGTGGAAGAGCGAAAAGGGCAAGGGCTTCTACAAGCAGCCTAAGTCCGGCAAGGAATTCACTTCTGCAGAGCTTATTGCACACTGGAAATCTCTTATTGAAAAGTATCCAATCTACTCCATCGAGGACGGCTTGGATGAAGAGGATTGGGAAGGCTGGAAGCTCATGACAGAGGAGCTTGGCGACAAGGTTCAGCTGGTGGGTGACGACCTTTTTGTTACCAATACCAAGCGCCTGAAGAAGGGCATTGACATGGGATGCGGCAATTCAATTCTCATTAAGCTCAACCAGATTGGTACTCTTTCCGAGACTCTTGAGGCTATCAAGATGGCCCACAAGGCTGGCTACACCGCTGTTGTATCCCACCGCTCCGGCGAGACTGAGGATACCACCATTGCAGACCTGGCTGTGGCGCTTAACAGCCGTCAGATTAAGACCGGTGCTCCTTCACGTTCCGAGCGTGTTGCAAAGTACAACCAGCTTCTCCGCATTGAGGATGAGCTTGGCGCAAGCGCTGTTTACCCTGGAAAGGGAGCCTTCGGCTTTAGCAAGTAATTCAGATTTTAACCAACTCCATTTTGACCATACCCTATATACATCCCTCGATGAGCAGACGTCGGGGGATGATTTTTTTGAAAATTTTCCGCGTTATATTTACTAAAACATACTTCATTTAAAATAAATATACATTCACTGGAATTAATTGTATTATGGTAATATGTGGCTTTTAGGTGTTTTTTGAAAAAGCTGCTAGTTCTTTTTAGCAGGTGAAAATATGGGATTTTTCAAAAATATTAGCTTAGGGACATGGGGCCATTTAGCGGTGATTTTTTCCATCGTTGTCTGGGCTGTGACTTTTATATCTACAAAAATTTTATTGGAGTCCTTCAATCCCCTTGAAATACTTATCATAAGATTTATTGTGGGATATGTTGTGCTGTGGGCGGTTTATCCCCACAGGATGGGTTGGCTGTCTCTTCGGCAGGAATTTCTTCTTTTCCTGGCAGGATTCACGGGGATTACACTATATTTTGTGTTTGAGAACGTAGCACTTACATATACCTATGCCTCAAATGTAGGAATCATACTGGCGACAGTGCCATTTTTCACAGCGCTTATTGGGGGAATAGTGTTTCCTTCCGAAAGGGTTGGAGGCGCATTTTTCCTGGGATTTGTGGTGGCAATCATCGGTGTGGGGCTAATTTCCCTGAACGGAGCGGAGCTGGAGCTGAACCCTATAGGGGACCTGCTGGTGGTTGTGGCGGCTGTCATATGGGCGGTGTATTCCGTTATACTGAAGGAAATTTCCAAATGGGGCATCCCCTCCTTGGCAATGACACGGCGGACCTTTGCCTATGCCCTTTTATCCATGGTATGCCTGATTCCGTTTTGGGGATTTAGTCTGGAACCTGGGGAGATTTTTGAAATGGTGAACCTAGGGAATCTATTGTTCCTTGGAGTTCTAGCCTCAGCCATCTGCTTTGCCACCTGGAATTTCGGTGTAAAGGCCATCGGAGCTGTGAAATCCAGCGTATATCTTTACGCTTCGCCTATGATCACGGTGATTTTCTCCGCAATTATTCTTGGCGAAAAAATTACCCCCATGGAGCTTGGGGGCATAGGGCTTATATTATTGGGACTCATCATATCCCAAAGAATGTCTCGATAGAAACTAGAAAAATTTCTATTTAGTTAAAACGCATTCATCCGCAATGCTTCCGTCAGGCTGGAAACAACGGAACTTCAACTGATGGCTGTCTGCCTCCAGTGTCATGTAATTGTCGATTTCCGGCTGGGGAAGAACCACTTTGTCAAAACGCTTGTTGACTGGCACATTGTATCGGGCATTCCCTGCCACGCCGGTATCAATGTAGAAGGGGCCGTGGTCAGAGGGCTGAAAATTATAGATATGGTCGTGCCGCCTGTAAGTATGCTGATGGGCGGTAAGCACCACATCCATTCCCAGCTCGTCAAAAAGCGGCATGAACCGCCGGCCTACAATATCAATATCCCCCAATACCGGGTCTGAAAGGTCCGGATAATCATAGTTAATTATATCCTTGTGCATCAGGACGATTTTCCAGGGCTTATGGGTAGAGGCGGCATCCTGCCGGAGCCACTCTGTCTGGTTTTCCATAAGACCGTCAATATTTTTGTCTATTTCCTCAAACTGAGTGTTCAGAACCATGAAATGCACGGGTCCATAGTCAAAAGAATAGTAATACCGGCTGAATTTCAAACTGCCATTTTCCGGAAGCCTGAAGAAATTCAAAAAGAAATGCGGAAGCTTCAGCTGCCAATTCAAATCATAGGTTTCGTGATTTCCCATTACTGGGGCGAATGTATACCGCTCAAGGAAACCCTTCAGAGCATCGAACCACATGCCCCAGTGCCACATGGACCAGCCGTTGTCCACCAGATCCCCCATGTTAATGAAGAAATCTGCATCCGGCTCCCGTGAAAAGGCATCCTTTGCCAGTTCATGCCATACAGTGTAGTCGCCACCACACTGGGAGTCTGGGAAAATCAGAGCCTTGAAGGAATCACTTCCAGGTGTGTGGAGGGGATACCAGGGGGTGGCTTCATCGTTGTACTGAAGCCTGTATTCGTAGTGAGTGTTCTGCACCAGTCCTGTCACGGTAGCGGCGTGAATGAAAAATGTATTATCTCCGGTATTAAAGCTGTGCTGGCTGGCCTTTTCAGTGTGGAGATTTGTAGTGCCGAATTTTCTCCATACCACCAGCGCCCCTTCCTGGGACTTTTCCGAATGCCACATTATGGTTCTGGAGTTTCGGCTGTCGTGGGTCATGAGCTGCCTGATATATTTGGCATCCAGTCCGAGGCTTTTTACAGTGGCAGGCGGCTCGGAGGCTGATGCTGCAGAGGCTGTTTTCTGGAAAATCGGAAGAGCAATGCCGCTTCCAAGCACTGCAACAGAACCCAGCAGCATTTTTATGAAACTCCTCCGGGAGGGCTTTCCTGTAATTTGATTGATTTTATGTGAACTCATATTTATCTCCATAAGATGTTTTCAGACACATTCTAAAAGAAGGTTTACAACATTTATTTTACTATAGTTTCTTCCTATGTAAAACCTTGAAAAAACTATGCTTTCCTTTTATATAGACGACGGGTATAATTGAAACAGATATGTGTTTGCATAATTTGCATTAATGATGGTCTTGTTTCTATAGTATATATATTGACGGGGCTATATGATTGTGATACTATGTAAAACATATAGGAATTGAATGTTTTGAACGGATGTGAAACATATGATTAAGCTTTCTCATATTGAAAAGACATATGAGAGCTCCTCCGGTCCTGTATCGGCCCTTAAGGGCATTGATTTGGAAATCGGAAAGGGAGAGATTTACGGTGTCATTGGTCTGAGCGGTGCAGGAAAATCCACGCTTATCCGATGCATCAATATGCTGGAGCGGCCGACAGCCGGCAAGGTCATCGTGGATGGCAGGGACGTAACTGCCATGAATGATGCGGAGCTTCGGAACATGCGCAAGGAAATCGGCATGATTTTCCAGCACTTCAACCTTTTGTCCTCCGCAACGGTTTATGACAATGTGGCATTCCCACTGCGTCTTTCCAAGACTTCGGAAAAGGTAATAAAGGAAAAGGTAACTAACCTGCTGGAATTGGTGGGACTTGGGGATAAGGCAAAACAGTATCCGGCGCAGCTTTCTGGTGGACAGAAACAGCGTGTGGGCATCGCAAGGGCATTGGCAAGCGATCCGAAGATTCTGCTCTGCGATGAGGCAACTTCAGCCCTTGACCCACAGACCACAAAGTCTATTCTTCAGCTCATAAAGGACATTAACAAAAAGCTGGACCTCACTGTTGTGGTAATTACCCATGAAATGCAGGTTATCAAGGACATCTGTGACCATGTGGCTGTCATTGAAAATGGCGTTATTGCTGAGAAAGGCTCTGTATTGGAAATATTTACAAATCCCCAGAAGCCTATTACAAAGGAATTTATCAGCGTTCTTTTGAGCAACGACCTTCCTACAGCCTTTAGAAACAGCGAGGTTAAGCAGGAACATTCTCCAGGAAGCTGGCTGCTTTTACGTCTCACATTTATTGGAGAGTCTGCGGACGATCCGGTGCTTGCTGGCATGATTAGAGATTGCAGTGCCGAGGTGACAATGCTTTTCGGAACATTGGACAGAATAAAAAATACCCCCTACGGCCGTATGATTATCGGCATCCGGGGAGAAAAATCAGAAATAGACAGGGCCATGGCATATCTTAATGAACATGAGCTTAAGGTGGAGGTGATCGGTTATGCTGAACGACATGATGCCGCTTCTGTCTAAGGCTCTTTGGGAAACTGTCTACATGGTGGTGGTTTCCATGGTTATCGCTACAGCTGTTGGCGTGCCGCTGGGGGTTGCACTGCATACCACAGGCAAGGGACAGATTTTGGAATGTCCGGCTTTTAACAAGGTTATTTCAGCCATTGTAAATGCAATCAGGTCAATTCCTTTCATTATATTGATGGTAGCGATTATCCCACTGACAAAGCTTTTGGTGGGAAGCTCCATAGGAACAACTGCGGCGCTGGTACCATTGGTTATTGCCTCAGTTCCGTTTATAGGACGACAGGTTGAAACCTCTTTGAAGGAAGTTCCAGAGGGATTGGTTGAGGCAGCACTTTCCATGGGAGCAACGCCTTTGCAGATAATCGTAAAGGTGCTTATTCCTGAGGCTATGCCCAGTATCGTGGCGCAGCTTACCACCGTTATTATCAATCTGGTGGGCGAATCTGCTATGGCAGGAACCATTGGCGGCGGCGGTCTTGGTGACCTGGCTGTGCGCTACGGTTATCAGAGATTCCGTCCAGATGTCATGATTGCCACAGTAATAATACTGATTGTGCTGGTTCAGCTGGTACAGTTTGTGGGCGGCAGGCTTTCCAAGAGCCTGAACAAAAAATAAGTATTCAGTCCGCAAGGCGGTTTGGATAGATAAATGTATTTCAAAAGGGAGGAATCATTAATGAAGAAAATTATTGCTATTCTTGCAGCTATGATGCTGGCGGTATTTGCAGCAGGCTGCGGCGGAAGCAACCAGGCATCCTCTGGCTCCAGCTCCGGTTCTGCATCCAAGGTAATCAAGGTCGGTGCTACAGCTGTTCCCCATGCTGAGATTCTTGAGGTTGTTAAGCCTCTTCTTGAAAAAGAAGGCTATCAGCTTGAGATTGTTGAGTTCAGCGATTATGTACAGCCGAACATGGCTCTCAATGACGGTTCACTGGATGCAAACTACTTCCAGCACATTCCTTATCTCGATAACTTCGTAGAGGAGCATCCTGAGGTAAAGCTTGAGAATGCTGGCGGAATCCACATCGAGCCAATGGGCGTATATTCCAAGAAGATTAAGGACCTGAAGGACCTGAGAGATGGCGCGTCTGTAGGTATTCCTAACGATCCTACCAACGGCGGCCGTGCACTGCTTCTCCTTGAGAAGGCTGGCATCATTAAGCTGAAGGACGGCGCTGGCGTAAAGGCAACTATTCAGGATATCGTAGACAACCCGAAGCATCTCACCTTCAACGAGGTTGAGGCAGCTATGGTTTCCCGTACTCTTGATGATGTTGATATCGCTATCATCAACACCAACTTCGCAATGCAGGTAAACCTTGTTCCTACAAAGGACGCTCTCCTCATGGAGGACAGCTCTTCTCCTTATGTTAATGTTGTAGCTGTACGTCAGGGCGACAAGGACAAGCCTGAAATCAAGGCTCTCATCAAGGCTCTCCAGTCTCCTGAGGTTAAGCAGTTCATCGAAGACAAGTACAAGGGCGAGGTTGTTGCTACATTCTAATGGAGTGCAGCCACGATTAACTTAATATTTACATTGAAGCTGCGGCAGGGTATAAACCTTGCTGCGGCTTTTTATTTTGCGTAATAAAAATAGTTCTCAATTAAAATGTGAATTGTTTGAATATAATAAAAAGCGGATATTATTTTGTATTGACTAAAGCGAGCTAATGATATAATATAACCATAGAAGATGAAATTTTGTATTTTTGCTTTTTTACAATGTGAACAAATGCAAAGTTTTCATCAAAGTGCAAAGTGTGATTAGGGTCACCTGTTGGGGTTCGATATGAATCAAAATCGGGCTGCAAGGACTCGAAAAGAGCCGTGTAAACCTTGCAAAATCAAGGGTGCACGGTTTGTGTATGTTTTGGCAATGTTATGAAACACTTAATGAGTAGGTTGTGATTAACATCACCAAAAGTAATTAAAAATGTTCATTTTGATATGAGAAAACGCTCAAATGTAAATGAACACTTGTAAAAATTGGGTATTCTTTGTGAGTGTTTTGGCATGATTCCTAGTGATGATACTTCCATATGTCCCCAGATGTATGGTTGATTCTGTCTACTGGGAGCTTCCGCGGCAAAGAAATCTGTTTTTGCTTTGCCGGTATTTGCACTTATAGTTATTTTAGGAAGATGGGGGATAGTTATGGAAAAAGCTACAGTCGTCATCGTTGGTGGCGGAGCTACAGGCGTAGGTATTCTGCGTGATCTCTCTATGCGTGGTGTTGATGCACTGCTCCTGGAGAAAGCTGATATCGTAAACGGTGCAAGCTCCCGTTATCATGGTTTGCTGCACAGTGGTGCAAGATATGCAGTTAAGGATCAGGAAGCTGCAAGAGAGTGTATTATCGAGAACCAGATTCTTCGTAGAATCGGCAAGTCCTGTGTAGAGTCTACAGAGGGTCTTTTCGTGCGTCTCGATGATGAGGATCCGGAATTCGAAGAAAAGTGGGTAGCTGGATGTGCTGCCAGCGGAATCGAAGCAATCCAGATCAGCCCTGAAGAGGCACGCCGTCTTGAGCCGAACCTCTCCAAGAGAGTTGTTTCTGCATACCGTGTACCGGATGCCGCAATCGATGGTTTCCGTATGTCCTGGCAGAACATTGAAAGTGCAAAGCGCTATGGCGGACGTGTAAAGAACTACACCGAGGTTGTCGGCGTAATCGTTGAAAGCGGTGTCTGCAAGGGCGTTAAAGTTCGTGACTACTTCACTAAGGAAGAGTATGAGATTGGCTGCGAGCTGCTCATTAACGCTGCAGGTCCTTGGTGCGGATTCGTATCCGAGCTGGCTGGCCTTGAGGTTAATGTTAAGCCTTCCAAGGGTACGCTCATTGCCTTCAACCAGCGTATCACCAGCCGTGTAGTAAACCGTCTCCGTGTTCCTTCTGACGGTGATATTTTCGTACCACATGGTTCTATCACCATTCTTGGTACATCCTCCATTACTATCCCGGATCCTGAGGATACTTCCACTTCTTGGGAAGAGGCAGAGAACCTCATGAAGACCGGTGTAGGCGTATTCGAGCATCTCCGTGACTACCGCATTCTCCGTGTATTCGCTGGCTCCCGTCCGCTCTATAGTGCATCCGGCAGCACCGGACGTAATGCATCCCGTGGATTCGTTGTCCTGGATCATGAGCATGACGGCCTGAAGGGCATGGTTACTATCTGCGGTGGTAAGTTCACTACCTACCGTCTCATGGCTGAGCGTCTTTGCGATGAGATTTGTCCGAAGCTCGGCAACCACGAGAAGTGCCGCACAGCTGACGAGGATCTGGTTCCAGAAGTTCCAGAGGCAGAGAAGGCTGCAGCACGCAAGTACTTCCCGTCTTACGGCGTAAACCTTGCAGCTACCCGTCTTGGCACTGAGCGTTTCAAAAATGTTGTAAAGAGAATGGAAGAGAATCCTGAGACTCGTGAAGTTATCTGCGAGTGCGAGAATGTTACCATGGCAGAGCTTCAGGAGATTGCAGCACTTCCTACCAGCCATATCATCAATGACGTACGCAGACGTACCCGTCTCGGCATGGGCACCTGCCAGGCAAACTTCTGTGCACTGCGCAGCGCAGCTGTACTTTCTAAGTTTGACAACCTGGAAGCTTCCAAGAAGCCTCTTGAAGAGATGAAGAATTTCCTCCAGGGCCGCTGGAAGGGTATCCGTCCGGTTATGGTCGGCAAGACCCTGCGTGAGGCTGAAATGACTAGAGGTCTTTATGAACTGGTATTCAACGTAAATGGAGGGAGACCGGAATGAGCAAATCAGATGTAGTAGTTATCGGCAATGGCTTTGCCGGTTTGATTGCAGCACTCAAAAGTGCTGAAAACAATAAAAAGGTTACGCTTATCAGCTATGGCTCCGGCACATTCCCCCTTAGCAGCGGCTTAGTTGATATTCTGGGCTACGATGAGCAGGGCAAGGCTGTTAAGTCTCCTCTTGCTGGCGTTGCAGGTGTTCCTGAGGACCATCCTTACAAGCGCATCGGCAACCAGAGCATTCAGGATGCTGTAAAGTATTTCCTGGACTTCACCAAGAAGGCTGGTATTCCTTATGTTGGTTCTCTCGACCAGCAGCAGTGGGTTGTAACCGCTGTAGGAACAATGAAGCCTTCCTGCCTCGTTCCTGAATCCATGCAGGGTAACCAGTGCTTTAATGCAAAGGAGCTTGTTCTCGTTGGTGTAAAGGGACTGAAGGATTTCTACGTAGACATGCTCAAGACCAATCTTCAGGATTGGCTTGGCAATGATAAAAAGTACTCCACCGTTGAGCTGGACATGCACAGAAAAGAAGGCCGTGACCTTACAACTCTGGACGTTGCACACTGGATGGAGACGGAAGCTGGCTTCAAGGCAGCTGTTTCCCAGATTAAGAGCAAGGTTACTAAGGATGCTGTTGTAATCGTTCCTCCTATTCTTGGTGCAACTGGCAATGCTGTATATACTAAGCTTGTTAAGTCCCTTGGCTGCGCAGTTGTTGAGACCACCGGAATGCCGCCTTCTGTTAACGGCATCCGTCTCCGTGAGGCTCTCCTTGATGCAGCACGTAAGGCTGGCGTTCGTTTCATTGAGAATGCAAAGGCTAAGAGCGCTATTGTTGAAGGCAGCACCGTTAAGGCTGTTATGGCCGGCGGCGAGGTTCGTGACCAGAAGTACGAAGCTGACAAGTTCATTCTTGCAACTGGCGGCTTCTATGGCGCAGGTCTTAAGATGCGTGACATTGGCGAGTTCAAAGAGGTAGTATTCGGACTGCCTGTTGAGGCTGACTGCGTTGAGGAAAGATGGGCTAACGAGCAGCTCTTCTCCAACCAGAAGCAGACCTTCGCAAAGGCTGGTATCAAGACTGATGCTTCCCTGCGTGCTGTTGATGCTTCCGGCAACGTAGTTCTTGACAACGTATATGTTGTAGGACGTAATCTGAGCGGATATGATTTCTGCTTCGAGCATTCCGGTAATGGCGTAGCTTTGTCATCTGCCTTTAAAGCGGCTTTGGCATGATGGAAAGGGGTATGAAAATGGAGTTAGAAGAAAGAGCAAGAGATTCGGCGGATTATTGCACGGCCTGCACATCATGTATTGCTAAGTGCCCTGTAACTCTCGCCAATCCTCAATATAAGGGTCCTAAGTTCGTAGGACCTGCACACAACCGTATGCATTTCTCTGATCCTAAGGATTATGAGATGACTTTGGAGCTGTGCTCCAACTGTAAGAACTGTGATATTACCTGTCCTTCCGGCGTATCAGTTTCCACACTGAACATGCTGGAGCGTGGCAAGTATTATAGAGAGCATCCTGAAGCTCACACCCAGCGTGACGACATGCTGGCTCACGGCGACAAAATGGCTAAGATGCTGGATTCCATTCCCCTTGGCAAGTTCTGCGCAAACCTGGGAATGAAAATCGGCAAGGCTTTCGGCGTTCTGAGCATGATGGGACTTGCTGGCCAGCGTAATATGCCGGCATATGCTCCTACCTATTTCATGGATCTTTTCAAGAGCATTAAGCAGACTGAGTATCCTGACAAGGTAGTATTCTTCCCTGGCTGCTACATCAACCAGAATGATCCGGCTGTAGGCGTGGCATTCGTTGAGGTTATGCAGGCAAACCATATCCAGGTTCTCGTTGATCCTGAGTTCGTATGCTGCGGTTCTCCGCTGGTTGTTACCGGCTATCTGGATGAGGCTCGTCAGAATGCTGACAAGAACGTTGCACGTATTAAGCATTGGGCTGACCAGGGTATCCCTGTTGTAGCTTGCTGCACAAGCTGCTCCCTCATGCTGAAGAACGAGTATCAGGAACTGTTCTCCTTGGTTGAAATGGCTGACGCTGCAAAGAATGTTTACGATGCATTTGAGTATCTCCGCATTCTCGAGAGCCAGGGCAAGTTCAACAAGAACTTTGCAAATAAGCCTTCCAAGAAGTTCATTTACCATGCACCTTGCCATCTCCGTGCACAGGCAATGGGCCTTCCTGCATTGGAGACTCTCAAGGACGATATCGGCGTGAACATCGTAAATGCTGATGCTGGCTGCTGCGGTATGTCCGGTAACTATGGCTTCAAGAAGGAAAACTATGAGACTTCCATGAAGATTGGTTCCGCACTCTTCGGCAAAATTGCTGAAAGCGGTGCTGAGCAGGTTGTCTGCGACTGCGGTACCTGCCGTGAGCAGATTCGCCATGGCTCCGACAAGCCTACCTGCCATCCGATTGAGATTCTTGCAGAGGCTTACGGAAAGTAATTTGAACTTTTGTTCATAAAAGATTTACGTTTGTTGAAATTGTGTGAAAGTGTGGGATTTGTGGCATTTTATTGCCATAAATTCCGCCTGTCACATATTTATAAAAAATGTTCAAATAGTGTTTTACATTTTAGAAATATATGATATAATGTGAAGTGTCAGAAAACTTATTAAAGTCTGCACGGGGTTTAAAATGTGATTGAAACATCACAAGGCAGATGATAAGTTTTCAATATGTAAGCATTATCTGACAGAATAGCTCTTACAATAAGGACGGCAAGATTATAAAAGCCGTTATATTTTTTAAACTTCTATTCTGACAGAGAAATGAGCGTTTAAAAGAAGGAATACCGAATGGTATGACTCTTTAAACCTGGGGTTGGTTCCGACAGGAACTAGATGTGAAAGGGGAATTATTCATGGCTAAAAAGTATGTAATGGCACTCGATGCAGGTAC
>CAVAVT010000030.1:2895-20168 GCA_963592185.1 bacterium | reverse complement strand
GGCGGCATAGCTCAGTTGGCTAGAGCAAACGGTTCATACCCGTTGTGTCCGGAGTTCAAATCTCTGTGCCGCCACCATGATGAAATTAAAAGGAACTGTGTATCACACAGTTCCTTTTTTTATACCTATATAAATTATCGGTCCGTTGCCTGTAATGTCCAGTGTTCCGGAGCGGCCTGATATTTTCATCAGATTGCCTGGAGTAATCATCGCATGAAATTTTTCCATTTCTATGGTACAGCGGCCTAGGGAATATATGTATTCATCATCCGCTGTTTCCTCCATCTTTACAGTGTCTCCTAGAGACAGTTCCTTCCCCAGCATGGTTACTGCAACAGAAATTTTCTTGGAAAGCATTACATTGAAATCCCTGCATTTGCCTTCGCTTTCCGTGCGGCTTCCCCCATCAAACTCATGTACATCATAGGGCTTGAGGATTTCTGCTTCGCCTCCGTCATGAGAAATCTTTATATATCCCTCCAGAGGCATCAAGTATCTGGTATATCCCGTAAGATCTGAAAAGACAGAGCTTTCCACATCCACAGTAGCTGAGCTGAGACGCAGGTCAAAGTTCCTGTCCTTATAGCTGCAGCCTTCATCCCCTTCAATATAAAGCTCCCGTGTCTCTCCTCCTGACCAGCTTGATACTGTCTGTTTATCTTCGGTTATTAACTCCCATTCCATTACAAAATACTCCTTTTATCTCTAAATTAAAATATCGTACAGACTCAAAAGCTGTACGATATTTTTTCTTATGCACTTGCTGCCTTGTTGCTCTCAGCCTTGATGAGCTTCATGCTCTCTTCACGGATTACGTCAGTAGCACGTTCCTTATACTCCATGAACTCAGGTGTGGTCTTGAAATGGTAGTCTCTTGGACGTTCCATATCCACACTCAAAACATCCTTTATTATGCCTGGACGTGCGCCCATGATTGCCACACGGTCTGCAAGGAAAATTGCCTCATCAATATCATGAGTAACCATGATGATGGTCTTTGGAGATTTCTGCCATACATCCAAAAGAAGTTCCTGCATGACATTTCTGGTCTGCATATCCAATGCGCCGAATGGCTCATCCAAAAGCAATATGTCAGGGTCATTTGCCAGTGCCCTCGCAATTGCCACACGTTGCTTCATACCGCCGGAAAGAGCATTTGGATACTGCTTTTCAAATCCGTTGAGACCAACGATTCCAATATAATGCTCTGTAATATCTTTAATTTCCGCAGAGCTGAGCTTGCGGCTGCCGCTGTACTGCTTTAAGCCAAAAGCAATATTTTCGCTTACTGTCATCCAAGGGAACAGTGTGTAAGCCTGGAATACCATGCCTCTGTCAGGACCCGGCGCATCGAGGATACGTCCATTGTAGGTAATCCGTCCGGAAGTTGCCTTTTCAAGTCCGCATATTATTCTAAGAAGCGTACTTTTGCCACATCCGGAAGTTCCCAAAAGGGAAATAAATTCATTTGGCTTAACTGTAAAATCTATATGGCTCAGAGCATTGACCTCACCCTTGGAGGTGAAATAGGTCTTGCTCACATCCATTATTTCCAAAACCTTGCCGTTATCAGCTGTCTCTATCATAACTATCTCTCCTTACCTTTGTATCAGTGCTCTGTGTTCCAGGAGAACAATGCCTTATGAGCCAGCTTGAACAAAATATCAATGAACATACCGATAAGGCCGATTGTCAAAATACCTACGAAAATTCTTGAGGTATTCATCATTCTCTGGGACTGGATAATCATATAGCCAATACCGCTGGATGCACCAACCATTTCGGCAACGATTACGTAGGTCCAAGCCCATCCAAGTACAATTCTCAGTGTATCTACAATATCAGGAAGGGACTTCGGCAGGATAACCTTCCAAAGTACAGCTGCCTTTGAAACACCTAATGTGTAGGATACCTCAACCATGGAACGGGGCACGTTTCTTACATTGGTTGCCACCATCAATACAAGCTGTGGAAGGCTTCCCAGGATGATTACAGCTACTTTTTCCGGCTCATCAATACCAATCCACAAAATGAAGAGCGGAATGAATGCGGATGCAGGAAGGTAACGAACAAATGAGAAAAGATATTCCATCAAACCGGAGCACGGTGCATAAGTTCCTATCAAAAGTCCCAGGGGAACAGCAACAGCCGTTGCAATAAGGAAACCTGCCAGTACTCTGAATACTGTCATGGAAACATCTGTTGCAAACTCACTTCCAGTCACAAGCTCTGCAGCCATTGTCATGGTATCAGAAATGGACGGAAGGAAGAATTTGTCTATACCGCCGATGGTGGTACATGCCATCCATACAAGCAAAACAGCCACGAAGGAAAAAATTGCAAGCCCTACGGTCCAATGTGCTGGGATTTTTCCCTGCGGTGTGAAGGCATCCTTTATTGCACTAACTATCTTGCTCTTGGATTCAGCAGCAGATGAAGGCGAAGGATTTGGAGAACCGCCTAAAACAACTGCAGCTTCAGATCCCATTGGAACCCCATTTCCTGATTCAATACCAAGCTTTCTATCCATAATTGATATCACTCCTTACAAAATACACAATCAGCTAAAAAGAAATCCTACAAACACAAAAGGCGCCGAACCTATTGGTTCAAGCGCCTTTGCTTAACTGATATGTGTACTATAGCATACCTATTTACACTTTACAATGCTTTTTGCATGTTTTTCTTTGCATAACGTATAGTTACCCTATACTTTTCCAGTATGTATACACACCTGTTTGATTATCATATATTATTCGGGTTTCTTGTACATTTTGCTAACCAGTCCGCTTACCATTGCATCGTCTGCAAGATTTGGAACGGTGATGTGCGCCTTTCCGGCATACTTGTCATTGAATGCCTCAACAGTCTCAATGGAATGCTCATTTCTAGCCCAGTTTCTTCTAGCAACACCGCTCATAACATCCCACAGCAGTGCACTCTTAATGATGTTGTCCACACGCTCGCTGCCATCCAGAACCAGACCAAAACCGCCATTGATGGACTTGCCGATACCTACACCGCCGCCATTGTGAAGGGCACAGAGGCTCATACCCCTTGCAGCATTTCCGGCAAAGCACTGTACAGCCATGTCAGCCATAACATTGCTGCCGTCCTTGATATTTGCGGTCTCTCTGAAGGGAGAGTCAGTACCACTTACATCGTGGTGATCACGGCCCATCATAACAGGACCAATCTTTCCTTCCCTAACCAGTTCATTGAACTTCAGAGCTATGTTCATACGGCCTTCAGCATCCTGATACAGAATTCTAGCCTGGGTTCCTACAACCATCTGATTCTTTTCAGCATCACGAATCCAGTTGTAGTTATCACGATCCTGATATCTTCTATTTGGATCAATGCAGCTCATTGCAGCCTTATCTGTCTCAATAAGGTCCTCATGCTTACCGCTGAGGCATACCCAGCGGAACGGTCCATAGCCATAGTCAAAGAGCTGCGGTCCCATGATATCCTCAACATAGGAAGGCAGAATGAAGCCGTCCTTTTCATCAATACCGTTCTTGGAAAGTTCCTTTACACCGGCATCATATACAGCCTTCAGGAAGGAATTGCCGTAATCGAAGAAATATGTTCCCTTGTCAACACAAGCCTTAATAAGCTCGTAATGACGACGGAGGCTCTTATTAACAAGCTCAATAAAGCCCTCACGGTCATCAGCCAGCATTTCAGTTCTTTCATCAAAGGTAAGTCCCTGTGGACAGTAGCCGCCATCATAAACAGCATGGCAGGAGGTCTGATCGCTCATGAGGTCAACCTTGATGTCATGAGCAACAACATATTCCAACAAATCTACGATATTTCCATGGTAAGCAATGGATACAGTGGTCTTTGCATCGATATGCTTTTTAGCTGAAGCAAAAACCGCATCAAGGTCAGAGTAGCACTCCCCAACCCAGCCCTGGTCAAGACGGGTCTGGATACGGGACATATCTACCTCTGCAATAATACCTACACCATTTGCAATTTCAGCAGCCTTCGGCTGTGCGCCGCTCATGCCGCCAAGACCGGAGCTGATGAAAAGATGCCCGGCAAGGTCGCCATCGTTGGGAATACCAAGATGCATTCTGCCAGCGTTAAGCAGTGTGTTGTATGTGCCATGGACAATGCCCTGTGGTCCGATGTACATCCAGCCGCCTGCTGTCATCTGACCATAGTTTGCTACGCCCATTTCCTCAGCAATTTCCCAGTCCTTAAGATTGTCAAACATACCAACCATAAGACCGTTGGTGAGGATTACTCTCGGTGCATCCGGCTTGGATGGGAACAGTCCCAAAGGATGACCAGATTCAAGTACCAGGGTCTGGTGGTCAGTCAGAACCTCAAGATATTTCTTGATGAGTCTGTACTGAAGCCAGTCGTGGCATACACTGCCTGTCTCACCATAGGTCACAAGCTCATATGGATAAAGTGCTACTTCAAAATCCAGATTGTTGTCAATCATAACCTGGAATGCCTTGCCTTCAATGCAGTTGCCCTTGTATTCATCAATGGGCTTGCCGTAAATGCGACCCTCTGGTCTCCATCTGTATGCATAGATTCTGCCATAGGTCAGAAGTTCCTCAAGAAATTCCGGAGCAGCCTTTTCATGAAGCTCCGGTGGGAGATAACGAAGGGCATTTTTCAACGCAATCTCAGTCTGTGCCTGGCTCAGATGGAATCCTCTGCTTGGAGCACGGCGGATACCTTCCTCAAATTCAGGCATTTCAGGAAATACATTATCTAATTTCATATCGTTTACAATCTCAGACATTTTTAGCAGCTCCTTTTATATATGAAAACCTTTTAATTAAAATAAAAATTCACCATTCTGAATAACGTGTTCCACCTGGTTTATACCGGTCTGATAAACCAGGAACTCCGGACGGTCCTCCTTAAGCAGCAGTATATCGGCTTTTTTACCAATCTCAATACTGCCGCAGCTGTCAGCGGAATCCAGTGCTGCCGCTGCATTAAGTGTCATAGCGGTCAGAACCTCGTTCATGCTCATGTGCATTCCGATTACAGCCAGTGCCATTACCAGCGGCACAGAATAGGTATAGCAGCTGCCAGGGTTATAGTCGCTTGCCAGTGCCACAGCGCATCCAGAATCAATCATTTTTCTTGCTGGGGCAAAATTCTTTCTCATACAGAATGCTGTTGCTGGCAAAAGCACAGCTACTGTATCACTTTTTGCCATAGAGCTGATATCATTATCGGATATTGCAAGCAGATGGTCGGCACTAACCGCCCCAAGCTCCGCCGCAAGACCAGCTCCTCCAGTGGAATATATTTCATCTGCATGAATTTTTGCCTTCATGCCCATTGTCTTCGCTACATTTAAAAGTTCACGGGATTCCTCAATTGTGAATACTCCCGTTTCACAGAACACATCACAAAAATCAGCCAGTCCCTCATCAGCAATTTCTGGAAGGACGTCATCAATAATATACTTAATGTACGCTGTGCTGTTTCCTGCATATTCCGGTGGCACAGCATGGGCACCAAGAAAAGTTCTTTTTACGGTAATCGGGAATTCCTCGGAAAGCTTCTTGGCAATGTGAAGCATTTTAATTTCTGTTTCCTTGTCAAGCCCATATCCGCTTTTGATTTCTACGGTTGTTACACCGAGCTTTAACATACTCTTTAAGGTATTTGCCGCTGTGGAATAAAGTTCATATTCCCCTGCAGATCTTGTAGCCCTCATTGTACTTACGATTCCGCCGCCACGCTCCAGAAGCTCCAAATACGGAACTCCTGCCAATCTGTCTAAAAATTCATCTGGGCGGCTTCCTCCAAACAGTAAATGGGTATGGGGATCTATAAAGCCAGGTATTGCACATTTTCCACCAGCATCTATGTACTCCCCGTCATAACGTTCAGCTTTGATATCGTTTTCTTTAATGTCAGTAATTATTCCATCTTCTGTATATACAGTGGCATTTTTATATACACGGACATTGTTCATGTCCTTGCCATGGTGAGCGGTGATTCCTTCCGGTGTCACCAAACGACCTATGTTGCCTATTATCAGTCCGGACATCGCTCCCACCTCCTTAAAATTTGAAGGACGCGATTCTATAGAGCCGCGTCCTCCATACTTTACAATCACTTTCCGGAATCAGTATTGAAGACTTATCCGTTTATCAAAGGCAGCTGCCATCAATAACAGATGCCGGGTCAACAGCCTTTTCGATAAGACCAAGCTTCAGCCACAAATCGGATGCCATCTTGGTAACTTTGTAGAACTCGCCAGGGTTCTCCTTAGTACCGAAGTATGCCTTGTTGCCAGCTTCATCATAGAAGGTTACGTCAGCAAGCTCGGACTTAACAGCCTCTGGCTTCTCACCAATGTGCTTAGCAATGATTGCAACAGCCTCATCAGGATTCTCATTCAGGAACTTAATGGAATCGTACCATGCAGCAGTGATAGCCTTACCTACTTCAGGATGCTCCTTCAGATAATCCTTGCGGATTGCCAGGGTATCAACAATAACGCCAGGGCTTGCCTTACTGTCCATCATAGTGTAGCCGAAGTCAGTGTTGGAAGCCTTGGAGAGCCATGGCTGCCAGGTAATAGCTGCATCAACCTTGCCAGCAACGAATGCTGCACCTGCATCACCAGCGGACATGTTCTGTACATTGAAGTCTTTAATAGTCATGCCCTTTTCAGCAAGGAGATACTGGAACCAGAAGAAGTCAGCGCCGCCAGTGGTATCCAATGCAACGGTTTTGCCCTTCAAATCCTCAAGACTCTTAAACTCTTTCTTTGCAATAATACCGTCACCGCCGGTGGAGGTATCCAAAGCAAGAATCTGTGCCAGGTCAATACCGGCAGAAGCGTTGGTTACGTGGGTATCAATTGTGGTACATACAGCCTGAATACGGCCTGCAGCCATTGCACTCTTGCTATCAGCCTTGGACTCAACAGACTGGATTGTTACATTTGCACCATGATCCTTGAAATAGCCCTTTTCCTCTGCGATATACAGTGGAGCAAAACCTATCCAGGAAGCCATTCCAATGATTGCTTCAGGAGCTTCAGCACTTCCTGAGGAAGCCTCCTTTGAGGATGAACCGCATCCTGCTACACCTACAGCAAGGGTTGCTGCCAGTGCAACTGAAATCATTTTTTTCCAAATAGCTTTCATTTCAAACACCTCTATCTCTTTCTCCCTAAATCAACCTGCAGCTACAGCGGCTGCACGGCCATCTCCGGAAAATCCGGATATAAAAAAAGCAAAGCTGCAGACATGTATCTTATACCATGTCGAGCGCCTTTGCTCTGCTGCCTAATATGCTTTTAATTAACCAAATCCGGTGTATCCTGTCCACGGAACATCGCAAGTCCGTTATAAACGGTACGTCTCTTCAGTTCACTGTAGGATTCCTTGGAAATATATGATATGTGAGGAGTAACCTGTATCCCCGGAGTATGCAATATGGGGTCATCCACACTTGGCGGCTCATTGGTTACTACATCCAGTACAGCTCCGCCAAGCTTGCCAGCCTTTACAGCCTCAATCAATGCTGCCTCATCAAGAATAGCACCTCTGGAGGTATTGATAAGTATGGCATCTGGCTTCATTACATCAAACAAATCCTTGCCGATGACACCCTTTGTTTTTTCATCCAGCTTTATATGAACACTGATGTAATCAGCCTTCCTAAAGCCTTCTTCCAGCTCAACCTTTTCTATACCACGTTCAGCCAAGCGTTCCTTGCTGACATATGGGTCATATCCCAGTACCGTCATGCCAAGCTTCTGTGCAAGCTTTCCAACATGGCTGCCTATACGGCCGCATCCAGCAATGAGAAGTGTTCGTGTGGAAAGTCTGTGTATTGGCTCATCCACAGCCTGTGCTCCCCAGTTTCCTGCCGCCATGGTCTCGCCATAGCCGTCAAGCATCTTGCCATACTTGAATATTGCTGCCATAACGTATTCTGCAATATCCTCGATGCAGTAGCCGCTTACATTGGTAACTGATATGCCTTTTGCTCTAGCGGCCTTGATGTCGATTCGGTCATAACCGCCGCCATACACCGCAATGCCTTTGCACTTTGTAAGCTTGTTGATAACCTCTTCGGGAATTGGAACGTATATCTGTGCCAGAATAAAATCTGCATCCTTTCCAAATTCCTCAAGATCTTTTTCATAATCGTAGCTGGAAAATCTTACTTCGGCATTTGGCAGTTCCTTTGCAAGAATCGCCTTGTCCTCTTCGTAATCCTTCCATTCCTCATCTATAATCCAAACTAATTCACTCATCTTAACACCTCACGATTAAAGCAGGGTCAGCTTTCCATTATCTGCATCAAGTGCAGCCTCATGGCCGTCAAGACTGCCGTCAGCAGCTGCCGAATAAAATTCAGGATCAATTTTATTCACCATAGGAGAATCAAATATGATTGCGCTGGCTGCAAGAGTTGTATCAGCATCCTGAACAATCATTCCTGCTGGCTCCATTCCTGTCAGCTTAAGCTGGTACATGCCGTCAGCCTGTACAACTGAACTTCCTTTTCCGTAAGGGAATACAAGGATTTTTCCGGTTATAGACTGTCCGTAAAGGCAGTGTTCCTTCTCGATTACAACTCCTGTTTTAGGATCAATCAAATAGAAGCACATTGGATCCTTTGAATAAAGAATCTCGCCCTTTGCAGAGCCACCAGCAATTTTATGACAATCAAATGTCTTATTTTCCATTTTGCGAACCTCCTTAATAGCTGCCCTTCAAGGCTGCTTCAACACTGTCTTCAAGAGGCGCAATTACGAAATCCATCTGACGTCTCTTTGTGTAATATGCACATTTTGGAGAATCGGTGATACCCTTTTTACCATACAGGAACTTCCAGCAAGGCTGGTCCATACAGGTATCTTCAATGATATATCCGCCAGCTTCGTGAATAATATCGTAATAACCCATTTTCTCAGCCAGTCTGCGAGTAAGTGCTGAGGTCATTACGAACATCGGAACAGCCAGCTTCTTGCCCTTTACCATTTCCGCAATGGTAGTTACCTGGTCGATGGTGAAATGTGGACATCCATACAGTGCAAAATCAATTTTTCCGCCAGGAGCTGTAAGCTCTTCACGCATTGCCTTCAGGTCAGCTTCGGTAATAACAACCTCACGCTCCGGCTTCTTGCCCTGGAATGCCTGCTCCATTGTCTTTGCCTCAGGAGTAAATCCAAGGATGTGGTAAAGTGCCACATTGCCGCCGGTATTGAGCTGTGCACCGAAGTTCATCAAAGCTTCCTTGCTGGGATGCTCCAAACCTTCAAATACAGGTATGCAGAATCCAGTTTTTTCTGGAGCCTTATATCCAAGCATCTGATAGTCAAAATCGCTCTTCATGTCAGCTTCAACATGAACCAGTACATTTCCGGCACGATTTTCATCAAGCAGGAATCCGTAATACGGAGTTACACCGGTAACAGCTGAGCACAATGCACTCTGTGCTGACTCTCTATTAGAGCGTGCGCCATAAACAGAATTTACAAAAGGTGTTGCACTGGACTCGGAAAATGCGATTATTTCTCCAAAGTATGGAATATTGCGCTCAAGGTACGGAGTACAATCGTAGGTCATGATTGCCCCCAGCTGATTGTATGCCTTGTGGGTTCTCTTTACTATATCCAAATCCTCAGGTTCAACGGTGGTGAATTCCTCACACTGGCACCAGTTGAAGCTTGGATTTACTGTAGGTCTTACCCGGCATTTTGCACCACCCTCTGCCAGGCGTTCAGCAAACCAAAGGTCTGCCTCCTGATTGCTGAGAGCCACATGGGTTCTGGATACAGGAACCATGTATGGTGCATCGTAAGCCTCGCCGATTGCCACTAAAACCTTCATTGCCAGCTGGGTACCTTCACCATATTCACCATCCAGCATGGCCTTTTCTTCATCTGTTAATTTCATATTAATTACACCTCTTTAGGATAGGGTATCTGTATTCCTTAATCAGGCTTCAAGATACCTCATGGTTGAATTGATGCGTTCCAAAAGTGCTGCATCTTCCAGCTTTGTAAGTTTTCCCTCCTTTACGGTAGTTTCTCCATTTATAACCACCTGCTTTATAGCTGTTGGCTGGAGGGAATAAATAAGGTTCGGCAGGAACTGGTTGCTCTTGGAAAGCGGCTGCATGGAAAGATCCTTCAAATCGATTCCCAGGAAATCCGCCTTCAGACCAGCTTCAATATTTCCAACCGGAAGTCTGAGAGCTTCTGCTCCTCCCAATGTTCCCATACGCTGGGCCATTTTATAATCTACGCAAAGGGCATTTAAGGTCTTGGCCTTCTGCAGTATAGAAACCATTCTCATCTCTTCAAATACACTGATTCGATTATTGCCGCAGGCACCATCGCTGCCCAGGGCAATTCCAACCTTCGAATCCATGTAAGCCGGTATATCAGTAATTCCATCTGCCAGGAACATGTTGCTGGATGGACAGTATATAAGCTTTCCACCCTTGTCTCCAAGGAGCTGAATCTCTTCACGGTCCAGCCATACACCATGGATTATGCACATTGCATCATCCACAACTCCAAGCTCATCAAGAAATCTTAATGGTGTCTTTCCTGTTTCTTTTACAACCTGTTCTACCTCAAAGGGTTCCTCTGCAACATGTATGTGCATCGGTGTATTGTACTTCATGGCAAGCTCATGTCCTGCCTGAACCATTTCAGGAGTTGCTGCATGGAGGCTGTGTGGGGCAGGAATAACTTTTGTCATTCCGCCAGAATACTTTTTCATCAGGGCTTCAGTGTTTTCAACAGCTGTTGCAACGGATTCCTGATATCCTTTAGGTGCGCCCTCCCAGTCGTACATGGTTCTCGCCAGTACAAGTCTGATTCCTGCATCCTTTGCGGCCTGTACCACAGACTCATCTCCGGCTACTCCATCATTGTGCATGTAAAAGAAATCACAAACTGTGGTTGCACCGCATTTCATCATTTCACAAAAGGCGAATAAGGCTCCATTATATATATCTTCCGGCCTAAGCTTTGGTGAATATTTGTAAAGGGATTCATCTCTCCACTCCAGGAAAGGCCTGTCGGCTGCAATTCCTCGGAGGAGACTCTGGAAGCTGTGGTTATGGGCATTTATAGTGCCCGGAACAATTGCTGTATCGCTCCAAACCTCAACCTCTGCTTCAGGATATTTTGCCTTAAGCTCGCTGGAAGCTCCAACCGCCGTTATTGTTCCATCCTCAACCGCTATGCCAAAACCCTTTTTATATTCATTCTCTATAAGACAGCCATCCGGCTCATATATTTTCATGCTATGTCCACCTTATCTCTTTAAGCACTTATTTTTATGATAATCTTTCATCTAACAGCAGCACCGCATCCAAAACCACCTGTGCCGCCTTTGCTATATCCTCTGGTCTGGAATCTTCCTGAGGACAATGGCTGTATCCTCCGATACTTGCAACAAACAGCATTGCTGACTCGGTAAGTCTTGCCATATTGGATGCATCATGTCCTGCCATGCTAACCAGGCTTCTTCGAGGCTGACCCTCATACTCCATGGCGTCCAGCAGAGCATCTATTACTGTCTCAGACATTGGCATTTCCAACTGGTCTATCAGAAGTTCCCTAACTATGCGGATGTTTCTTCTTGCCTCTATTTCAGCAACAGCATCCTTCAATCTGTCCAAAGCTTTTTTTCGCTTCTCCGGTTCACAGGTTCTAAGGTCTAAAAGCAATGTAACCCTTCCCGGTATGATATTGGATGCATTTGGCTCCACATTTACATATCCTATGGTTGCTGCCAAATCAGTCATATCCGGCTCATTCATGATTTTTTCTACAGCCAGACAAACTTCAGAAGCTCCGCAAAGGGCATCCCGTCTATGCTTTGGGATAGTAGTTCCGGCGTGGTTCGCCTCGCCTTCAACAATTATCCTTTCACGATAAATTCCTGTTATGCATGTGACCGCTGCAACGGATTCGCCTTTGTCTATCAGCCGTCTTCCCTGCTCTATGTGGCATTCAATGAATGCCGCTGCCTTGTCCTTTGGATATCTGGCATTTTCTATATGCTCAAAATCTCCCCCAAGGTCGTCTATAGCATCTTTTAACGGCCGTCCAGTATTTCTGTCGCTTAGCTTTTCAATATCCTCACGGCCCATCCTTCCGCACATTACCTTGGAGGCAAGAGTGGATGTTCCGAAGGAGTTCGGCTCCTCTCCTGTGAAGGATATTATCTGAAGAGGATGCTTTAAATGGATGTTATTTTCCCTTATGGTTTCCATTACCTCTGTTGCCAGAAGCACTCCCAAGGGACCGTCAAAAATACCTCCATTTGGTACTGAATCATGATGAGAACCCAATATTATCGGCCGGCCCTCAACATCTCCCGGTATGGTTCCCCAAAGATTTGCTATTGGATCCTCTGCCACATCAAGTCCCATTTTGTCATGCCAAAGTTCCCTAATCCATTTCCTTGCCTCTGCATCGGCTTCACTTCCAAGCTGTCTGTCCATTCCCCCAGAAGAATTACGTCCAATCTTTCCCAGCTCATAAAGTCTTGACATCAGCCTTTCACCGTTGGTTTCCGGTCTGCCCTTTAGTATCTGTTCACTCATCCAATCACCACCTTTTTAAATCAAATAAGGCTATTTACCTAAAATAAAAAAAACGCTTATGCTCTTTTTCTTAAAAGATTCATAAGCGCCTTTGCTAGTTGCCTGTAATATGTTTCGTGTTTTTCTTGGTATGGTTACATTATAGATACACCATATTTTGATGTCAACAACATATTTACACTTTCCGTTTTTTTATTGTAATTTGATGTTTTTTCTGTATACCGAAGTACATAACTGCTATTATAAACAGTTATTTACCGGATATTTTCTCTATGGTGGAATATACCTCTATGAATTCCTTTGCCAAAAGTTTGAATCCTTCAGCACTCATAAGCTGATCCTCGGCATGCATTAAAAGCAGCTGTTCATTAAGGGGAGTTCCTGTGTCTGTGCAGTCCATAAGCATCAAATGAGCATCATGCCCCTTTGCATAGTCTTCATCCCCTTCGGCCAGCAAATCCTCAGCTTTGCTGAAGCTTCCTCTTTTTGCAGCCTCCACCGCCTCAAGATACTTGCTCCGTGCCGCCCCTACGTTGGCAATAATCTGAAAAGCCGCTGTTTCAATATCCGCCATTTTGTACACGTCCTTCCATAATGAATTTTGATTAAAACAAAGCTGCCGCAATCTGACAAAAACATCAATTTACGACAGCTAAAATACACGTTATTCTTTTAAGCCAATTACTGCTCTACCTGCTGCTCCGGATGAAAAATAAGCTGGTCCAGCAGTTTGATGAGCTGGTTGATTTCCGGCTTTGAAATCTGTCCGCTTGCTCCAAGCTCACGACCCTTTATCTTCATCTCTTCGCTGATAAGGGATGAGAAAAGTACCACCGGCACATCATGCATACGTTCATTATCTCTGATGAGCTTCAGAAGGCGATGTCCGTCCATCTTGGGCATTTCAATATCGCTGATTACTATGCGTACATGATTCTCAATGGGACCTGGCTTCTTGGACAGTTCTTCAAGGTATTCCCATGCAGCCTGTCCATTATTGAAATCACGAACAAAGCGGTACCCGGACTCATGGAGCGTGGATACCAAAAGCTCACGAAGCATAAGAGAATCCTCAGCAACAACAACATGCATGTCAGCACGCTGAGCCTTGGTGGAAGCCTCTGGAACCTCAATAGTGGTAAGCTTAGCATTAATTGCTGGATTAATTTCCGCAATGATGCTCTCGAAATCCAGAAGCAGAACAATGCGGTCCCCCATCTTTACAATACCAACTACCCGTGACTGACCGCCAACCTCAGGAGCGGTCTCCATATCCTGCCAGGAAATGCGGTGTATTCTGGAAACATTGTCAACAAGGAATCCTATATTGTAGTTATTGATTTCAGTAACGATAATGTTCTTTGGGCGGTCTGAACAAGGTATATTTAAGCATCTGGGGAGATTTACCAATGGCATGGAACGACCACGGAGAGTAAACAGTCCATCAATGTACGGATGAGCCTGAGGCATCCTGGTTACAGGAAAATCTGCACTGGTAATAACCTCACGTACCTTTGCAACGTTAATTCCATAATTAACATCACCTATGCTGAATTCAACTATTTCAAACTCATTTGTACCTGTTTCCAACAGAATACCTTTTTTATCTCCGCTAAATTCTGCCATTCCATCGCCCCCACTTTATTCGCTGCCTAAAACGGCCTTCTAGTTACATATTCCAATGCTACACTATTCGTTGTCAATGAAAACAATTCCTGCTTTTACAGAAAATTTACTTCAAATATGTCCAGCCGTCCTTCTGCTCCACAAAGCCTTCCTTCATGAGATGTCCCATGGCTCTCTTGAAAGCCGCTTTGCTTATATTGAACTTGTCCTTTATAACCTCTGGGGAGGTCTTATCGCTGTATGGCATTTTTCCATTTCTATCCTGAAGCAGAATAAGTATTCTTTCCGCATCGCTTGCCATGGCACGTTCTTTTATTTCACGCATGGAAGCATCCAGTCTTCCATCGGGGCGCACAAAAGTAACCCTGGCATCAACTTCATCACCGACAAAGGGTCTTACAGGAATTTCCTGTTCTGGAATAAAGGCTATGTTTCTTTCGTCAGTCAGCAAAAATGCACCTTTTTCGGTGTAATTATATATGGAGCCGTGTATCATATCGCCCTTTTTAATGTTCACCGCTGGCTTAGATACTCTGCGCATTTCATCCTCGACCTTCATGGTCATGGCAAGTCTTCCAGACTTATCTGTGTAGAGCTTTGCCCACACCACATCGCCGACCTTAAGGCTTCCCCTCATACCAGCATAGGGCATAAATATACCACGCTCCGCCCCTACATCCATAAAGGCTCCGTCCTCGCTTACATTTATTACCTTTACTCTGGCAATCTGCCCTTCCTTCATCTTAGGAATTCGCATACTGGCTGTAAGGCGGCGCTTGGGGTCCTTATAGAGAAATACCTTTACGATATCCCCCACAGCCACGGGAGCTGTCTGCTGGGTGTTGTGCAGAAGAATATCATCAGAGGTATTTCCTGTTTCCGCATCCAAAAATGCTCCCATCTCCCCAAGGCGTGCGACCTTAAGCTCAGCCACTGTGCTGGCCTTGAACCGGCGCTCTTTTCTTTCACCGTTGTTTATCATTGCATATCCTCATAACGGAAAAGCTCCGCATCTCCCCACAGCTGCTCCAAAGCATAGTATTCTCTAGTTTCTGACTGGAAAATGTGAGCTACACAGTCGCCGTAGTCCAAAAGAATCCATTCGCCTTCTCTATAGCCTTCCTTATGAAGGAATTCTACGCCCTCTTCTCCAAGCTTTTCCTCTATATTGTCCGCAATTGCCCTTGCCTGGGTAGCACTTCCTGCGGTGCAGATCATGAAATAATCTGTTGCCGGGGAAAGTCCCTGCATATCCATAATTACGATGTCACGTGCTTTCTTGTCGTCAGCCGCTGCTGCAATATCAAGTGTTAACTCCTTTGGTTCCTTATTCAAAATACATTACCTCCATTATTTTAATCAATTAATTACTCTGCCGCATCCTGACCTGGTATTGGAAAAAGCAAATCCAGCATTTCGCCAATAGCATTGGCATCAGGATTCCATATAGATGGATCATTGTTGTCCGGTATACCGGGCAGACTGTAGAAATTGAGATTCTGACCCTGAATTTTTCTAAGAAGATTTGTTATCTGCGCCAAATCAAAGATTTCCACACTGGTGTCGATTCGAGTTTGCAATATCTCCAAAATTTCAGGTGCCTTTGTGATATTCTCCGGCTGAAGAAGCATTTCATAGAATGCCCTTACAAATTTCTGCTGTCTTCTAGCCCTTCCCACGTCTCCAAATTCGCCGCTGCGGTACCTGAGATACTGCTGTGCCGTATCGCCATCCATGTGCTGAAGGCCCTTTTTGATATGAATAGCCAGTCCTGCCTCGGGGTCCTCATAGTCCATATCGGCACCAACATATATATCAATACCGCCAAGTGTATCGATGATATCAGCCAATGTTCTGGTATCCAAGGTTATATATTGGTGGATGGCAATTCCTGTAAGATTCGTTACAGCCTTCATGGTAAGGGAGGCTCCGCCATAGGTATAGGCATTATTAATGCGCTCTGGATTTTCATATCCCGGAATATTTACCAGGGAATCTCTAGGAATATTTATACAGTTTATGTCCCCAGTTTCATTGTTGAGACTTATAAGCATGATAGCATCGGCTCTTTTACCTTCTCCTGTGACGTCTCCATCATCCACACCAGTGAAAAGAATGTTGGTATATCCATCAAAACGGGAATCTATATTGCCAATCCTCTCATCCCTGCGCTGGGAATAGTCCTGATATCTGGCACTTATATCGCTATAGACTCTACTGCCAAAGGTATATGTATGGTATCCAATCCAGCACAAAGCGGTTCCCATCAGTCCAACTACTATCAAAAACACCAGCAGCCTGAAAACCTTCAGTCTTCTTCGCCGTCGCTTCACTATTCTTTTTCTTTTTATATTTTCCGCTGTTATGTTGCGGCGTTTTCTTGACATATATTACAGACCCTCTGTTGTTAAAGGACAGTCCTGGTTCCCTCTAAAATCAGCTCATTTCTTGCCAAAACTGTATCTGGGTGTATCAGATGTCCCTTTTTTGTTACAAAAAGGATTGATTGGCTCATTCCAGCCAAAAGCATTTCATCAAGGGATGCTTCTCTTGAGAGCCTTCTAAGCTCTTCCACTCCGGGATAATCCCTAGCTGGCTCTATCATATCAGCAAAATAAATTATTTTATCCAGCTTTGTCATATGTTCACCGCCAACAGTATGACGGTAAATTGCCTGGGATATTTCTGAGTCCTTCACCTGATATTTTTCGCTTATCAAAAAAGACCCAATATATCCGTGCAAAAGCAGGGGCATGTTTTTCTCCACCGGACCATAAGAGATGCCTCTCTTATCCGCCTCATGCTCCATTTCCTCATTTGGAAATTCCCTTGCACAATCATGAAGAAGACCAGCTGTCCTTGCCTTTTCCACAGACACATCGAACCGCTCCGCCAAAAAGGCCGCAGTATCCGCCACCCCAACGGAATGAACATATCTGCTTTCCTTCAGGCTTTTTTTCAAAAGCTCCTTCATTTCACTGTATGTCATAAAGATTCCTTCTTAGCAAAACACAAAACCATTAATTCACATAGATATACGAATTTATTCTAACATAAAAGAG
>CAVAVT010000030.1:0-2670 GCA_963592185.1 bacterium | reverse complement strand
ACTTAGGAGGTGCTGTAATGACCACCGCCGAACTAATCCGGCTCCTAAAGAAGCACGGTTGCAAATTTGTTTCCCACAACTCCCGTCACGATGCTTACTACAGCCCTATTACTGGTGCAACGATAATGGTAGGCAGACACGGCAAGGAAGAAGTGCGAAAAGGAACTGCAGAACGTATTCTAAAAGATGCCGGCATCAAATGAGCGAGCCCCGTTAGGGGCCCTGCTTCACTTTTAGGAGGTGCTTAATATGAAATACATTTACCCAGCTGTGTTTACTCCAGATGGTGACGGTTTTTTAGTAGACTTTCCTGATCTTCCACATTGTTATACGGACGGGGATACTCTACAGGAAGCATTTAATAATGCTGAGGATGCATTAGCGTTATGTCTCTATAACTTAGAAACTACAAAATCCGTAATACCTACCCCCACTTCACCCAATCAGCTTGCCTCGAATAAAGGTACTGTAGCATTAATAAAGGCTGACACTCTTCCCGTCAGGAAACTCAATGATAATAGAAGTGTCCGCAAGAATGTTACTATCCCCGGATGGATGGACACCATCGTTCAGGAACATAACGGTAATTTTTCACAGCTTTTGCAAAATGCTATCTGTAAAACCTACGACTTGGAAACCATCTAATGAATATTCAAAACAAAAAAATCCGGAGCAAAACACTTTTGTGCTTTGTCCCGGATTTTTTAATTGGTTATTTATTCTACAACAGCGCCCTTGCTTGCGGAGGTGGTGAGTTTTGCGTAACGGGAGAGGTAGCCGGTCTTAATCTTAGGCTCCGGCTTCTTCCATGCTGCCTTGCGGCGTGCCAGTTCCTCATCGCTGACTTCAAGCTCAAGCTTGCGGTTCGGAATATCTATGGAAATGATATCGCCATCCTCAATCAGAGCAATTGGACCGCCCTCCATAGCCTCTGGAGAGATGTGACCGATACATGCACCCTGGCTTGCACCGGAGAAACGTCCGTCTGTAATAAGTCCAACCTTCAGACCCATACCTGTAATAACAGCGGTAGGATTCAGCATTTCCTGCATTCCTGGACCGCCCTTAGGTCCTTCATAGCGGATTACTACAACATCGCCATTCTGAATTTTGCCATCCATGATAGCCTTTACGCCGTCTTCCTCAGAACTAAAGCACTTTGCCTTACCTTTGTACACCAGCATATCCTCGGCAACAGCAGATGCCTTGACAACAGCATAGTCAGGACATACATTGCCCTGAAGGATTGCTATACCACCTTCAGGACGGTACGGCTCCTCAACAGAATGAATAACATTGCGGTCAAGAACCTCTGCATCCTTGATACGGTCCTCAACAGTACCAGTAACAGTAAGCGCATCCAAATGGATAATGCCCTTCTTGGAAAGCTCGTGCATAACAGCCGGGATACCGCCAGCTTCATTAAGATCCTGCATATGATGCTTGCCTGCAGGGCTGAGCTTTGTAATATAAGGAGTGCGACGGCTGATTTCATCAAACAGCGGTGCAGGAATGGTGATTCCAGCCTCATGAGCAATAGCGGTAAGATGAAGTACAGTATTGGAAGAGCCGCCAATACCCATATCTACAGTAATTGCGTTTTCAAAAGCCTTCTGAGTAAGAATATCTCTAGGCTTAATATCCTTTTCAATGAGGTTCATTACTGCAGCGCCAGCCTGCTTTGCAAGAATGCGGCGTGCACCGGACCATGCAGCAGGGATGGTTCCGTTGCCAGGAAGTGCCATACCTAAAACCTCAGTGAGACAGTTCATTGTATTTGCTGTGAAAAGACCTGCACAGGAGCCGCATCCAGGACATGCAACGCTTTCCAGTGCATGCATCTCAGCCTCATCAATGACACCTGCAGCAAATTTGCCTGCAGCCTCAAAGGACTGGCTTACGCTAATATCCTTTCCATGATAACGGCCAGCCATCATAGGACCGCCACTGACAACTACACAGGGAATATTCAGGCGTGCTGCAGCCATCAGCATACCAGGAACAATCTTGTCGCAGTTCGGAATAAGAATCATGCCGTCAAAGCCGGAAGCCATAGCAACAGCCTCTATGGAGTCAGCAATAAGTTCACGGCTTGCCAGTGAATATTTCATTCCAGTATGTCCCATGGCGATACCATCACATACACCTATTGCTGGGAACTCCATGGGTGTTCCGCCAGCAGCTGCAACTCCGAGCTTTGCAGCCTCGGTTATGCTCTTAAGATGCATATGTCCTGGAATTACTTCATTAAAAGAATTGCAGATACCAATTAAAGGTTTCTTCAAATCATCCGGACCATATCCCATAGCATTAAATAATGAACGGTGAGCACATCTGGTGGCACCCTTCTTTACGATATCACTTCTCATGAAAACTCTCTCCTATCATACAAAGCCATCACAGCTTTGAATTTTTTGTACACAACATGCACACTAACTTATAATTTTTTGTAAACATCGCCGTGTTCATTCCATTATATGACAAACATTGTGAATTGTAAACCACTCACAGCGTACATTTGTAACATGAAGTCTCTTTTTCTCATAGTCAACCATGAATAAACCGCGCTACTATGCAATGTCAACTCCCCTATGAATGTGATATACTATTACTGCTTGATTATCAAAGACATATTAAAATAAACGAAAAAAGCAGCAGGCTGGGAATAAT
>CAVAVT010000029.1:0-20775 GCA_963592185.1 bacterium | reverse complement strand
GTAAAAAGCTCAATATTATGCCATATTAAAAAATTCTGAAGTTATGCTCTCAGCTTTACAAATCTGAACTGCCGCTTAAAAGTGCATTTATGTACTGCTGGGCAGAACGTCCGGATATACCTGAATGTCCCATGGCCCATCTGCGTGCACCAAGCTCCAGCTCTTTTTCCGATATATTTATTTCCGGATGCCTTGCAGCAAGTTCCTTTACGATATCATAAAAATCGTTCTGTGAAGGTCTGAAATATCCGATGGACAAGCCAAAGCGTTCGGACAGAGACAGCTTCTCCTGTACGGTATCAGTCTGATGCATATCAGCATCCACAGTGTCCGGTCTGTCATTCCAAGTTTCACGGATTAAATGTCTTCTATTGCTGGTAGCATAAATCAGAACATTCTCCGGCTTCACCTCAAGACCTCCCTCAATAACAGCCTTAAGATATTTATACTCTATCTCGAACTCTTCAAAGGACAAATCATCCATATAAATAATGAACTTGTAATTGCGATTTTTTATACCGGCAATAATTCTTGAAAGATATTTGAATTCGTGCTTATAAACCTCTATCATGCGGAGTCCGCTGTCGTAATACTCGTTGAGCACAGCCTTGATGCTTGTGGACTTTCCTGTACCAGCATCACCAAAAAGCAGCACATTATTCGCCTTACGTCCCTCCACAAAGGCCTCTGTATTTTCTTTAAGACGTCTTTTCTGGCTTTCATAACCAATAATATCAGTGAGCCGCATGTCACCAGTAGTGGTAATTGGTTCCAAAAGCTCCCCTGTCACATCAATCTGAGGAGAAACTCTAAAGGCTTTATTAAGTCCGTACATTCCCACACCATAATGGCTGTAGAAATCAGTAACTATGCGCAGCATATCGTCAGCAGATTCAGCTTTTTCCAGCGAAATGCTAAGCTCCTGAACCTTGTCGCTTACGCTTTTGTTATAAATACGTTCTTTCTTTGCAACAGCATCATAGTTTTTAATAACGCTGAAGCAGTCCATACCTATGGCCTTTTCCAGCGGATGAAAATCGAATTCTGCCAGCTTCCTGAAAATTTCAAGGTCGTTTTTGGCAAAAACATTCACACTTCCCTCTGCTGCTGGATTTTTTTCACAAACAAGGGTAAATGGGGTCTCTGTTGTTGCCAAAATATATGCAAGATAATTTCTCCATAAATTGCCATTAAAACCGTAGCGAGTTGCTGTCTCCAGCAGCCTGCTGAGTTCTGTAAGGATTCTGTCAGTAAGCTCAGTTACATCATAGCCTTCTGAATCAAAATCTCTGTAAATCTCCGCAAGCCTGAACAAAATACTATCCTTTGGCAAATCTCTATAAATAACAAGTTTTGATGTCAAATGATACATTCTATATCCCCTTTTAATTGCATCTGCCTGTAATTTCCAGGCTGTCAGCTTCAACATTACATTGCATAAACCAAACTTCTACACCGATATTTTGAGCTTCTTTCAATGCCTCTCCAAATTCCGGGTGAGTATCCATATTAGGACGGACCTCATGAATGCCATTCATTGCGATTACAAATGCTATAGCTGTATGATAGCCCGACTCATGGGCTGCAGCTAACTCTTTTATGTGCTTTACACCTCGTTCAGTTGGAGCATCAGGAAAATAACCTACACCATCAATCTCCAGAGTGCATCCCTTAACCTCTACAAGCCATTTCTCAGCATTCTTTTTCATGTAAAAGTCAATTCTTGAATTTCCATATTGGTACTCGGGCTTAATTAGGTCATAATCCTGCTTTTTCAGCCATTCCTTCATAACTGTATTTGGAGCCTGGCTGTCAATATTTACCCATCCTAGATTCTTCTTATATACCGCAATCAGGTCATATGCTGTTTTTCGATTTGTATTGCTGCTTTTCTGCAATGCAACCCTAACCCCCGGAAGCAGAAGTTCCTTACATCTTCCAGTATTTTTCACATGAACAGTCTCTTCCCTGCCATTGATTTCAACCATGGCTATAAAGCGGTTTGGACGGGAAATAAAGATACCCTCATAGGTATTACTATACTTCATAAATGTAAAGCCCCAGTTACTTTTTCAGCTGTTTTCCGTCGGCGAAAGCATTTCCTACCACATCACCAAGACCCATATATGTATGGTTCACCGGGTCATAGCTAATGGGCTTAAGCTTTTTGGGATCAATTTTCCCATCGGTCACGATACTCTCATCTACAGAAATATTTACGATTTCTCCTATAAGTATTCCATTTTCAAAGCTCTTCAGCCTGCACTCCAAAGCCATTGGCAGCTCATCAATAAGCGGTGCATTTACATGCTGGCTCTTTGTGGCATGAAAACCGGCCCTTTCAAATTTATCTGGAACCTTATTTGCAGATTCTATTCCCACATAGTCACACGGAACAACGGTGGATTCTGTCGCCATGCTGACAGTAAAAGCACCTGTTTTAGCAATGTTTTCAGTGGTTTTGTGGGGAGCCATGCTAATGGATATCTCCGTCATATCAGTTATAATGCCCCATGCCGCATTCATGGCATTAGGAACTCCGTTTTCATCATAGGTTCCAATAATCAGTACCGGCATTGGATACATAACAGGCTTCGGATCTAAATTTATTCTGGACATATTTATACCTCCTAAAATATAACTACTGCAACTACTTTGATGCTCCCACAAGTTCTTCACGAAGCCAGGAAGCATTTACTGCATCAGCTATTAATTTTTTTCCAGGAATATCAGGGTGCAGCCCGTCCATTCCCATACATGTCTGTAATTCGCCATTTGTGGTTATATACCTTCCTGTAAACAACGCCGCTGAATCAATGTGAACTTGGCTTCTTATCCAGGTATTTACTGTGTTAAACCGTGTCTTCCAGTCCTCAGCCGTAGGTTCATTAAATACAGCTTGTATATTGGCAGGATTGATAGGAGGAAGTGTCATAAACACAGGCGTAATACCATATTGCTGACATTTTTTCTGTATGCTTTCGAGATTACTTATAACATTTTCCGGTTCCTCTCCAGCACGAAGGCTGTTTGTACCGGTAAATATCAGCAGGTATTTCGGTGAAAAAGGAACTACATCCCTTTCAAACCTGGCATCAGTCGTTGCAGAGGTATCACCGCTTTGTGAAAGATTTATGGCATCAAAATCCAAATATGAAAGCCAGCTATATTCCATACATGCAGGGCCAAAGGAGTAATGACCGCCACCGTGGCTAATACTGTCTCCAAGTACAGCCACACGGTATGGCTTATGTACCGAATTGTCAAAACTTTGAACGTAGGACCATTTCCCTACAGTACCATTATTATCGTCCAGTCCTATTACTCTCCAATAATATTGCCCAATTCTTGGTTTATCATCATAAATTTCCAAATAGGGAGTTACGAAGGTATCCACAGGCTGAACCCAGGGCGCATACTGTGGATTTTCTGTATAAAGCTCCACTCTATATCTGCTGGCCCCAGCAATTCCAATCCAGGTATATACAGGATATAGAAGCATAGTTCCTCTTCCATCACGGTCTCTTATTCCAGAATCATACTGGGATATAGGATTATATTTCTCTGTCCTGGCATTTGCCATTGCTATTGGAGCTTCCATTCCCGGCCGTGAGGAATCCGTATACAGGGCCTGAAGCGAACTGAAAGAGCTTATTGGGGTGCCATCAAAGGCCATGGCCCTCACACGCCAGTAAATTGGACATTTTCCTATAAAGTTCTGAGCAAAGGCCTTTAAATTCGGATTGTAATAATTCCGATATACATTATGGGTATAATACATTGCCTGTCCTGAATTCTGCGTTGGAGACAAATCCTCTGGAATATGGTCAAAAAATTCCAATTCATAATACACAGCCTCAAGATTATTATTCCAGTAAATTAACGGCGAAGCTGGCAATGGATGGCTTTCTGAGGACACAGACAGTACCTTAGGCTCCTCCGGTGAAGCAGCTACTTCAACATCCCCGGCTACATTGAAAACAAGCAGCAAACACACTATAGCTGTCATAGCTAGGTTAAAAATTATGCACATTTTCTTTTGTCGCTTATGATACCTCTTAAAACAGCTTCCCCTTGT
Organism: bacterium; assembly: GCA_963592185.1. Lineage (GTDB taxonomy): Bacteria > Bacillota > Negativicutes > Selenomonadales > Selenomonadaceae > CAVAVT01. Next base: position 16,697 of record CAVAVT010000029.1, on the reverse strand, counting down.
CGAGTTATATTTATTTTCTGTCATAAGATACTTCCTTTCAAGTTACCATTAAATGCAACACACCACTAAGTATATAATAACGCAAACAAAAAGTGAACCAGCACAAGCCAGTTCACCTTATTGCATATTGTAGAGGAGCCATTACTCACCCTGCTCCGTATTCTTTTTGCGATTTAGTCCACGGACGATTGTTACAGGACATTCAGCATTTTCAACAACATACTGGCTTACACTGCCGACCAGAATTTTCTCCAGCATATTGAAGCCTCTGCTGCCAAGAACTATCATATCATATCCGCCATCCTCTGCACGGCTTACAATTTCTTCCTTGGGGTCTCCTACAGCTATTGCTGTATCAATATTTATATCCTTGGGAATTTCACGCATGAGCTCGGTAAGCATCTTATATGCGCCCTCCATCAGCTCCGGTGGTACATATCCCTCAACATAGCCTCCCAGTGAAACCCTTTCAAAGGCAGAAACTTCCCGATCCAAATCAATTACTATCAAGGCTGTTATTTTCGCATCCACAGCCCGTGCCATCATAATTGCGGCATCCACAGCATCAAAGGATTCAGGCGATCCATCAAGTGCCAGCAATATATTTTTTACTTCAACTCCCATACATCATCCCTCCACTAAGGTATGTTTTGAAAGCTCTTCTATAGCCGCTTTTTTCCGATGCATATTTTCCTTTGCCTTGAAAAATACAACACAGAATATCGTGGCTATTATACCTACATATATCAAAAAAGCACCAAACTCTGTGGAAATATCCATCAAACCTGCACCACGGGATATAATGTCACGGGTAAAGTGATACTCCCAGGTTAGAGGGAATATATGTGAAATTACCTGAACCCAGTCTGAAAGTATGGGAACAGGACCTGTAGGTCCGCCAAAAATAAATCCTCCAGGTATAAAAAGAATCATACGGCTAGCAGCTACTCCTGGATTTGCTGCGGTCCAGCCAGCAAGCAGACACATCATTCCCAATGCGAAAATATAGAATATCTGCACGAACAGGAAGGTTACAACATGTCCTGTAAACACCAAGTCCCCCCATACTCTAAGGATTGCAAGACCTACAAAAAAAGCTGTGAGAAGACATCCGCAATAGGGAACAAGCCTTATTAATATGTCAAAGGGTGTACCGTTTTCCAATGCATCATCCAGCTTCTTTGAAAGTCTTAGCCTTGGAATCATACCGATTGTGGCAAATGTAAAAAACATTGATGAGAAAAAGAAAAGAAAGCCCATTGTCTGCCCATTGGCGGTGGAGCCAGCCGGGTTGAACAGGTTACGGGTATTGAGTGTCATACTCCCTGATGTACCGCTGCTATGTCCCCCGGATGCGCTCTGATTCTCCAGAGCCACCAGTTCATTCAGCGCAGATTTTATATTGGAGGTCTGGGCTGTATTTGTATTGTCGTAAAACACACCGATGCTGCGGGCATCTGCTGCATACCGGCTCTTTTCAAGATTCTGTGGAAAATAAATAACCGCTACATTTTTATCCTCATAAAAAAGTGTCTGGGGATCCACCGGTGTGTTAATTACAGCTGTAACCTTCATGTACTGAGTAGCATTAATTTTATCAATAACCTCATGACTGTATTTGGAATTATCCAAATCTATCACAGCCACCGGAGCATCCTTTATGATGTTATTTCCAAACATGACGGTGAAAAGTACAGTAACCGCTACAGCTACCATAAGAGCTACCTTTTCATAGGGCATTCCCTGACCGGAAAACAGGTATTTCAGCTCATCTCTTAGTGAATTCATTAGTCTTCACTCCCACTGTCATACCAGGAATAATTCCGTCCCGAGGATTAACATATATACGAATCTGAAATGCTGAAAGGTCAGCCTGGCCCTTTTCTCTGGACTGCTTGAGATCTGCAAAGCCAGGAGCCTGAGTAATAATGCGTATGGTTCCTTCTACCTTCTTATTTCCTGCAACAGTATAGCCTGTTATATCACTGCCCTCAGAAACTCTTGCCGCCTGCTCTTCGCTTACATAGATATCGAAATAGCTGCGCTTGCTTTCCAGCAGAATTACCGGCGTATTGGCAGATACCATTTCTCCCTCTTTCGCAATGACCTTCAAAATTTTTCCATCCTCAGGAGCACGAAGAGTAAGTCTTTCCTTCTGAACTTCCAGCTCCTTAAGCTGAACTTCAAGGGCACGTTTCTGCTCAACCAGTGAACGGGCGGTGTTAGTCATGTTGCCGACTTCCATACGCTGATTTGCAATGGAAGGAAGTGTCATTCCATCGGTGTATCCAGTATCAGATGCACCACCTAAGAGTTTCTGTAAAGCCTGCTGCTGCTGTGCCACATTTGCAGCTGCCACATTCAGAGAAGCTGATGCATTGTCCAGCTCAGAAAGGGCGATGGCACCGATTTCTGCCAGCTGCTTTTTACGGTTGTAGTCAAGCTGTGCATTCTTATAGGTTGCGTTGGCAGAATCCACTGCTGCCCGCTGCTGGTCAACCTGTCTGAAGCTTTCCTGTTCGCTGGTATCAGCTTTGGCATAGCCGATATTAATGGAGCCATTGGTGGAATCAATCTGGGCATCCATCTGTGCAATCTGAGCCTTCAGCTTTTCAATTGAAAGATCCACGTCTGTGCTGTCCAGCTGCATAAGGATATCACCCTTCTTTACTTCCTGTGCCTCCTTAACAGCTTCATTTACCAGACGGCCATTTACTGAATCAAAGGATACCTTCACCTGCTCAGCTGTAAGTATTCCTTCCTTCTTCTCCGTCGCTAGAGCAACGGCATCGTTGCCATTATACATGAGTATAATTCCGCCTAAAAACAGCAAACCAATGAATACCATACCAATCTTCATTGCTTTTTTTCTTACATCAACCTTCATGACAAATCTCCTTTTAGTTAGTTAGCTAACTATAATCACAATAAAAACCTACTATATAAATCCAGACAACCCCATACCGACACTATACTATATTGTTGAGGTAATCTTTCTGAGAAGCTCTATCAGTTCCTCCCTCTCATTGCCATTTAAACTGCCAATAAGGTCAGAAATCCTTTTATAATGTCCAGGAAGAATATCCTTCAACAGATTCTTGCTTGCCCCTGTAAGTCTGGCTTTTTTGCTTCGTGCATCCTTCGCATCAATTTCCAAGGCCACGTAACCGTCACGTACCATCTTTCTCAGCATCACGCTGATTGTTGCCTTAGATACTCCAGCCTTTTCTGCCAGCTGAGAAAGTGACAGCCCTGTCTGATTCTGATAAAGAATAATCATTACCCGGAGCTTTCCCTCTGAAAGCTGATATCGCTCCTCAAGCACATCAAAAATACTATGCTGTATTTCCTCTGCAGCCTGAAGCACTCCCAGCATAGCCATAACAGCAGAAGGTTCAATTTCCGGCATAATTTCTGCCTGGCCTGACAGTTCCGCTATCGTAACAATTGGCTTGCGTCGCATATTTTCCCCCTCATATCTATTTTAATTAGCTTACTAACTAATAATAAAATAATCTCAAAAAAAAGTCAACAAAAACTGCCTGGAGCAAATACTTAAAATATCTGTCCAGGCAGTAAAATGTCTTATTACTCAGCCTTTTCCCTTATAACTACCTGTTCCTGACCATCCTCATCCTTGAGATTTACGCTGACGATTTCATGGGATGCTGTGGGAACATTTTTTCCAACATAGTCGGCTCTGATTGGAAGTTCTCTATGACCTCTGTCTACAAGCACCGCCAGCTGAATAGCCTTGGGTCTGCCCATATCAATCAAGGCATCAAGAGCCGCACGGATAGTTCTTCCGGTATAAAGAACATCATCAGTAAGCACTATAGTCTTGCCGGTAATGTCCACAGGCAGCTCTGTCGGATGAACTATTGGCTGATAGGAAAGCGTAGACAAATCATCTCTGTAAAGTGTGATATCGAGAACGCCCACTGGAGGACGCTTTCCTTCGATTGATTCAATAGCATCTGCTATACGCTCAGCAATAGGCACACCTCTAGTGCGTATACCCACCAGCACAACATTTTCCACACCGTGATTTTTTTCCAAAATTTCATGGGAAATTCGAATTAATGCTCTGCGAATTCCATCCTCATCCATCAAAACTGTCTTATCTACGAAATTCGTCATACCTGCCACTCCTATCCTCTATTTCTTAAAGCCCGTATTATTTTTTCCATATCTTCAGGCAGCTGTGCCTCAAAATGCATGGCCTCGCCTGTTCTTGGATGGGTCAGAGTAAGCTCCACAGAATGGAGGGCCTGCCCCTGTATTGCAAATTTTGATTTTGCCCGTCCATACTTTGGATCATTTACCAAGGGATGTCCAATATGTGTCATGTGGACACGAATCTGATGTGTACGGCCAGTTTTAAGGCTGCATTCCACCAAGGTATACTCTCCAAAACGTTCCAGCACTTTAAATTCAGTTGTGGCTGGCTTGCCATTTTCAGAAACTATTGCCATTCGTTTTCGGTCGGTGGGATGACGGCCTATATCCCCGTGTATTATTCCGCCCTCTTCCTTTATATTTCCATGTACAATGGCAATATACCTTCTATGGGCGGATTTTGTACGTATCTGCTCAGCCAGATTCACATGGGCTGCATCATTTTTTGCGCACACCATAACTCCGGAGGTATCCTTGTCCAGCCTATGAACTATTCCGGGGCGGATTTCTCCATTGATTCCTGACAAATCCTTGCAATGATATAAAAGTGCATTGACAAGTGTACCATGATAAACCCCTGCGGCAGGATGAACCACCATCCCCCGGGCTTTATTGATTACAATGATATCTTCATCCTCGTAGAGTATGTCCAACTTAATATCTTCTGCCTCAATAGCAACGGGCTTTGCCTCTGGAATTGAAATTATCACCCTGTCCCCAGGCTTAAGCTTTCTATTTGCTTTTGCAGCTGCTCCGTTTACCAGCACATAGCCTTCAGCAATAAGTTTTTGAATATGCGAACGGGATAAATCTTCCTTTTTTTCCGAAACGAATATGTCCAGCCTTCCAGCATCATTTGAAATGACATATTCTTCATTCATATCTTTTTCCATGTCTTCCATCCTGCACCTCCTTCCGAAAACTCAGATTTCCTCTGATTTAAAAACAAGTATATATGCCAGTAAAATCACGCCAGCAACAATGGCAATATCCGCCACATTGAAAACAGGCCATATACGAAAATCAAAAAAATCCACCACTCCTGATAATCTGATTCGATCCACCAGATTGCCTGCGGCTCCTCCCATCAGCAGTGCCACGCCCAGTCTCACAAGCCAATCCTGATGTATGAGCTTTTTGAAACAGCACGCCACAGCAGCAATAACAGCAACCGTAACAATTATAAACAGCCACTGCTGGTTTTCCAACATGCCAAAGGCTGCTCCTCTATTAATAATATATGTAATATGAAATACATTTGTTATAACCGGAATACTTTCCCCCAAATGCATAACCGAACTAATAATTTCTTTTGTCAGCTGGTCTAGTAAAAAAACAGCAATGCAAAGTAAAACCAAAGGCACCTAAAACCCAATCCTTCCGCAATGTACGATTTACCGCCATAAAACCAATATTTTATTCCTGAGTATTATTTGTCTCTGTATTTTCAGCCACCGGAGTCTCTTCATCCTGAGCATTTGTCTCTTGGGCATCCTCTGTGTCCGGCACATCCCAGTTTAGATAATCCTTTGCTGGTTTCGGTTCAGCTTCCTCAGCTGGTTCCTCTATTTTCTCAAAGACCTCATCTGGGAAATGCTTCTCTTCTTCCTCTAAAAGAGCCAGCTCCCCCTCAAGCAGAGATCTGATTTTTATGATAAACTTGCGCTTATCCTTTACGAGACGTTCATATTCTCCGGCGATTTCCTGAACCCTGTGCATTGCATCTTCAACGCTCTTCTTAGCATCGATTTGGGCCTTGTTGACAATATTTTCCGCAGCAAACTCTGCATTGGACTTAATTTGCTCAGATTCCTGATTTGCTGCAGATGTTACCTGTTCAGCTGTGCGCTGGGCTACAACCAGGGTATCCTGAAGATTCTTCTCCAGCTGATGATACTGCTCCAGCTCCTTTTCGCTTAAAGCCAAACGGTCCTTAAGCTGACGGTTTTCCCTGTAAAGCGTTTCATAGTCATTGACAACCTGATCAAGAAAATCGTCTATTTCATCCTCATTGTATCCTCGAAAGCTGCGTTTAAATTCTTTATTATGTATATCTATAGGCGTAAGCATAATTATTCCTCCAACTTAAATGAATTTGTGAAGCACAACACTGGTACGTCCCTTTTTCGTAAGTCCCCGAATCTCAGTGACCTCCAGTCTGCCTCTTCCTCTCATAGAAAGAATATCTCCTTCCTTAACCAGCTGGGAAGCACCCTTCACAGACTGCCAGTTCAGCTTGAGCTTATCCGCTGCAATATCTGAAGCAGCTCTGCTTCTGGAAAAACCAAATCCTGCTGCAGCAATAGAATCCACACGAAGTGATGCCACCGTAGCACGAATTTCTTTACAGCGTTCTTCCTTTGGAACAATATTTTCTATCTGGTCCTCATGCATGGTAACAGCTGCCGGACCTATCTTTGTACAATTGGCAAGCAGGAATTCGGCCATTGCCCCATCTGTGAGTATTCTTGCATTACCTGCGGCAATAAGGATATCGCCTATCCTGTCCCGCTCTATTCCAAGACCTAAAACAGCTCCCAATATATCCCGGTGGGACAATCTATAGTAGCTGTCATTCCACTCTGCCCTAACAACACATATATCAAATGCCGGAGTGCCCATAAAGTCGGTATGTATAAGAGCTGCACGCTGACGTTCTGCCCCTTGATAGCCGCCGTTAAACTCCACTCGGAGTCCATCATAGCTGGCAGCCACAGTTTCAGCAATTTCCTGACCAAATGGGTCCAAAAAACCAGCCAGCTTTACCTTCTGACTGCGCATTACCTGCTCAGCAAGATCCACAAGCCTTACAGCTGTTTCCGCACCTTCGGTTCCTTTATAATATCGAATAATTTTTTCTTTATCAGCCATAAAATATTAATCCTTCACGAAAACTAATTAGGAGCAATCCTAAGACTGCTCCTCTGCCCCAAATGATTTCCATCCCAAAAGGCATTGGAGGAATATCCCTTTGAGTTATTTTTTGCCCATTGATGCAGAAGCTTCATATGCAGCCAGTACAGCATCAATCATAGCTCCCCTGACACCTTTTTCTTCCATTACACGGACACCGGCAATAGTGGTTCCGGCAGGAGAAGTCACCTGATCACGAAGCTCATCCGGATGTTTTCCAGATTCCAGCACCATTTTTGCAGCCCCCAATATGGTCTGGGCTGCCAGCATAGTAGCTGTTTTTCTTGGAAGTCCTGCCGCCACTCCACCATCAGACATGGCATCAATTATCAAAAATCCATATGCAGGACCGCTGCCGGAGAGTCCCGTAACAGCGTCCATCATGTATTCCTTAACCTCAACAGCTTTGCCAGAGGCAGATAAAAGCTTGCTAACCAGCTCCGTCTGCTCCGCCGTTGCATTTTTCCCGGCGGCAAAAGCACTCATACCCTCGCCTACAGCCATAGGGGTATTCGGCATAACACGAATTACAGGCTGTGTATCAAAGGCCGCTTCCAATACTTCCAGACTGAGCCCGGCAACAATAGATACCACCAAAGTGTCAGCCTTGATATGTCCTGCAGCTTCGGCTATAGCCTTATTTACAACCTGAGGCTTGACCGCCAGGAACAGTACATCCACATCATTTATGAAGGTTTCCGAGCCTACAAGGGCATTTACACCATAGGTATCCGCCAGATACTCAGCCCTTGCCAGCTTGTGGTCAGAAATATACACATCCTTTGAATCCACAACCTTACTTGATACCAGACCCTTTGTGATAGCCTCGGCCATTGCGCCGCCGCCAATAAATCCTATTTTCATTAGAAACCGCCCCTATTAATCAAAAACTTACTTCATCCACGGCATTTCAGTGCTTATGCTCTTCTGCTCCTGACTATAGGAAATATTCACATTGCTTGGAGCACAGAGAAATACATTGCGGCTTACCTTTTTGATTTCACCGCTGAGAGCATAGGTAGTTCCACTGATGAAATCTATGATTCTCTTTGCTGCAGCTTCATCCGTATTTTCAAAATTAATGATTATAGGACGCTTCTCCTTGAGACAATTAGCCACCTGCTGTGCATCATCAAATGACTTAGGCTCAATAACCATAACCTTCATATGTGCCATTGACGATTCCCTTATGGAACTTGCCGTGGAGTGAAAATCCACCACCTTGGACTTGTCGGCTGCCTCATCATCAGTCATTCCAAGGTCTCTTTCATCCTCATTCAAAAAATCATTATCGTCACGTTCATCTGAATTAGAGATGCCAATTTTTCCACAAACCTTATCTATGATACCCATAGCAGATTCCTCCTCACCCTATACGATACAGCTTAAATTCTTGCTATATTTTCCTCAATACTGTCTTGGACCAAAAATCGATGTACCTACTCTGACCATATTTGATCCTTCTTCAACGGCAATTTTATAGTCGTGGGACATACCCATCGATAAATATTTTATATTCGCTGCAAATTCCGGAATTTCCTTTACATCCTGAAAAATTTCATACATTCTTCTAAAAAGAGGCCTTGTTTTTTCTATATCATCATAATTTGGGGCTATGCACATAAGACCTCTAAGCCTGATATTTTGCAGCTCGGCAATCTGTGACAGAACCTCCTGCAGATTTTCCTCATATACCCCAGATTTGCTTTCTTCCTTGGCAAGATTAATCTGAAGAAGAACCTCCTGAACTTTTTCCTGCTTTTCTGCACACTTATTAATTTCCTGTGCCAGATGCAGACTGTCCACAGAATGTATCAAATCAAATATTTTCACCGCATCCTTAGCCTTATTGGTCTGAAGATGACCAATTAGATGCCATGTCACATCCCTATCCAGTGTTTTATACTTTTCCTTAGCTTCCTGAATACGGTTTTCTCCTACCACATCAGCTCCGGCATCTATGGCTTCACGCATGGCATAAATATCGTGATTCTTGGTTACAGCCACAAGTTGTACCGATGCATCTTTATCGGCGATTGTACGGTTTTGACGAGCCTCCTCTATCTCCGCCTGAACCATATGCAGTCTTTCTGCTATATTTACAGTCTGTTCATTTTCACTCATATGAAAGAACCCTCCAAACATTAAACCACAGCGGCCATGGCACCTATACGTCCGGTTTTCCCATTGTCTGCACGATAGGAAAAGAATAACTCTGAATTGCACGCTGTACAAGTATCCGCCATATCTATGTGCTCTGGCTTTACCCCTGCCGCTATAAGAGACAATCTATTTGTCTCCCACAGGTTAAGATGCTTTCTGCCGCCATGTTCTTCCACTATTTTATCTTTAAAATCAGAAAAATTCATAGAAAACTTCTCCGCCAGTTCATCGCTTACCTCATAACATGATGGACCTATTGCTGGACCTATGGAGACTAACACATCGGCCGCATTTGTACCAAAAGCGCTTTTCATTGCCTCAACAGTAATGGCTCCTATATTGGCATAGGTTCCCTTCCATCCTGCATGGGCTATGCCGCAGGCCTGCTTCACCGGATCATAAAAGATTATTGGAGTACAGTCCGCATAACAAAGAAGCAGTGGGAGTCCCTTTGTATCGGTTATAAGGGCATCTGTTTCTTTAATACTGTCAGCATACTCAAAGGCACCACGCCCAGCATCCGCCGCAGTAACCACCTTTACATCAGATCCATGAACCTGCTCCGGGGTGACTATTTTTTCAGCATCCAGTCCCAGCCCCTTTGAAAAAAGTCTGCGGTTCTCCTGAACATCTTTTGGATTATCCCCAACATGCAGTCCCAGATTCATGGTATTGTAGGGTGGCTTGCTCACTCCCCCCAGCCTTGTGGAAATCCCATGTACAAATCCATTTTTCGGGAAAATATCAAATCTGCCATACCATATATTTTTATCAGCTTTACAAATACTGAATGCCATTCCTATTCCCCTTCTGCATTGGAATTACTTAGCTGCATACACCGCAGCGTTTGCAGCCATCAAAGCACCTAGGCGTTGGCTGCAGCTTTTCGGCACGTTTAAGCTCATTATAAAGATACTCCTTTGTAAAGCCCATATCAAGACTATCCCAAGGAAGTATTTCATTTTTGTCATAGCTTTTTTCAATAAGGGTATCAAGCGATAATCCCATTTCCTTCAAAGCTGACTTAAAGGCTTTTGCTCCTCCCTTTTCATGGGACTTCAGCAGTACGTCCCCTATGATTCTTCCGCCCCGTGCAAGAACCTCCTGCACTGCCGCTTCCTTCGGGGATTCTGCTATAACCTCCACACCATGAACTTTTTTCAAACTGGTGCGGATATGCTTCAGCTTGTTTTGAACATCCTTTATAGAAACCATGGGCATCCATTGAAACGGAGTAAAGGGCTTAGGTATAAAGGGATTGATAGAAAGTGTCAGGGTTCCCCTCCGTGCCTTGGGATTATCGTTCATATACTCCCTAAGCCGGACAGCCATATCAATTATACTGTCAATGTCGCTGTCTTCTTCATAGGGAAGTCCCACCATGATATAAAGTCTGTAATTATAAATTCCTGCCTCCAGCCCAAGGGACATAGCATGGAAAAGATGTTCCTCTTCTATCCCCTTGTTTATAACAGCACGCATTCTTGAGCTTCCAGCCTCCGGGGCCATGGTCAATGTACGAAGCCCGGATTTTGCCAAAGCCTCCACCAAGTCCTTTGTAACTGAATCGGCTCTAAATGAAGCAACGGACATTTCCAGTCCATCCCCTAAAATATCAGAACACAGCTCATCTATCTCCGGGTAGTCAGAAATCGCCGCTCCCATAAGACCCACACGCTTCTCAGCTTTTTTTGCTTCCATAAGCATTTTTTCCAAAGCTTTCATTGACCTGTTTCTAGGCTTTCTGAAACAGTATCCAGCCATACAAAACCTACAATGCCTTCCGCAGCCTCTTGCTGTTTCCACTAGGTATAGATTGAACTCGGTATCTGCGGTTTCCACAACTGTATGTCCTGGAAAATCATCCAAATTCCTTACCCACTGTCTTGAAACATGCTCCGGGGCCCCATCTAAGGCTTTAATGGAAAGCGTATTGCCATTTTCATCTTCTTCATGATCATAAAGTGATGGAACGTACACCCCTGGAATCTTTGCAAACTCCTTTAAGACAGTCTCCCGGTCATTTTCGCCATTTACTGCAGCATAATAGGTATCCATGAACCTTAGCATGGTTTCCTCGCCTTCACCAATGATAAAGGCATCAATGAATTTTGAAAGGGGCTGAGGATTAAAGGTTGCACAGGGGCCTCCTGCAATAACTATTGGATCCAGGGGACCCCTTTCCTCTGCCAGGAGCTTTATCTTTCCAAGCTTAAGGATGTCCAAAATGTTGAAATAGTCCATTTCAAAGGATATTGCAAAAGCAATAAGAGGAAAGTCTGTTAAAGAGGTCTGTGTCTCGACACTCATTAATGGCGTATTGGTTTTTTCATACTCCTGGCGCTCAGCTTTTTCTGGAAGAAAGAATCTTTCACATGCAGTATCCGGCCTGTCATTCATTATTTTGTAAATTATATGCATCCCAAGATTCGACATGCCTACAAAATATGAATTTGGATATATAAGTGCCATTCTCGACCTTGCTCCGGCCGCATACACATAAGCACCTTTTTCTCCATTAAGCCTTTTTCTAAGACCCTCTCTTAGCTTCCAGGACAAAGCTCTTCCCCCATAACAATTCATTACTCAATATAAATTAAGGATTATTTCTCATTGCGTGACCTAATTAAGTCATCCAATTCATCTCTAAAGCTTCCGATATCCTTAAATTTTCTATATACAGAAGCAAATCTAATATATGCAACCTCATCAAAATTTTTGAGCCTTTCCATAACCAGCTCGCCAATATGTTCGGTTGTTATTTCCTGATCCATGCTGTTCCTGAGAACTCTTTCCACATCATCAGCGATAGCTTTTATCTGGTCCATTGAAACCACTCGCTTGTCACAGGAACGTATCAGACCGTTCATAAGCTTATTTTTATCGAAAACCTGGCGGTTGCCTGACTTTTTAATTACCATCAAAGGAATTTTTTCCACGACCTCATAGGTTGTGAAACGTCTGCCGCAGCCACTGCACTCACGGCGGCGTCTAATAGTATTTCCATCCTCTGCTGCACGGGAATCTACCACCCGGCTATCAGCTTTTTTGCAATAAGGACAACGCATCTTGGCACCTTCTTTTCCGCATAATGAAATTCAGGTCCAAAGCTGTGCAATTACCCAGCTCCGGACCTGATTAGCCTTCACAAGAAATTTTACATCAACTTTTATCGTCCGAAGCGGCCTTTTCGCCATAGTTTTTCTCTATGACCTCACCTTCGGCACCCATTTTCCCCTGGGATTCCCCATTGTAAGTAATCTCTACAGCACCAGCATTTCCAGCTGTAATTGCTACGTTTTTCTGGCCTTTCCAGTCCATAGTCTTGCCGCCTTCAACGGTTCCCTCAAATACTACTTTGCCGTCAACAGCTACCTGCGTCCAGCATTTATTTTCAAACTTTGCTGTAACATTGACTCCGTCCTGCTGTACCTCGTCCTTTGGCTGGGCTTTCTTATCAGATTTCTTCTGCTGCTCGTTCTTTACGGTAGGCTTTGCATTATCTGTATTTGTTCCATCATCACTGAATGCAATCCATACACCGCCCAGGAACACTACCAATACCACTAAAAGTGCAATATATTTCTGATGTGTTCTGGAGGTTTCTACTCTTGCCTTAAAATCGCTTCCAGAAGAAAAACTGCTGGAACTGTTATTTTTGCTATAGCTGTAGGAGCTGACGGACGGAGCTGGCTCCTCCTGCTTCTTGCTGTCAATTCCAGAATCCGGCTGAATCTTCGGCTCCTGGGGCTTGGTCTGCTGCCTATAATCTTCAAGCAGTGGAATTGGGTCCACCCCAAGGAAATTTGAATAGCTGCGTATAAATCCCTTTGCATAAGCATCTCCCGGGAGCTTTTCAAAATCCTCATTCTCTATGGCTTCTATGTATAGTGTACGAATGCTTATTCCGTTCTCAACATCCTTAAGCGTAAGCTGCTTTTTCTCTCGCTCACGGCGTAAAACGTCACCTAACATCAGTGATTCCTCCCACTCTGTTATCTATGTAAATTGGCTATCTTATCAAAATAAATACGTATCCTTATATATTATACATTAAATGCCTGCTTTGACAAATACAAAAGAAAATTTTTCTAAAGACAGCCGGTTCGACTGATTTTACCAAATATGATAATATATAAAAAATAATCAGCACATAGGAGAATCAGTCATGCATATAAAAATAACCGGCTACTACAAGCTTCCAAACGAAACAGAACCAAAACTCATTGATTTTGACGATATTTTTGACGTAGGCTTTATGCGCAAATACACCAAATACCGTTCCTTTGACAAATTTCTGTCTGGCGGCAGATTCGGCATTACATGCCAAAAGGACTTTGAAGATCTGCCTGAGGAGAAAATGGATTCTTTTGTTCAAAAATCTACTAAATTTAAATCCTGGCAGGAAATGCTGGACTTCGCCACAGATAAATATATTCTGCGCAGGTCCTGACTTTCTCAGTCAATAATTCCTCCGCCCACAACTCTATCTCCCTGATAAAACACGACAGACTGACCTGGAGTAACCGCCCTCTGTGGCTCCTCAAATACCACACGTACCCGGCTTTCGCCGCCATCTTTCAGAGGATAAATCATTGCTTTTCCTTCTCTTTTCCCGTATCTAACCTTTGCTGTCACCTGAAGACCTTCCGGAATATCATCAGTGGAATCTATTGTTATCCAATTAAGGTCAGAAGCTATAAGCTCGCTTTTATAGACAGCATCACCATTGCCCACAATGACTCTGTTTCCAGCCATGTCCAGCCCGGATACGTATAGCGGCTCTCCTACAGCGATTCCAAGTCCCTTTCGCTGTCCTATTGTGTAAAGAGGTACGCCCTCGTGTCTTCCAAGTACATTTCCCTGCTGGTCCACAATATCTCCGGGAATCAGACACTCCGGAACATGTTCCTTTAGGTACGCCTTATAGTCATCATTTGGCACGAAGCATATTTCCTGGCTATCTGGCTTATGTGCTACCGGAAGGTTATAGGACTCTGCCAGTTCTCGAGTATGGGTTTTGGTATATCCCCCCAAGGGCATTAGAAAGTGCTTTAATGAAGCCTGATTTAAATTATACAGCGCATAAGACTGGTCCTTGTTCATATCCAGACCTCTAAGAAGAAGGAATCTTCCTGTTGCATCATCCTGTTCAATACGTGCATAATGGCCTGTGGCAACATACTCCGCCCCCAGCTCCATGGACTTCTCTAAAAGTCCCTGAAATTTTACAAATCGGTTGCATCTTATACATGGATTTGGGGTACGTCCCTTTGCATATTCTGAAAGGAAATCATTGATGACAGTCTCCTGGAACATATCACGAAAGTTCATTACATAATGGGGTATTCCAATAACCTCAGCCACACGCCTTGCATCATCAACTGAGGACAGTGAACAGCAGCCCCTGTCGTTTTCAGGGTCAAAATCTCTGCTGTCATCTGAAAGCCTCATTGTAACACCTATAACATCATACCCCTGCTCGTGGAGCAATGCAGCAGTCAGCGAACTGTCAACTCCGCCGCTCATTGCCACGACTACCTTTTTCTTCATCATCTATATCAATCCTTCTCTTAATAGCGAAAACATTTTAGACCAATATTATACCGCCATTGTTCATTTTTTCCAAAGGAAAAACATTTCACATGCATATTTTGGAGGCCGTCATCCATATGATATGCTCAATAGGGACACGGCCTCAAATTTATAGTTACATCTTCTTGTATTCATCTTTATGTAGCCGTACCTGCAACAAGACACTTTCATAATCCCTGCGCTCTTCTATCGCATGATTTCTACGGGATATATTTCCCTGAAGTGCCTGCTGCTTCACAGCATTTTCCAGTACCTCAGCATTTTCTATAAGGCTTATTTTTTCATCCATAGCCTCAATAATATGATTGCGTTTATCGATTTCCAACTGTGCACGGTCCATAAGCTGGGTATATGTATCAATTTCTCCCCGTTTATACTTTTCCCCCACCTGGGCTATTTCCTTTTCATCCTGTTCAATCTGAATACGGAGATTAATTTCTATATTTTTTAGTTCACGGCTAAGCACACTTGTATTTGCACCGCTAAGCTGCTTTTCCTCCTGAGTCTCTGTTTCCTGTGACTCCTGTGACAAAACTCCCGAACTTTTATCCGTTTTATCCATCTTCTCCATAATCACCGCTGAAGGAATAGATGGTAACTTATGTGGTGGTTTTTTTATATTATTAAAATATCCATATGAAAAAATCACCGCTGCCAATGCTACAAAAGATACAAAGCCAATAAACAGTGAAGCGCCTATCAGCACCATCCTCCTGCGTCTGATCCGCTTGGCGGCACCTATTCCGGAAATCATGACTATTACAAATATCAGTAAAAAACTAAATACAGCAATCAGGATATTCATCACATAAGATGGACTAGACAACAATTCGTATATTGCTTCCAAGGGTTCATTCCCCGCCTCTCCTTAAGAATTATCCTGCAATAACAAAATTAGATATACATTAGAATTATACATCATTACCTTAAATACGTCAAAAAACAGGTGACGCATACTAAATTTGTAAACTTCACCTGTTTTTCAACCTTATTTTTATTCACTTTTACTATTTTGGGGGCGGAAATATTCGGATTTATTCTAAATCAATGTTCATTCCAATGTCTTGACGGGCCGTCATGTCTCTCATGAACTAAATTTTCACTAACTCCCAGGGATTTAGCCACGTCACGCCAGGAATTATTGAGCTTTTTCATGGAAAGTACGTCAGAAATAGATTTTCCTGAGGATTTTGCTATTTCTGATGCTACTGATAAATCATTTGGACGATAGCCGTCTTTCAACAGCTTCAAGGCATCACTCTTTGAAATAGAACCATTTCTGGAAAGCCCATCTGCCATCATATCATCATGGGCCTCACGAATTTTGTCCTTGCTTACACCAAATTTTTCAGCTACTTCGCTCCATCTGGTTTTATCAGTCTTAGCAGCAATTACATCATCGAAGGATTTGCCACTGAGCTTTGCTATCATAGCACCTTCCATAAGATCTCTAGGATCGCATTTGCCAGATTCCAAATATTTTGTCACCTGTGACTTGTCCACACCGAACTGCTCTGAAATGCGCTCTGCCACCTTTGATGAATCCAGATGTCTGGGCGGCATATTTTCTGTATGGTGAGCCCCTCTGTATCTTGCTGCGTGGGCTGCAGAATTATATGTACCAATTGCACCGCACAAAATAACTGCACCGGTAATCATTCCTATTGCTATTCTCTTTCCTACTGTCTTCATAGAAATCATCTCCTTTGCTTTTATGAGTAAAGTATAGACGATGGCACTTAAATAGCTTTTAGCCTTAAATTAAATATATATAAAACAGGATACATCCTCAACTATCTTCTCCAAAGCTTGATTTTTCTTGTCAATTAATTGTATAAAAGCATATA
>CAVAVT010000028.1:0-21552 GCA_963592185.1 bacterium | reverse complement strand
TATATATGTTGAAACGAGTGTAAGGGAGTATTTCTGTGCAATACAATGAGTTTATCAGGAATTTAAAACAAAAGGGTCTGCAGCATGTCTATCTGCTGTCCGGTGAAGAGCATTATTATATTGAAAAGGCTGAAAATGTACTTTTTGATATGCTTTTTGCTGATGAGGGAGAGAAAAGGGATGGACTTACTGTTATTGAGTCCGGAATAGATACAGAATCCCTCATAGGAATGATAGAAACAGCTCCCTTTTTTGTGCCTAAAAATGTATTGCTGGTTCGTGGAAATAATTTATTTAAGGAAAGCAATAGCAGTACTAAGGATACAGGGAAGGAACGTCTCCAAAAGCTTTTGGAAAATATGCCTGACTACAGCTATGTGATATTTGAGGACCCAGGCAAGGCGGACAAGAGACGCAAGCTGTACAAGGTAATAGAAAAAGCTGGGGCTGTGCTGGAGGCCGAGCCAGTAAAGAGCTGGAACATTGGGGATTGGCTTCAGGACAAGCTTAGGGAAATAGGCATCAGCTTCGACAGGGAGGCATACAGCTATTTTGTTGAGGCTGTGGGGATGATGCAGTCAGTGTCTCTGTCCTATTTGAATCAGGAGCTGGATAAGCTTAAAATTTATACAGATAAAAAGACCATAAATAAAGCTGACCTTACACAGATTTTTTCGGATATCCCGGAAATATCCGGATTTGCCATGGTGGATGCTGTCAGCGCCCATCAGACGGGAAAGGCAATAAGGCTGCTGCACAAGCAGGTGGAAAACGGGGTGTATTTGCCAGTGCTTCTGGGAATGCTGGCAAGACATGTGAAACAGCTGTGGCAGGCAAAGGACCTCATGGATTCCGGCGTGAGAGGAAGGGCTTTAGGAGGTCCCATGGGACTGAATCCTTTTATTGCGGAAAAGGTTGGCAGAGTAAGCCAGGGATTTAAAAACGCAACTTTGAAAAAAGCCTATTTAGATTTAACGGATGCGGATTACCTGTTCAAAACCGGTCAGGCTGGCGAAGAACTTTTGGAATCAATTATAATTGATCTATGCGAGAGGGCATGAAAAAAAGCCTGTCCCATTGGGACAGGCTCTTAATGCTTATCTGATGGTGCAAATCACTTTGCGAGGCTGTTGACCTTGCGAGCGAGACGGGACTTCTTACGGGAAGCTGCGTTCTTGTGATATACATGATTAGCAGCAGCCTGGTCGATCGTCTTGCATGCAACAGTAAGGAGGGACTTAGCTTCATCAGCGTTTCCAGCTTCAACAGCGTCCAGAACCTTACGGGAAGCAGTACGTACACGAGACTTCTCAGCAGCGTTCTTCGCACGACGCTTTGCATCGGTTTTTACACTCAGGATCGATGATTTAATATTCGGCAAATGGTTCACCCCCTTAACAATTCAATACTCATGTATTTTATCACGCTCATTATCAAAAATCAACCTTTATTTAGAGAATCATAAAATTGGAGTGATTTACTGGTATTCAGCTGCCATAGCTAGGGCGTATACTGACAGATAGATTGCGGGCAGAATGGATATAATGATATAATATTAGTTAATTGTTTTAACTCGAAAAGGAGCTTTCAAATATATGGAAACTAAAAATATACGTAATTTCTCGATTATAGCCCATATAGACCATGGCAAATCCACCATAGCCGACAGACTCATAGAGTACACCGGCACACTAAGCGAGCGTGAAATGGAGAACCAGGTCCTCGATAATATGGAGCTGGAAAGAGAGCGTGGAATTACAATAAAGGCCCAGACCGTAAGCCTTGACTACAAGGGCAAAGACGGGGAAATGTATCAGCTGAACCTCATTGACACACCGGGTCATGTTGACTTTACCTATGAGGTATCCAGAAGCCTTGCGGCCTGCGAGGGTGCGCTGCTGGTGGTGGATGCTGCACAGGGAGTTGAGGCACAGACACTGGCAAATGTGTACATGGCTCTTGAGCATGATTTGGAAATTATTCCTGTAATAAATAAAATTGACCTTCCCAGTGCTGATCCTGAGCGTGTAAAGAATCAGATTGAAGAGGTTATAGGGCTGGATGCCTCTGAGGCTGTGCTGGCTTCAGCAAAGGCTGGTATTGGAATAGAGGAAATTCTGGATGCCATTGTTGAAAAAGTTCCAGCTCCTGAAGGGGATAATAATGCACCTCTTCAGGCATTGATTTTCGATTCCTATTTTGATTCCTATAAGGGTGTTATTGCCCATATCAGAGTTATGCAGGGCCATATTAAAAAAGGTATGCAGCTGAAAATGATGGCCACTGGCAAGGTATTTGATGTTACAGATGTGGGGGTGTTTAAGCCAGCTCCCACAGCTTTGCCGGGACTTTCTGCCGGAGAGGTAGGATTTGTTGGCGGCAGCATTAAAAATGTTAAGGATGTAAGCGTAGGCGATACCATTACCAGCGTTGAAAATCCGGCATCAGAACCGCTGCCTGGCTACCGTGGAGTTACACCTATGGTGTATTGCGGACTTTATCCTGTGGATAGTGCTGACTATGACAACCTTAAGGATGCTTTGGAAAAGCTGCAGCTCAATGATGCTGCGCTGATATTCGAGCCGGAGACTTCCATAGCTTTGGGATTTGGCTACCGCTGCGGATTCCTGGGACTCCTTCACATGGATGTTATTCAGGAAAGACTGGAAAGAGAGTATAATCTGAAGCTCATTACCACCGCTCCAAGCGTTATTTATCACGTTTACAAAACCAATGGTGAAATGGTTACAGTGGACAATCCTTCAAAGCTTCCTCCAAGAACTGAAATCGAACGCATTGAAGAGCCTTACGTAAAAGCTACAGTCATTGTTCCAAATGATTATGTGGGCGCTGTAATGGAGGTTTCCCAGAGCAAGCGTGGCGAGTTCCAAACCATGGATTATCTGGATGTGAACAGAGTTATGGTTATATACCATATTCCTCTTTCTGAGATTATCTATGATTACTTTGACAAGCTGAAATCCTCCACAAGAGGCTACGCTTCACTGGATTATGAGCTGGCTGACTACAAGGCGGCAAATCTGGTTAAGCTGGACATTCTCCTTAACGGGGAGCCGGTGGATGCACTTTCCACCATTGTTCATAATGACAATGCGGCAAACCGAGGCCGACAGCTGGCACAGAAGCTTAAGGAAATCATCCCTCAGCAAATGTTTGAAATTCCAATTCAGGCGGCTGTGGGAAGCAAGATTATTGCCAGAGAAAATGTCCGTGCAATGCGCAAGGACGTATTGGCAAAGTGCTACGGCGGTGATATTTCCCGTAAGAGAAAGCTTCTGGAAAAGCAGAAGGAAGGAAAGAAGCGCATGAAATCCGTGGGCAGTGTAGAGGTTCCACAGGAAGCATTCATGGCTATTTTGAAAATAGACTAACGGAGGTCCTGGCATGGAATGGGAATTATACGTACACATTCCCTTCTGCCGTCAAAAATGCTTTTATTGTGATTTTCCTTCCATAGCAGGAGGGAACAAATATAAAGAGGATTATACAGAGGCCCTGTGTCGGGAATTATCCGCACAGGGTTCTGTTTTACTGGCGGAGGGAATTTTTAATCCACCACAAAGTGTGTATATAGGAGGCGGAACCCCGACTACATTGGAGCCTCATCAGCTGGAAAAAATTTTTAATACCATAAAGAAAGTGTTTTTTCAGCATAATCCCATAAATAATGCTGTAGAATACACCATAGAGGCAAATCCCGGAACCGTGACAGAGGAGCTTTTGGATGTTCTGAAGAATGGCGGTGTGAACAGGATTAGCTTTGGGGTACAGACCTTTAATGATGCCCTGCTGAAGAAAATCGGACGTATACATACGGCGGCTCAGGCTGTAGAGGCTGTACGCATGGCATATGACCATGGAATACAAAATATAAGTCTTGATCTGATGTATGGTCTTCCGGGGCAGACTTTGGAGGATTTGAAGGAAAGTGTGGCTCAGGCAGCGGACCTTCCCATAAGCCATATTTCTATCTATGGACTTCAGCTGGAGGAGGGCACAGCCTTCATGAAAATGAAGGACATGGGTAAACTTTTTCTACCAGAGGATGAGCTGGTGGAGTCCATGTACGACTATATGACAGAGGAACTGCCAAAGCTGGGTTTCTATAGATATGAAGTATCCAATTTTTCAAAAAAGGGATATGAAAGCTGTCACAATACAGGGTATTGGACCGGCGTGCCATACCTTGGTGCCGGAATGGGTGCACATGGCTTTTGGGGCGGATTCCGCTACCTGCATGTGGAAGGCATCCAGGAATACATCGATGCCATGGGAAATATGAATTTTCAGCCACAGTGTATAAGTGAAATTCCTGGAATTTTGCAGGAAGAGGAATATACTGAAGAGATAGCCATGTCGGAATTTGCCTTTCTTGCCCTTAGAACAGTACGGGGAATATCTGTGGAGGCATTTCAGAATACCTTCGGGCGTAATTTTTATGAAATATTCGGTGACGCTGTGAAGTCCATGACGGAAAAGGAACTGCTGGAAACTGTTTCCAAGGAGCAGGGTGAATATGTCAGGCTCACAGACCTTGGCATGAAGTACGGAAATATTGTTTTTGAGGAATTTCTGCTGTAGGCGGACCTTTAGAGAGGAGTTTGCCAGATGCAATGGAGAAAAAAGCTTACAAGTCTTGTTTTGACAGGTACAATTGCCCTGTCGTCCATGGTGACAGTACCATCTGTGGCATATGCCAAGGTGGACCCATGGGTGGCTGCTGCCGGGGCACTTGCCTCCACACTGGCATATAAATCCTGTCTTGACAGCATACTGGAGATGGGTAACAATGCCTATAACCAGATTATGATATGGAAGCAGGATGTGGCTCAGAATGGCCGGGACGACAATGAAAATAACCACGCAATAGTGGACAGCATAATGAACCGTCTGGTTAAAAATGGAAAATACGTATTGGCGGCAAATTCCCTTCCCTTTATCTGGGATATAAATAACAACGATACCTATAATGCGGCATGTTTTCCCACCAATTACATTACCATCAACAAAGGGCTGGTAAATGGAATGCGCCACAGCGAGGCTGAACTTGCCTCAGTGCTGGCCCATGAGATGATTCATGGCATTAAGCAGCATAGTGCAAACAACTATGCTACGGCGGCAGCTCAGATGTACGGGGCGGCTTTCCTTGGAATGGCTGTGGACAATATAGACTGGGGAGCCATCGCAGGTCTTGCGGAATATAATATCATGAAAAATGTTACCTTGCCCTCAGAGAATGAGGCGGACAAGGAGGGCTTCTACCTTCTGGCAAGTGCCGGGTTCAATCCTGGTGGCTCTGCTGCAGCCATGTACAGAATGGATTATTACACAAGGTATGAAACCACTGATATCTGGGAGCGTAGAGACAAGGAAACAGATAAATCCGACCTTTCAGACCATCCGGATATGTCAGTCCGTGAGGCACGTATGAGTGCTCTGATTACAGAGTATAGTGCAGGCCACGTGAGGGTTCAGGAAAAAAAGAATATATTTATAGACGGAACGAAGCTGATTACAGCTGAAAGAACCTCTGCGGATTATGATAATACCCCGGAGGAGGCATATCTTATTGCCGGAGGGCTGGCAAAGGCTTTCCACGATAAGAAATCCGCTGCGGAGTGGAATTTCAGAGTAAATGAGTCCGGAGCTGTGGAATTTTTGGATAACAGCAGCGCTTATAAGGAGCTGAAGGAGGCTGTTGAACGCCGCTATGGCGGACAGATGCTGAAGGAAGCTGTGGAAAAGGCATATGCTGCAGAGAAAAATAGCGGCGGACGGCTTCAGCTTGAGGCAAGAGAACGTGAGCAGGACCAGAAGCTGAGGAATGATTTGCAGACAGCTCGCAGCGCAAAGGCGGAGCTTGTAAAGAAACTCCGCCACAACAGCGATGTATACAGCGATTTCGGCATGGCTGACAAGGCTCTTTACCAGATGGACAGGGTGTTTAAAAGCACGAATCAGGACGACCCGGCAGAAAATTATGCAATATTGGGCCGTGCCAAGGCTGTTCAGGGGAATTTTACAGAGGCATTGGCTGATTTAAATAAAGCTGTGGAAATGGATGGCAAAAATGTATACAATTTCCTTAATAGGGCGGATGTGTACAGAATGATGGGAAATCTTCCAATGGCGCTGGCTGATGTGCAGCTGGCAAAGTCTTTGGATGAAAAGACCGCTGTTACCTATAAGCTTATGGGAGATATTTATGATGACATGAATGACCATAATAATGCCCTGGAAAGCTACAGACAGTATTTAAAGCTTTTGGATGGCGCAACAAATATTCCGGAGGAGTATCTGTTTGAGCTTAGGCCGGATATCAAGAAGCGTGTAGAAGAGGAAAAGCTGGAAAAACAGAAGGCTGCAGCCAAGGAGAAAAAGAAGGCCGGTATAGATAAGGCAAAGGCTGAAAAGGAAGCCTCCAAATCGGTAAAAAAGTAATATTGAACAGAGGTTTTGCAAATGGTAGGAATAGTTATTGTTTCACATAGCAAATTGCTGGCGGAAGGTGTGGCAGAGCTTGCCCACACCATGGCGGCTGATGTGGCGATTGCCGCAGCCGGAGGCATGGAGGATGGGTCCCTTGGAACCAGCTATCAGCGCATAAGGGCGGCGGTAAAATCCGTTTATTCCGATGATGGTGTCATTGTTTTGATGGACATGGGAAGTGCGGTTATGACCACAGAAATGGTTCTGGAGGATATGGAGGGCATGAAGCTTTCCATGATAGACTGTCCGCTGGTGGAGGGAGCTGCCACTGCTGCAGTGGAGGCTTCCATAGGAACTCCCTTTGAGGATATGGCAGAAAAACTTGAAGCTGTAAGGCAGATGCGCAAGCTTTAATAAAAATTCACTATGTTTTATTTTTTATTCATGCAGGAATGTGGGGAAAGCAGGTAGAAAAGTACTAAATACATAGTGGATATATTTCAGAAGGGAGCAGCACTCATGACAGATAACGATATAGCAATCAAAAAAGCTATAGTTAACATCAAAGTCTTCGGTGTAGGCGGTGGTGGAAATAGTGTCCTTCTGCGCATGGCAAGGGATAAATTTCTGGATATAGATCTTTTAGCCGTAAATACAGATGCGAAGCAGCTGGAGAGCCTTGCAAATAAGGGGATAAAGACACTTCAGATAGGCAAGGGAATAACCGATGGTCTTGGAACAGGCGGAAAAGGCGAGCTTGGTGAAAAAGCTGCACTGGCAGATGAAGACAAGATAAAGGAAGAACTGAAGGGGACAGACCTTCTCTTTGTTACAGCCGGAATGGGCGGCGGTGCAGGTACCGGTGCAACTCCAGTTGTGGCAAGGATTGCCCGTGAAATGGGAATACTTACAGTTGGTGTGGTAACAGTTCCTTTTGCCTTTGAGGGAAGGCGCAAGCAGCGTGCAGCGGAAGAGGGCATTATAAAGCTCAAGGCAAATATGGATGCGCTCATTGCGGTTCATAATGACAATCTAATGAAGCTGCCTGAGAACCGCAGACTGACTCTGGTTGAAGCATTTGATATGGCTGACGGAATACTGAGACAGGCTATTCTGTGTATTGCCGAGCTTGTGCTTACAACCGGTGTTATAAACGTTGATTTTGCCGATGTAAGTGCAATGTTCCGTCAGAGCATCAGCAGCGATGCTCTGCTGGGAATTGGCGAAAGCAAAATTGATGCGGTGGCGGCTGTGAAAGAGGCTGTGGGCAGTCCTTTGGTGGAGCGTTCCTTGAAAGGTGCAAGGGGCGTTATACTGAATCTGACTGGCAGCGAAAAGCTCAGTCTTCACGCTGTAAGCGAGGCAATGGAATACATACAGGAGCAGACTGGCAACGATGTGAACATAATAATGGGAACTGTTGTTGACAATGATTTTGGCGACAATGTAAGGGTAACTCTCATTGCCACGGATTTTGAGGATGGGGACGTAATGAAGGCCCCTATGCCAAAGGCTGATGAGCAAGCCAAAAAGCAGACAGCACAGTCTCTTGAGGTTCCTGATTTTATGGCAAGCCAGACCGCAATACCCCAGTTTCCGGGCTTTGGAAACATAGGAAAAAAAGAAGATAACAAGGATAACAAATAATAAGGAGTTTTGAAATTAATGTTGGGAAGATTTTCCAGAACAAGTCTGTTGCTGGGGGATCCGGCAATGGAAAAGCTGGCGGACAGCACGGTGGCAATATTTGGCGTTGGAGGAGTTGGCTCCTTCGTTGCTGAGGGATTGGCACGTGCCGGAGTGGGACATATGGTGTTGGTGGATAATGACTTAGTATGTCTTACGAATATCAACAGACAGATTCACGCCAAAGCCGGGACAGTGGGAAAGCCTAAGACCCAGGTTATGCGGGACAGGATACTGGAGATAAATCCAGATGCTCAGGTGGATGTTATAGATTCCTTTTATCTGCCGGACAGTGCTGAGGATTTCTTTATATGTGAATATGATTATATTGTTGATGCGGTGGACACTGTTTCAGCAAAAATCGATTTGGTTATGCAGGCGCAGAAGCGCAGCATACCCATCATCAGCTGCATGGGGGCAGGAAACAAGCTTGATCCCACTCAGTTTGTAGTGACAGATATCTATAAGACCAGCGTGTGTCCTCTTGCCAGAGTAATGCGCAAGGAGCTTAAGCTTAGAGGAGTAAAGAGCCTGAAGGTGGTATTTTCCCCTGAAAAGCCTCTGCGTCCCGAGGTTCAGGGCTGCGGTAAGGAATGTATCTGCCCTGCTGGCAGTGCAAGAAACTGTGACCGTAGAAGGTCTGTGCCGGGAAGTATATCCTTCGTTCCCTCAGTGGCAGGACTTATTGCTGCAGGAGCTGTGGTACGGGATCTGACCGCAGGTATAGAGGGTCCTTTTGGAGCCAATGAACCGCTTCAGGTGCAGTAATTAAATAGTTGTGAATTAGCCATGGACATATTGTCTGTGGCTATTTTTTATTTTCAACGTGTATACATTATTCTGTATAATTGAGAATAAATGTCAGAATTATATTAAATATGCTGGAAATGCATAGTATGAATATGCTATAATTACATACATGATATGCAGAATATCATATAGCAATAATTAAATGTATTTTTTAGTTCGTATTTCTGTAGCAGACAGATGTCTGCTGGGAAGATTGCGAAACACAGGGGGAAAGAATATGAAGAAGTTTTCTTTTAGCCGTCTGGGCATAGTAAGTATGCTTCTGGTATTGGTAATTGCTGTTGTAGCTGGCTGTGGCCAGGGTGGTGGAAAGAAGTTCCTGAACATTGCAACTGGCGGAACTTCCGGAACCTATTATCCAATAGGTGGTGCGCTGGCTGAGATTTTGAACAAGGAAATACCTGACATGAATGCAAGTGCCCAGAGCACAGGCGCAACTGTAGCAAACATTAACATGCTGCAGGAGGGCTCCGTTGATTTGGCAATCGTTCAGAATGATATTACCTACTATGCTGCAAACGGCGTAGAGATGTTCAAGGACAAGAAGGTTGACAACTTGAGAGGTCTAGCTGTTCTTTATCCTGAAACCTGCCAGATTGTAACCCTTGAGTCCACTGGTATTAAGAATGTTGCTGACCTGAAGGGCAAGCGTGTTGCTGTTGGCGCTGCAGGCAGCGGTGCAGAGGCAAATGCACGTCAGATTCTTGAGGCTTATGGAATTACCTATGATGATATCGATGAACAGTATCTTTCCTTTGGTGAGGCAGCAAGCGCATTGAAGGATGGCAATGTTGATGCGGCATTCCTTACCGCTGGCTATCCTACTGCAGCTGTTCAGGATATTTCCTCCCAGAACAAGATTGCATTGGTACCACTGGACAACGACAAGGTTGAGGCACTTATCGCAAAGTATCCTTACTACACAAAAACTATTATTCCTGCTGGTACCTATGCAGGTGTAGAAACTGAGACTACAGCTGTATCAGTAATGGCTATGCTGGTTGCTTCTGACAAGGTTGACGATCAGATGGGCTACGACATCGTAAAGGCATTCTTCGGAAACCTTGACCGCATTAAGGCAGCACATTCTGTTGGCAAGCTCATTACCAAGGAAGGTGCTATGAAGGGTATGCCTATTCAGATGAATGCCGGTGCAGAGAAGTTCTTCAAGGAATAATCCTTATTGGCGGATAGTTTAATGTGTTAAATTGAAAGGCAGCGGGTGCCGGCTGGCGCCCGCTTTTTTATTGGTATGGATGAGCAATGCAGCAAGTTTAAATTAATATTTATACTTATATGTCTGATAGAAATAATATTTTTGAGATGGCCCTGCCTGTTTGTTGAAACGGAGCAGGAGCAGCTTGTGGCAATACCTGCAGAGCCGGGTATACCGATTTCAATACATTTCATACATTCTGTGCAGAAAACACCAGTTGAAGAAAATCTAATCATAAATGAAAAAAATAACGGTTTTGACCTAAAGTCCACGGTGTACCAGTCCTTTGGAGTGGGACTTCCCTTTTTGGAAAGCGACGGTTTTTTTAGGCAGGAAGGAAATTATTTCATACTGGATAATATGGATAGGCATTTTCAAGTGGTGGATTTGCGAACAGGAGTAGGAACAAAGCTGACGCTGGATGTGGCGGATAAGCATTTGGAATTATATAGATATTTTTCACCGGGAACGAAAATCCGATTGGAGATAAAGCCCTGGTATCATAGATTTTATAGTTTATTTTTATAGTGTATTTGGAAGGATTGATTGGTCATGGCGCAGCAAAATGAGCAAGAGCTTGCTAAGGAAGTCATGGAAAAGCTGGACAAGGAGTCAAACAGCAGCGAGCATACCGGTATTATTGGAAAATTTGTTTCTGCCTTGGCAATAGCTTTTTCTGTATTTCAGCTTTACACAGCAATTTTTGGAGTGCTGGATGCGCAGCTTCAGCGTGCGGTACATCTCGGTTTTGGTCTGGCACTGATATATCTGCTGTATCCCACAAGAAAGGCATGGAGAAACAAGCTTCACCCGGTTGATTTTATATTGGCGGTACTAGGTGCAGCGGCTCCAGGCTATATCGTATATGCATACAACGAACTGGTTTTGAGATCCGGTTTGGTAAATACGGTAGATTTAGTAATTGGCGTTATAGGTATTTTGCTGGTAATTGAAGCTACAAGGCGTGTGGTAGGCATCCCAATGGTGGTTGTTGTATGCGTATTTATTGTATATGCATTTGCAGGTCCGTATATGCCGGGTATTCTTGCCCACAGAGGACTTACTCCAAGTCAGCTTATCAGCCACCTGTTCTATACCACTGAGGGTATTTTCGGCATACCTTTGGGGGTATCATCAACATTTATATTTCTCTTTATACTTTTCGGTGCATATTTGGAATCCACAGGTCTGGGACGTTTCTTTATAGATTTGGCCAATGCCATTGCTGGCTGGGCAAGCGGCGGTCCTGCAAAGGTTGCGGTGCTTTCCAGCGGACTCATGGGAACGGTTTCCGGAAGCTCCGTTGCAAATGTTGCCGGTACTGGATGCTTCACTATTCCGATGATGAAAAAGCTTGGCTATGAAAAGGAATTTGCCGGTGCTGTTGAGGCGGCTGCTTCCACAGGCGGACAGCTGATGCCTCCGATTATGGGTGCTGCGGCATTCCTTATGGCTGAGTTTGTAGGTGTTCCTTATCTGGATGTTGTAAAGGCTGCAGCTATTCCTGCATTGCTTTATTTTGCCGGTGTATGGCTGGGGGTTCATTTTGAGGCAAAGAGAATGAATCTTAAGGGTGTTCCCCGGAGCGAGCTTCCAAAGGTTGGAACCATATTGAAGGAAAGGGGCCATCTGGCTTTCCCTCTTATTGCAATTATTTATCTGCTGGTAGCTGGATATACTCCAATGCGTGCTGCACTTTTTGCCATCTTCCTTTCCATTGTTGCAGCATGTCTCAGAAAGTCCACACGCATGACTCCCGGCGAGGTTGTTAATGGTCTGATAAAAGGTGCAAAGGCTGTTCTGGGCGTACTGGTTGCCTGTGCATCAGCTGGTATTATCATTGGTATCGTAACTAAGACCGGCGTAGGCCTTAAGCTGGCATCCGGACTTCTTCAGCTTTCCGGCGGAATGCTTCTTCCTACAATGTTCTTTACCATGATTACTTCAATCATTCTGGGCATGGGTGTTCCTACCACCGCAAACTATGTTATCACCTCAACAATTGCAGCTCCGGCAATGATTCAGATGGGGGTTCCAATTCTTGCATCCCACATGTTTGTATTCTATTTCGGTATCATTGCGGATATCACCCCTCCGGTGGCGCTGGCTGCCTATGCTGGCTCGGCCATAGCCAAAGGCAATCCCCTGATGACAGGTGTGAAGGCATCGAAGCTTGCAATAGCCGCCTTTATAATACCTTATGTTTTCGTATTGTCACCGGTTCTCCTGATGATTGATGCAACCACGGGTACGCTGGCGGCAGCTGCTGTAACAGCGGTCTTGGGAATGGTTGCCCTCAGTTCCTCAATGATTGGCTATTTGGCGGACAACTGCTCCAAGATTGAGCGGCTGTTGCTGTTTGTTGGCGGACTTCTCATGATTCAGCCAGGTGCTGTAACCGATATGATTGGCGCGGCAATCTTCATTGCAATTTTAATGTTCCAGATAAAGCGCAAGCGCAGCAGAACCGCTGAGGCTGAAGCGTAAAACTTATCATTAAAAACTCAAAAACAGTGCTTTGAAAGTCCTTGATATTCTATGGATGGCAAAGCACTGTTTTATTTTTTGAAAGGGTATTGAACACATTGCCTTTTTTTTATAAACTTAAAGATAGATGTTTTGCATAAAATTTTTGATATAGATTTGAAAGGAATAAACAGATGCCAAGAGAAAAAGATGAGATATCAGGAAATGACACCCTTTTGGGAAGCAACAATACGAAGTATTCATTTGAGTATGATCCTTCACTGCTGCAGTGCTTTGACAATAAACATCCAGACAGGGATTACTGGGTAAAATTCAACTGCCCGGAGTTTACCACACTTTGTCCGATTACCGGACAGCCGGATTTTGCTACAATATACATTTCATATGTTCCCAACATAAAAATGGTGGAAAGCAAATCCTTGAAGCTGTATCTTTTTTCTTTCAGAAACCATGGAGATTTTCATGAAGATGTGGTAAATATCATTATGAAGGATCTCATAAAGCGTTTAGATCCGAGATATATTGAGGTATGGGGAAAATTCCTTCCTAGGGGCGGAATTTCCATAGATCCATATACTAACTATGGCAAGCCGGGTACCAAGTTTGAGCAGATGGCATGGGATCGCTTTGCCAAGCACGACTTGGTGGGAATGGACAAAGTAGATAACCGCTAACTCGTCATTACGAAAGGGGATGAGGCTGTCCCGGGAAGTACATACGGGAAAATAGAATAGGGTGTTATACAGAATTTTGGAAGGTGCAGTAAAATTTTGTGGAATTAACAGAGGAGGCGGCAGCTTTGCTTATGTTTAAGCGGGCAATGGTACTTCTGCTGGTGATTGTTGCAGCAGCTTTCGGAACGGTGGTATATAATCTGAATTCTGATTCAGGGGAGCAGCTTACGAGTGCTTCAACCCAAGGACTTTCTGCCAGTGAGCAGGAAAAGAAAGGGGTCCCTGAAAATGCTCTTGTGGTGTATGTATCTGGGGCGGTGTGCAGTCCGGGGCTGGCAGAGCTTCGGCAAAATGCCCGTATAAAGGATGCGGTGGATGCCTGTGGGGGCTTTATGTCAAATGCGGATATGGATGCTGTGAATTTGGCAAAGCCTGTAAAAGATGGGGATCATATTAAGATTCCGGAGAAAAAGCCTCCGGGGATGGTTCCTGCTGGGGGCGGAGCTTCTGCAGCCGGAGTTTCAGCCGGGGTGGCTGGGTCTGGCAGCACATCCGGTGGTCTTATTGACATTAACACAGCGGATGAAAAGGCATTGGACTCTCTTCCCGGTGTTGGACCTGCCATGGCAAAAAGAATTATTGAATATCGGACAACAAACGGGGCCTTTCAAAACATTGAGGATTTGAAGAAAGTCAAGGGCATTGGCGAGGCGAAGTTTGCCAAAATGAAGGACCGGGTGACGGTTTAGGCAGCATCGGTCCGGGAGCGGTTTTATGATACTGAATTCCATTTTTTTACGAAAAAAGTGTATAGTGGTGATGTTTGCTGGATTTTTGGCGGCTTTTTTCCAGTTTGCTACGCCGGGGCTGTGCGCTGCCGATGAAGGTATAGCCGAGACAGACTATGATATTGAGGATGCCAGACAGGAGAATCAGCGCATCCGCATGAAGGCAGAGCTTGAAACACAGCTTAGCGATACCCTTGGAGCCGGAGGTTTTTTAATGGCTTTTAATTCAGCTGTGAATATGAACTACAGTTACGAGCCAGGAGCCTCCACTGAGGACTATGAAGAGGTGTGGATGCGCCAGAAGGGGGACGAAGGCATATATCTCGGCTGCAATAAGGCTGGATACATGATGGCCATTGAACTGCTGTATTCCACGGAGCATTATTCACTGGATCCTTTAAAGGGCAAGTTCATGACTACTTTTAAGGTTCTGGGCATTCCTGAGGAACAGATTCCCAAGCTGGAACAGGCCTTCAATGATGTTATGAATACTCGTGAAAGCCGTATATATGATGCTGAGACTGACAGGACCTTTATATGCAGCAGGTTCACCAATGTGGGCGGACGGAAGCAATATGTTATTGTCATCAGGGCGCAAAAGGGCAATCAGACTCATCCGAAGGTTCAAGCGGACATTGAAAATGAATAGATATACTGAGGGAGCAGCGGAAGGCGCTGTTCCTTTTTCTATAGAAAACTCTGTCCGCCTGTTGTATAATTAAAACAGACAGTATGTTCGATGAAAAGAGGTTTTGCCAATGGTTATGGTTCCAAAGCTCAACACCATGCAATTTGATAAGGAAACTCCCTTTAAGGTTGTGGCTCCCTTTGAGCCTATGGGAGATCAGCCAAAGGCCATAGAGGATCTGGCTGAGGGCATAAAACACGGCATGGAGGCACAGGTACTGCTTGGCGCCACTGGAACAGGCAAGACCTTTACTGTGGCAAAGCTTATAGAAAAAGTGCAGAAGCCCACGCTGGTAATCGCCCATAATAAGACCTTGGCGGCACAGCTTGCCAGCGAGTTCAAGACATTTTTCCCGGAAAACTACGTGGGATACTTTGTCAGCTACTACGATTTTTATCAGCCGGAGGCATATATAGCTTCAACGGATACCTACATAGAAAAAGATGCTTCAATCAATGATGAAATCGATGAGCTGAGGCATTCGGCTACTTGTTCTCTGTTTGAGCGCAGAGACGTTATTATTGTGGCAAGTGTGTCCTGTATCTATGGTCTGGGTTCTCCGGAAAGCTATCATGAAATGGTGCTTTCCCTGCACAAGGGGCAGGAAATAGAGAGAGAGGATATCCTCCGCAAGCTTGTGACAATGCAGTATGAGCGCAATGACATAGCTTTTGAGCGAGGCCGTTTCCGTGTACGTGGAGACGTGGTGGAGGTTTTCCCGGCAGGATACAACAACAGGGCTGTGCGCATTGAACTTTTTGGGGATGAAGTGGATCGAATCCTGGAATTTGACGTGCTTACAGGTGAGATTTACGGAGAAAGAACCCATTCCATGGTATTTCCGGCATCCCATTATGTAACCTCACAGGAGGATATGGAAATTGCCCGGGAGTCCATTGAGCAGGAGCTTGAGGAACAGATTCGCTTTTTCAAGGATAATAACAAGCTTATTGAGGCACAGCGCATAGAACAGCGCACCAGGTACGATTTGGAAATGATGCAGGAAATGGGATACTGCTCCGGAATAGAAAATTATTCCAGACATCTTACCCACAGAAAGCAGGGGGATGCTCCATATACACTGCTGGATTATTTCCCAGAGGATTTTCTCATTGTAATGGATGAGTCCCATGTTACCCTGCCACAGCTCCGTGCCATGTACGCCGGGGACCGGTCCAGAAAGGATTCTCTGGTGGCAAATGGCTTCAGACTTCCCTCAGCATACGATAACAGGCCACTGACCTTTGAGGAGTTTGAAAAAAGAATCAATCAGATAGTCTACATTTCAGCAACTCCGGCAAAATATGAGCTTGGCAAGGCTCAGCAGGTTGCACGGCAGATTATCCGCCCCACGGGGCTTTTGGATCCTGAGATAGAAATCCGCCCACTGGCTGGACAGATGGACGACCTGCTTGGGGAAATAAAGCTTCGCACAGCCAAGGACGAACGAGTGCTGGTCACAACCCTCACCAAGAAAATGGCAGAGAACCTTACGGACTATCTCAAGGAAATGAACATAAGGGTAAGATATCTCCATTCAGATATTGCAACCATCGAGCGAGCCGAAATAATCCGTGACCTCCGGGCAGGAAAATTTGACGTATTGGTGGGAATAAATCTTCTTCGTGAAGGACTGGATATGCCTGAGGTTTCCCTTGTGGCAATTCTCGATGCGGACAAGGAGGGCTTCCTCAGATCTGACACATCCCTGATACAGACCATAGGCCGTGCGGCGAGAAATGCCAACGGCAGGGTAATAATGTATGCGGACAGGAAAACTGATTCCATGAAGAGGGCAATAGAGGAAACCGACAACAGGCGTGCGGTTCAGATTGCCTACAATCAGGAGCATGGAATCATTCCAAAGACCGTTGTAAAGCCGGTGAAGGAGCTTATAGAAACCACATTGGTGGCAGAAACCCCAGCTTCATATGATACAAAGGGAACAAAGAAAAAGCTTACAAAGAAGGAAAGGGAATCCCTGATAAAATCCCTGAAACATGAAATGCAGACCGCCTCCAGAGCCTTGGAATTTGAACGGGCTGCAGAACTTAGGGATATGATATTTGAGTTGGAGGGTTCCAACGGAGGAAAGCCCTCCAAAGGGAAATAGTTTTTTTAGGAGACAGTAATGAAGGATAGCATTAGGATAAAGGGTGCCAGAGAGCACAATTTAAAAAATATTGATATAGAGATTCCAAGAAATAAATTAGTGGTAATTACAGGACTTTCCGGCTCAGGAAAATCCTCCCTTGCCTTTGATACAATTTTTGCTGAAGGACAGAGACGCTATGTGGAATCTTTGTCGTCATATGCAAGACAGTTTTTGGGACAGATGGACAAGCCGGACGTGGACTATATTGACGGTCTTTCTCCGGCAATTTCAATCGACCAGAAAACCACCAGCCGAAATCCCAGGTCCACTGTAGGTACAGTAACCGAAATTTATGATTACCTGAGACTCTTATTTGCAAGAGCCGGTACACCCCACTGTCCAAAGTGCGGACGGCCCATTACTCAGCAGAGCATTGACCAGATGCTTGACAGGATACTGGAATTGCCGGAGCGGACCAAGCTTTTAATAATGGCACAGGTAATCCGTGGAAGAAAGGGCGAACACAAAAAGGTATTTGAGCAGATACGCCGTGAGGGTTATGTGCGCATCCGTGTTGACGGGGAAATATACGATGTCAACGATGATATAAAGCTTGATAAAAACAAAAAGCATACCATTGAGGTTGTGGTGGACAGACTTGTGGTCCGTGAAGGTATAGAACAGCGCCTTGCGGACTCCATGGAAACAGCGCTGAAACTTGGGGAAGGCGTTGCCTACGTACAGATTGTGGACGGAGAGCTTCTCATGTTCAGCGAAAATTTTGCCTGTGTGAACTGCGGTATCAGTCTGCCGGAAATCACCCCCAGAATGTTTTCCTTCAACAGTCCCTATGGAGCGTGTCCTTCCTGTGACGGTCTGGGGAGCCACATGGAATTTGATGTGGAAATGGTAATGCCCAATCCGGAGCTTTCAGTCAGCGGCGGACTTTTTGCCCCCCTGTCCACCAATAAAAAATCCTATTCCATGTGTGTGCTGGATTCTCTGCTGACTTCTGCCGGGTATACTTTGGACACGCCTTGGAATGAAATAGACAAGGATACCCAGAACAAAATGCTTTACGGCTCCGGGGAGGAAAAATTTACCTTCCACTACACCAATATGTTTGGTGAGTACAAGGAATATAATGTGCCATTTGAAGGTGTTATGGCTCTGCTTTCCAGAAGATATCAGGAAACGGATTCTGACGAGATGAGGGAATCCTATGAAAACTACATGACACATATCACCTGCAGCGAATGCCATGGTGCAAGGCTGAAGCCGGAAACATTGGCGGTGACAATTGGCGGCAAAAACATATATCAGGTTACCAATATGACCATTGGCGAATGTGTGGATTTTTTCAAGAATCTGGAACTTAACGAAAGGGAAAAGAAAATCTCCGCACAGATTTTAAAGGAAATCCATGCAAGACTTAATTTCCTGCTGAATGTGGGCTTGGATTATCTGACTCTTTCCCGTGCTGCAGGAACTCTGTCCGGCGGCGAAGCCCAGCGTATACGTCTTGCCACACAGATAGGTTCTGGACTTACCGGAGTTCTCTACATACTTGATGAGCCAAGCATCGGGCTTCACCAAAGGGACAATAACCGGCTGTTGGAGGCTCTTAAGGGGCTTCGTGACCTAGGGAATACCCTTATTGTGGTGGAGCATGACGAGGACACCATGTATGCGGCGGACCATATTGTGGATATCGGTCCGGGAGCCGGGGAGAACGGCGGAAATGTTGTGGCACAGGGAACCGCTGAGGAGATAAAGAAAAATCCTGATTCCATTACGGGACAGTATCTCTCCCGGAGAAAATTTATTCCAGTGCCAGAAACACGCCGCACTGGAAATGGCAATTTCATAGAGATTATTGGGGCGGAGGAAAATAATTTAAAGAAAATCAATGTAAAATTCCCACTGGGTCTGCTGACTGTTGTCACCGGCGTGTCCGGTTCTGGAAAGAGTACACTTGTAAATGAAATCCTCTTTAAGGGAATTGCCTCAAGGCTTTACAGTGCTAAGGGAAAGCCGGGAAAGCACAAGGCGATAAAGGGGCTGGAAAATATTGACAAGATTATTGATATTGACCAGCAGCCCATAGGCCGTACCCCAAGGTCAAACCCAGCCACCTACACCGGCGTATTTGATAAAATAAGGGAACTTTTTGCCCAGACAAATGATGCCAAAGTGAGAGGCTACAAGGCTGGGCGTTTCAGCTTCAACATGAAGGGGGGACGCTGCGAGGCATGCAAGGGCAACGGAATTTTGAAAATAGAGATGCATTTCCTCCCGGACGTATATGTTCCCTGTGAAGTGTGCAAGGGAGAACGGTACAACAGGGAAACCCTTGAAGTCCGTTACAAAGGAAAATCCATTTCAGATGTTTTGAACATGACCATTAGCGAGGCTGTGGAATTTTTCAAAAATGTTCCATGGATTCACAGACGGCTGTCCATAATTGAAGATGTGGGCCTTGGATATATAAGGCTGGGACAGCCAGCAACAACCCTGTCCGGCGGCGAGGCACAGCGTGTAAAGCTGGCGGCGGAGCTTAGCAAGCGTTCCACTGGAAAAACTCTCTATATCATGGACGAGCCTACAACGGGACTTCATTCCGCCGATATACACAAGCTGATGGATATCCTTCAGCGGCTTGTGGATGGTGGAGATACCGTTGTGGTTATCGAGCATAATCTTGACGTGATAAAGACCGCAGATTATCTGATAGACTTGGGGCCTGAAGGTGGCTCCGGGGGCGGAACCATTGTGGCTGCAGGAACACCGGAGGAAATTGTGAAGGTGAAAAAATCCTATACAGGAAAATTCCTGAAGCCATTGCTGGATGAACAGCTGGGAAAATAAATTTTTCCGGCACCATTGCGGAGGATTGATTTTAACATGACAGAAATTGTTGAGGAAAAGCTGAAGCTGCTTCCAAATAATCCCGGGGTCTATATAATGAAGGACGCTCAGGGGAAAATAATATATGTGGGAAAAGCTGTGGTTCTGAAAAACCGTGTAAGGCAGTATTTCCAAAGCAATAAAAACCATTCCGCCAAAGTAAAGGCAATGGTGGCAAAGATTGCTGACTTTGAAACAATTCTTACCGGCTCAGAAGTAGAAGCATTGATTTTGGAGTGCAATCTTATAAAGAAGCACCGTCCAAAATACAATATCAGTCTTAAGGATGACAAGACCTATCCCTACTTGAAGGTGACTTTGCAGGAGGAGTATCCAAGGGTGTACATTACACGCCGGGTAATTCGTGACGGGGCAAAATATTTTGGACCCTTTACAGATGTTGGAGCACTTCACGAGAGCTTGAAGCTTTTGAGAAAACTTTTTCCTCTGCGCTCCTGCAGACGAATGGATACCGACAGACCCTGTCTTGAGTATCATATCAAGCGGTGTCTGGCTCCCTGCGCAGGTATTGTTCCAAAGGAGCAGTATGATGCAATGATTCACGAGGTATGTCTTTTTATGGAGGGCAGAACCGAGGCTGTGGAGGCAGAGATTGAAAAGAGGATGCTGGCTGCTGCAGAGGAGCTGAATTTTGAGCTGGCTGCCAGACTTCGGGACCAGCTGAAGGCTGTAAAAAAGACCGGAGAGCGCCAGCGCATTATTATGGGCACCGGGGATCAGGATGCCATCGGTATGGCAAGGTCCGAGGCCGGGGTCTGCGTTCAGGTATTTTTTATCAGAAGCGGAAAAATGGTTGGCAGGGAGCATTTTCTCCTTACCAATACCGGGGATGAAACGGACTCGGAGGTTTTGAGTGCATTTTTGAAGCAGTATTACAGCCAGGCTGCATTTGTTCCAAAGGAAGTATGGATTCCCTGCCAGGTGCAGGAGACTGAGGTTCTGGAGGAATGGCTCACTGGCATGAAAGGACACAAGGTGTCTGTGGTATGTCCGCAGAGAGGAATCAAGCGTGATGTTATAAGCATGGCTGAAGGCAATGCGGAAAAATATCTTGCGGATGAATCCGAGAGACTGAAGCGCACTGAGGCGCAGACCATTGGTGCTGTGGAGGAGCTTAGACATTATCTAGGCCTCAAAAATCCACCCAGACGCATGGAGTGCTTTGATATTTCCCACATGCAAGGCTCCGAAACTGTGGCTTCCATGGTTGTTTTCGAGGATGGAATGCCAAAGAAATCCGACTATAGACGCTTTAAGATACGAAGTGCCGAAGGAAAGCCGGATGATTTCCTTTCCATGCGTGAGGTTACTACAAGGCGTTATGGGGATCCGAAGGCTGAACTCCCAGATCTCATAGTTATTGACGGTGGCAAGGGACAGCTGTCCTCGGCACTGAAAATCATAAGAGGGGCTGGACATATGGATGTTCCAGTTGTAGGTCTTGCAAAGCAGTTTGAGCTTATCTTCGTGGAGGGAAGTTCGGAGCCAGTGGAGCTTCCAAGGCAGAGCCAGGCACTGTATCTCATAGAGAGAATCCGTGACGAGGCCCATAGGTTTGCAATAACCTACCATAGAAAGCTCCGTGGCAAGAGAAATCTGGTATCTGTTCTGGACCACATTGAAGGGATTGGACCAAAGCGCAGAAAAATACTTTGGGACCACTTTGGCAATCTGCAGAAAATCAAAGAAGCCTCTGTGGAGGAAATGGCTGGCCTTGACGGCATGAACCT
>CAVAVT010000027.1:0-22406 GCA_963592185.1 bacterium | reverse complement strand
AGCAGATGAGACTACGATTTAAGCATCAGAAATTTCAGGCTGATGCAGCGAAAGCCGTGGTGGATGTCTTTGCCGGACAGCCTTATCTTACGCCATCTTATATGATGGACAGAGGCAATGGCCATTATCAGCAAGCATTGACCGATGAGGAGGATTTTACCGGCTGGAGCAATCACAAAATAGTGCCGGAGCTTTCTGACCGCATCATTCTGGAGAATTTGCAGAAAGTACAGCGTATAAATCAGCTGAAGCCATCAGAAAAGCTTGAGGGCCGATTCAATCTGACCATAGAGATGGAGACCGGTGTGGGCAAGACCTATACCTACATCAAAACCATGTATGAGCTGAACAAGAATTACGGCTGGAGCAAGTTCATCGTGGTTGTACCGAGCATTGCAATCCGTGAGGGAGTGTATAAATCCTTTCAGGTGACACAGGAGCACTTTGCCGAAGAGTACGGCAAGAAGGTTCGCTTCTTCATCTATAACTCTGCCCAGCTGACAGAGATTGACCGCTTCGCATCGGACAGCTCCATCTGCGTTATGATTATTAATTCTCAGGCTTTTAATGCCAGAGGCAGAGACGCAAGACGCATTTACATGAAGCTGGATGAATTCCGTTCACGCCGCCCAATTGACATTATTGCAAAGACGAATCCAATACTTATTATTGATGAACCTCAGTCCGTAGAGGGCAAGCAGACCAAGGAGAATTTGAAACAATTCAATCCTCTGCTGACTTTACGCTATTCCGCAACCCATAAGAGCGACAGCATTTATAACATGGTTTATCGTCTGGATGCTATGGAGGCGTACAATAAGCATTTGGTAAAAAAGATTGTTGTAAAGGGTATCTCGGAGTCCGGCAGCACCGCAACAGAGAGCTATGTCTATCTTGAGAGCATTAATCTGTCCAAGGCTGCGCCTACGGCAACAATTCAGTTTGAGGCGAAGGGCGCAAGCGGTGTCCGCAAGGTTACACGCACAGTCTCCGAAGGATTCAATCTCTACGATAATTCTGGCAACATGGAGGAGTATAAGCAGGGTTTTGTAATTTCACACATCGACGGACGGGACGATTCTATAGAATTTTTGAACGGCATAAAGATTTATGCAGGTGATGTCATTGGCAAGGTCAGCGAGAATCAGCTGCGGCGCATTCAAATTCGAGAGACGATTCTGTCGCATATTCAGAGAGAGCGTGAGCTTTTCTACAAGGGTATTAAAGTACTGTCACTGTTCTTTATTGATGAGGTTGCAAAGTACCGCATCTATGACGAAGCCGGTCAGGCTGCGGACGGCGTATATGCCCAGATGTTTGTGGAAGAGTATAACGATATAATTGGCAACTTGCAGATTGGCATTGGCGAGGACGATTATATCAAGTATTTGCAGGCAATTCCTGCTGAGAAGACACACGCCGGTTACTTCTCCATTGACAAGAAGGGCAAGATGATTGACTCCAAGGTAAAACGCAAGGAAACTACTACGGATGATGTGGATGCCTATGAGCTGATTATGAAGAACAAGGAGCTGCTCTTGGACCGTAATCCGAAGCGTTCTCCGGTTCGCTTTATATTCTCCCACTCTGCTCTTCGTGAAGGCTGGGATAATCCGAATGTGTTCCAAATCTGCACTCTCAAGCAGAGTTCCAGCGAGGTGCGCAAACGTCAGGAAGTAGGGCGTGGTCTGCGTCTCTGCGTTAATCAGGACGGCGAGCGTATGGATACCAATGTGCTGGGGGAGGATGTGAAGAATGTCAATGTTCTGACCGTTATCGCCAGTGAAAGCTATGACAGTTTTGCCAAAGGTTTGCAGACGGAAATCGCCGAGGCTGTGGCAGACCGTCCTCGTGCTGTTACAGCTGATTTGTTTGTTGGCAAGTTAATTAAGGACGATAAGGGCAACGAGCTGTTTGTGGATACAGATATGGCAAGCGCTATTCATTTCGATTTAATCGTGAACGGCTATATCGACAGGAAGGGAATCCTGACAGATAAATATTATGCTGACAAGTCAAATAATGCAATCAAGGTTGCTGAAGAGGTGGCAGATTCTGCTGCATCTGTCATTGAGATTATTGATTCCATCTACGATGCAAAGTCAATTATGCCTAAAAATGCCCGCAGTAATAATGTTGAGCTGCATGTGGATGAGAATAAGCTTGCAATGCCGGAATTTAAGGCACTGTGGGCGAAAATAAATGCAAAGTCCACCTATATTGTTGATTTCGATACCGATGAACTAATACGTAAAGCTATCCGCTCGCTGGATTGCAAGCTTCGTGTATCCAAGATTGTTTTCAATGTGGAAACTGGAACTATGGAGAAAATTAAATCCAAGGAAGAACTGGCAGAAGGGGCTTCCTTTGTGAAGGAACAGTCTTCAAGCTATGCTCAGACCGCAGCTGCCAGCTCAAATGTCAAATATGATCTTGTGGGAAAGCTTGTGGAAGAGACAGGGCTTACCCGTAAGGCGGTCATTCAGATTCTGAAGGGAATCCAGCCGGACGTATTCAGCCAGTTTAAAAATAATCCGGAGGAATTCATTATCAAGGCAGCGTCACTTATTAATGACGAAAAAGCAACATCAATCATTGAGCATATTACCTACGATGTTATGGATGACCATTATGACACGGATGTATTTACAGAGCCGACTATTAAGGGACGGCTTGGCGTGAACGCTATGAAAGCGAAAAAGCATCTGTACGATCACATTGTGTATGATTCCAGCAATGAGCAGAATTTCGCCACAGAGCTGGATACGAATGCCAATGTGGCGGTATATGTGAAACTTCCGAATGGATTCTATATCTCTACACCTGTGGGACACTATAACCCAGACTGGGCGATTGCGTTCTATGAGGGGACGGTAAAGCACATCTATTTCGTAGCAGAGACAAAAGGCTCAATGAATTCAATGCAGCTCCGACTCATCGAGGAGTCAAAGATTCACTGTGCCAGAGAGCACTTCAAGGCAATCAGCAATGGCGAGGTTGTCTATGATGTTGTGGATAGTTACCAGAGCCTGATGAATTTGGTGACGAAGTAAGAAGTAAAAATTGCGAAAATTACCACAGGGACCAATTGCTTATTTTTATTAGAAAATGGTATTGACTTGAAACTAATTATTGGTAAAATATTAACTAACTGTGTTAGTTGATGATTTTAAGGTTTAAAGAAACAGCTGAGAAGAGGGAGTTAGCTATCCCACCATCGGCTGTTTTTTCATGAGAGATTCTGAAACGGAGTACGGAATTGAGGGAGAAGATGGTTAAATTAATCCGGGAGAAATACATAGCGTGTCTGTTGCTGGGACTTTTTGCGGTGATTGCCGGGCTGTTATTTTATGCCTGCACCGGGGACAGCACAAATCACTCAAAAGCCACGAAAAAAATAATTGTGGGAATTGATAAGTTTAAGCCCTACAGCTATCTTGACAGCAATGGAGACTATACTGGAATTGATGTGGAGATGGCTCGTTATGCATTTGCCAAAATGGGATATGAGCCAGAATTCAAGTTCATAGACTGGGAAGAAAAGGATAATAATTTAGCTGATGGAACCATCGACTGTATCTGGAGCTGCTACTCCTACACTGGCCGAGAAGACAAGTACCAGTGGGCAGGTCCCTACATGAAGAGCCGTCAGGTGGTAGCTGTCCGCAATGACAGCGATATATATACCTTGGAAGATTTGAAAAATAAGAGAATTGGTGTACAGACCACCACCAAAGGCGAGCAGGTTTTCCTGAAGCGTACCAATATATTGCTCCCTAAAGAGTACAATATAAACAGCTTTTCCACATCAGATGAGCTGCTGGCGGTGCTCCGCAAGGGTTATGTAGATGCCATCGCAGGTCATGAAGCCCTGCTTCTTAATATGGAAACTTATAATACTGTTACATATAGAGTCCTTTCGGAAAGTCTGCAGGATGTGAAAATCGGCGTAGCTTTTGAAAAGGGAACACATGAGGAAATTGCCAGCGAGCTTTCAAAAATACTGGAAGATATGGCAAAGGATGGCGTTACTGGAGAAATTGCGCAAAAATATGGAATGAGTCCGGAAAATGTAGTTCTGGGAGGAAATAATGGCAAGTAAGACAGTATCAAAAAATTTCAATAGAATCCTCCTGGCTGTACTGATAGTTATCGG
Source organism: bacterium (assembly GCA_963592185.1). Classification (GTDB taxonomy): domain Bacteria; phylum Bacillota; class Negativicutes; order Selenomonadales; family Selenomonadaceae; genus CAVAVT01. The sequence goes on along the minus strand of CAVAVT010000027.1, from coordinate 18,250 downwards.
AGTGTGCTTGTTCGTACTTTTGCACATTGCTGATAAGTCCAATCTGAAGGAAGCTCAGGATAATCTGTGCTCCTTTACGAAACATCGTCTGACACGTTTTGACATGTACCGCACAAATGACCAGGTGAAGAGCCTGGTAAGGCTTCTGGATAAGACTACCGGGCTTGGTACAGATATGACAAGAATGAATATGCTGAATGAAGAGGCGCTTAATGCCTTTGCTGATGAGCAGAGAGTAAGCGGCGTTCTGGTGTTGGACCCCAATCTGCAGATTGTCATTAGATCTTCAAATGACAGGGACGGACTGAAGATTTGGAACCAAATGATGCAGCATTCCTATGTTACTGATATCGCAAAGTATCCAAATAAAACCTATACGGTACGAATTAGTCTTGATGATGAGCTGTATGATGTGGCTGTTGTGGCACGTCAGGATGCTCCCGGAGTTTTGCTGACATATCTGAAAAAGAATAAATTCGACATAGACAGCGGCGATTTGAGCTTATATGACCTTTTTACAGGTTTTCCCTTTGAAATGGATGGAATCGTTGTCATAAGCGAAGATGGACAGGTTCTCAGCAGCAATCGCAGGGAATTAATCGGTCAAAAGCTGGAGAAGGTACAGCATCAGTATAATGCTGATTCTGTGAGACTTGATTCTGAGGATGGGGTATGGTACGTTAGCTCTGATTCTGTGGGAAGATATTTAATTACCTCCTATTTCCCAATCAATCAGGTATTCATGAGAAGAAATGTTGCGATGGGTATATATGTGCTTGTGGCAATTTTGATTCTTATGTTCAATGTTCTTGCCAAGAACAGGGTTGAAAAGAAGCATCTCAGCATTGAGCAGAAGCGTCTGAGAATTATCAATGCCATAGGCTGGGCGTATTTCTTCATAATGCTTGTGGACCTGAAGGAAAATCGGCTGGAAGTGCTTAAAAATCAGGGCAGCAATGTAGATATTCCAACTGATGACGGATTGCAGCATGACCTGGTGAAAACATATGCAGAAAAAAATGTTGCTGAGTCATTCCGCCAGAGTTACATGGAGTTCTTCAGCATGAAAACGGTGGTTCAGCGCTTAAAGGGAAAGACGTCCTTGGTCTATAACTATCAGACTGTTGATGGGAAATGGTGTCTTGCGCTGATAGTGCCCCAGAGATATGACGAGGAGGGCAATCTTGATGCTGTACTGGTGGCTGTCAGAGATGTAACAGCTGATAAGCAGAATGAATTAAAGCAGTCTGATGCACTGAAAAATGCGCTGGCTGTGGCAGAACACGCAAATAAGGCAAAAACTGTATTCCTCAGCAATATGTCCCATGATATCCGCACTCCAATGAATGCTATTCTTGGATTTACGGCGCTTGCCCAGACCCACATGGATGATAAAGAGCAGGTTCAGGAGTATCTTTCCAAAATCAACACTTCTGGAACACATCTCTTAAGCCTCATTAATGATATTCTTGATATGAGCCGAATTGAGAGCGGAAGTGTGAAGCTGGAGGAGACTCCGCTGCATATGCCGGATGTACTTCACGACATCAGGGCTATTATTCAGGGACTCATCAATACCAAGAGCCAGAATCTTTTCATTGATACTCAGGATGTTATCCATGAGGAAATCATTGCTGACAGGCTGAGACTGAATCAGGTATTGCTGAATATTGTAGGCAATGCAATCAAGTACACTCCGACAGGGGGAGATATCATAATCCGCCTTGCGGAGAAGCCCTGCCAGATTAAGGATTATACTACCTATGAATTTACCATTAAGGATACCGGTATTGGCATGTCAGAGGAGTTTATCGGACATATTTTTGACAGCTTCTCAAGAGAGAGTACCGATGAGGTAAATGAAATTCAGGGCACAGGTCTTGGAATGGCAATCACTAAAAATATTGTCGATATGATGGGTGGAACCATTGCTGTTGAAAGTGAAGTCGGCAAGGGTTCAACCTTCACTGTAACAATTAATTTCCGTCTGGCTGACAGAACAATAATATGCGAGCCGATACCTGAGCTTCTGGGCGCAAGGGCGTTGGTGGTTGATGATGATATCAACACCTGCCGCAGTGTCTGCAAGATGCTGAGAAGCATTAAAATGCGTCCGGACTGGACCACCTCAGGCAAGGAGGCTGTGCTTCATGCACAGGATTCTGTGGAGATTAATGACGAATACAGCGTTTATATTATTGACTACCTTATGCCGGATATGAACGGTATAGAGACAGTAAGACGTATCCGCAGGGTTATTGGTGACGGCATTCCAATTATTGTTCTGACAGCTTATGACTGGTCTGACATTGAGACGGAGGCAAGGGAGGCCGGAGTTACCGCATTTGTCGGAAAGCCGCTCTTCATGTCTGAGCTTAGAAACGTTCTTACGAAGCCGGTTGAGGTTCCTGTTGAGAAACCAGAGGGACTTCCTGAAGTAGAAACTGACTACAGCGGCAAGCGTATTCTCCTTGTAGAGGATAATGAGCTGAACAGGGAAATTGCCACCACCATTCTTGGGGAATATGGATTGGAGATTGATACAGCTGAGGATGGAATTGAAGCTGTAAATATCATTAATGAATCCCCGGAGGATAAGTATGATCTTATTTTGATGGATATTCAGATGCCTAGAATGGATGGCTATACCGCCACAAGGGAAATCCGAACCCTTGCCAACAATAAAAAGGCAAATATTCCGATTGTGGCAATGACCGCCAATGCCTTTGAAGAGGACAAAAAGAAAGCTTTTGAAGTGGGCATGAACGGACATCTTGTAAAACCAATCGATGTAAATCTGGTACTCAAAATGCTGAACAAGTTGCTGAAGTAATTTGATAGGGTAATAAAAAATTTCCGCCTTCGGGCGGATTTTTTTGTATTGAGAATAGGTGGAAATAGCTTGTATATTTTTGATGAAAAAATATTAATGTAGGCAAAACTAGAACAATGGCGTTATAATGAAAGATGTAAGCATTGAGGATTGTTAGGAGGGGCTATTTATGTTGAATACATTGAAGCGGTATCTTCTTGCTGTATGTGTTTTGGGACTGTTTCTGAATATGGGGAATGCAGAGGCTGCTGAAAAGAATGTAATTCAGGGGGATGGGCAGGTCCTGAGCATTGAGCTGTCCGGCAAGGCGGAATTTAATAAGAAAAGTATTCCTGTAACTCCGGATATGAAGGACTCCGTTGTAAGTGAAACCATATATTCATCCCAGCTGGATAATATCCGCATTATGATTAATAACGGCAGATATACCGAAACCCTGATGAAGGATTTTCCGGAGGCTAAAAGGCAGGACTTTATCCAGAAGGCAATGCTGAACCAGATTACCACCATCAATACATCCAAAGAGTATGCCAATTTTGAGATTACCTACAACGAGCCTAAGACCATCAACGGGATTGAGGGTCGGGAAGCCATAATGACCTATGACTATCAGGGGGTAAAAATCAAAACCAAGGTGCTTTATGTACTGTATAAAAATGAACTCTGGGCTATATGCTTTGACATGCTGGATGATGACAAAGCATCCGATGAAATGACGGATCATGCCTATGAGAGTCTTGTGTTAAAGGAGTATGTTTAAGTGAAAAGGATATTTTTAATACTTTGTACAATTTTAACAGCCAGCTTCATTTTTTCCGCCTTTGCCGGAACAGCTTCTGCAGCTGACTATAATTATGTGAAAAATACCATAAAGGACGGAGACAAGACATTAACCATTGACCTAACTTTTGAGGCAACGTGGGAACATAAGGAAAGAACTGCGGCTGAGCAGGACAATGAGGCAGCCCTTACGGAAAATGTTTACTCCGAAAATAGAGACGGTCTATATGTAGCAATTACCCGAATTGCCTACAAGCCTGAGGTTATAGCTCAGATTTCCGAGGAGGAAAGGCTGGAAAACAGCAAAAAGACCGCTGAGCAGTATGCCTTTACTGTTGCCAAAGCCACGGAGTTCCAAAATGTAAAGGTTGAATCCATTAAAAGGAAGAATGTTGGAAAGCTTAAGGGGTATATTATAACACTGACCTATGATGCTGGCAGACAGCATATAAAGACAAAATCCTTCAATGCTTTTCTCGGAAATGACCTATGGGCTGTAAATTTTGATATGGCAAGGGATGACAAGGATGCCAATGCAATATCCAATCATGCGTTAAACAGTGTCCGAGTAAAATAAGAAATACTAAAACGGCTGTACACAAGCTAATGCTAATGTACAGCCGTTTAATTTTGCCCGTTTGCTGTTAAATTATCTGTTCTGGAGGGCAAGGCGCTGCTTATTGAAATGCTGGCGGCGCTGCTCAACAATCTCTTTGGCTTCGCTGACACGGTCCATCTGGTGACGGGTAAAGCGGTGATGTCTGCCAATCAGGTAGAAGTACAGTCCCATACCGGCTACGGAGAGAACTCCGGCTGCGGTGTAGACGAAACCGAATCCAAGGGTGGGAACGAAACTGCCCAAAGTGTAAGGGCCTACGCCGATACCCAGGTCAAGCAGTACAAAATATGTGCTGGTAGCAACACCCACCTGGTGCATTGGCGCACAGTGAACAGCCAATGCATGGCAGGAGGCGGTGATTGTACCATAACCAAAGCCAAGGAAAAGTGCTCCGATGAGAAGAGGAATATCGGAAGTAGCTGTGGAGATAACAGCCATGGCAATGGCCATGCAGATTAAGGACGGGTATATTACTATATTGCCGCCATATTTATCAAGAAGGAAACCCGTCAGAGGGCGGCTGATGAATGAGGTAAATGCAAAGCAAAGGAAGAAGCATGTAGCTCCGATACCGGTAACACCGATGGCGTTGGTATAAGCTCCGAGGAAGCTCAATACTGTGGAGTAGCATACGCCGCCAATAAGTGCGATGCAGGATATTGCAAGAGCTTTAATGGAGAAGAAGCGGTCGAAGGATATTTTTGCCATATCCTTTTTCTCTTCCTCAAGGATTACACGCTCCGGAGTCTTGATGCCGAAGGCAAGAAGGAATATAACAAGTGTAGCTGCAGTACAAATCTCAATGCCCAGTGAGAAATTATTTGCCTGGGTAATGTTCATTGCAAGGAATGGTCCAACAGCGGAAGCCATGGTAACGCCAAGGGTGAAGTAGCCAATGCCTGTTCCCATGCGCTTCAGGGGCACGAGAGCTGCAACAACTGTGCTTGCAGCTGTGGAAGTGGTGCCGAAGGCAAGTCCGTGGATGAAGCGGACAACCATGAAAAGTTCCAGTGTGGGAGCGGCTTCATAGAGAAGCACCATCAGGAAGTACATTCCGGTTCCCATAAGGAACATTCTGCGTCTTCCAACAAAATCTATAAAGCGTCCGGCTGGGATACGTGCGAATAATGCACCTACAATGAAAAGTCCGGATGCAAGACCTGCCATGCTGATGGAAGCATTCCATTCGTGGATGGCGTAGGCTGTAGACCAAAGCATCAGCAGGAAGTGTACGCAATATACTAGAAAATTAACACCTATGTCAAAAACATAGTTCTTTGTCCAAAGCTTATCGGACGATACGGCTGTGGGCTGGTTCATGGGTGATGGGTCCTCCTTTTTCTCTTCATAAACTTCTGTTAGCTGGACTGTATCGCTCAAATTGTCTGTAGTGATACAATGTGCAGCAGTTAATAGTTCGGCAGCATCCTCATCGCTGATTCCTGATACCAAGCTCAGCTCGTGGGTGTAGCTGTCATTTGATGATGGGTTAAACATTTTTTCACCTGCTCCGTAAAAAGTGGTATGGATGATTTCTGAGACAAAGTATATTCCGGGATGAATATAAAGTCTAATGCATAAAAAACAACGGATTTTTTCACTAAATGCATAGTAATGAAATTTTGACCAAAATTTTAAAGCATATGTGCAGTGTACATAGAAGTTATGAGTTTTCTGCATTGATTTATTTGTGAAAAATGTAATTTGTTTATTGAAACCGCATGGATACCGCATTATAATGATTCATAGCCAAAAGGCATTATGCGTTTTACGCAAAAGATATGAAAAAATATCCTTCATAGGAAGACTTTTTCATTAATGAATGGAGGCATTTGGTTATGGAATTAACCAATTTAAGGTATTTTCAGGCGCTGGCACAGTACAAAAATTTCACACTGACAGCAAAGAATATTGCGGTTTCACAATCGGCTCTCAGCAGATCTATTGCGAAGCTTGAGCAGGAGCTGGAGGTGAATCTTTTCGACCGTCACGGCAAGGAAACGGAGCTTACAGAAAGCGGAAAGAAATTCCTGTTTCATGTGGACCGCATCCTAAGAGAAGTGGATGTGGCATGTAAGGAAATAAAGATGGATAATGGGGGCGAGGGGTCCCTTAGGGTATCATTCCTTCATTCTCTGGGTGATACCTATCTCCCGTTAATTCTCAGCGGATTTCATGCTAAGTATCCATCTATAAACATAAAGCTGAATCAGCAGAATTCTGCTGTAATGGCCCAGCAGATAGAAAATGATGAGACGGATATATGTCTCTGCTCCATGCTTAATGAGGCGGATGTGGCATGGATGTATCTTTGGTCAGAGGAGCTTTATCTGGTGGTTCCAGAGGGGCATCCCCTGGCGGACAAAAATACTGTACGGCTGGAGGAAATTGACGGGGATTCCTTTATTACCCTGAAGCCTGAGTACAATATGCGCCAGCAGATAAATCAGCTGCTGGATATTGCGGAAAGTCATCCCAATGTTGTATTTGAAGGGGATGAGGTTCACAATCTGATTTCCCTTGTGGCTGCTGGTCTTGGTGTAAGCCTTCTGCCGCACATCCCCTGCACGGAGCAGATTGGTGTACGCTACATACCGGTATCCTTCCCACTGTGCAAGCGTGCTGTGGGCATTGCCTGGAACACCCATAGACCCCTTTCCACTGCGGCGATTTGCTTCCAGCAGTTCACAATAGACTTCTTTAAGAAGAATGCTGGTCAAAATGCAGGAATATCCCCTATAGATATTGAATTTAATGAGGAGGCTCGTGCCGACTTAAAGCCCTCAGCTTAAAATCTGGGGGTCAATATCTGGAGGAATGACATGATAAATTGGTTAAAGGGATTAGCTATACTTATTGCGGTGGTATTATTCAATTTTGCCTGGCTGTCCAAAGGCGATGCGGCAGGTCTTGAATACGGAAAATATGCACCGGTTCTAGTTTACAATGATATTGCAGAAGCACCGGTTTCGGATTCGGTTGTTTCGTTGGATGCCTTTAAGAGCCACCTTGACTGGCTGGAAAAAAACGGATATAAAACCCTTACCTTGGAGGAGTATATTGCAGGAATCAATAAGGGACAGTTTGGCGAAAAAGATATACTGCTGACCTTTGACGGTACTTATGAAAGTCTCTATGAATCTGTTGCGCCGGAGCTTGCATCCCGAAATATGAAGGGAACTTTTTTCATAGCTTCAAACCGCATTGATGGAAAGGCTGATAACGGAAAGAATTATCTGACCTCCAAGCAGGTGATGGAGCTGGCAGGGGACAAGCAGCATTTTTCCCTAGGCAGCAATACCTATTCCTATACGGATCTCACAAAGCTTGATATGCTCAAAATTGCAAAGGAACTGAAATTCTCCAAAAAGGCTGTGGAGGAGCTTGCCATGGATTACTGCTATGCACTGGCGTATCCAATGGGAAGATACAATGAAGCTGCTGCTGAGGCGGCATTTGCCACACATTATGTTCTTGCTTTCGGCACAAATTCAAAGGGAGACTTTGGGCAGGATACCAGATACTCCATTCCTAGAATTGAGGTGGGCAGCAGGATGAGCGCTGACTCACTGGGGAAGGCTATTTCTAAATATCCTTCATTTTCCAATTAAAAATAAATTAATTAAAGGATTCTTTACTCCTAATATCGAAGGGTATTAGGAGTAATTTTTTTAGAGGTGATTGTTATGAAAACAGTTGGTTTTTATAATGGAAAACTTGATGAAATCGAGAACATACAGCTCCCAATGACTGACAGGGGCGTGTATTTCGGCGATGGTGTGTATGATGCCTGCATGGTGGCAAACCGCAAGATGCACAATATTGATGCCCATTTGGATAGGTTTTACAACAGTGCAGCAGGGCTGAAGATTGATTTTGAAATGGACAGGGAACAGCTGAAGGCTCAGCTTCAGGAATGCGTTGATAATCTGGATTCCGGAGATGTGGCATTTGTTTACTGGCAGATTACCAGAGGTTCAGCCATTAGAGAGCATACTTTTCCGGAAAGCGGCTCTGCAAACCTCCTGATTTTTGTTACGGAAAGCCATTTTACAAATCTCAAAAAGCCCTATAAGCTCATTACTGTTGAGGATACCAGATATCTCCATTGCAACATTAAGACCTTGAACCTTCTGCCGAATGTAATGGCTGCGCAAAAGGGCAAGGAGCAGGGCTGTAATGAAATCGTTTTCCATCGGGGAGACAGGGTGACGGAGTGCGCCCACAGCAATATTCATATTATTAAGGATGGTGTGTTCCGTACCGCCCCCACAGACAATCTGATTCTTCCAGGAACCTGCAGGAAAAAGCTCATAGGATACTGTGAAAAGCTTGGAATCCCTGTGGAGGAGAAGCCTTTCACTGTGGAGGAAATGTTTAATGCTGATGAAGTAATAGTATCTTCCTGCTCTACTCTGGGTGTACCTGTTGGAGAAATTGACGGCAGAAAGGTTGGAGGCAAAGCTCCGGAAATTCTTGCAAAGCTTCACGAAATGGCTGTAAAGCACGTGGAGGAAGATACTGGGTACAAATTGGATGTTCTTTAATAGAAAAGAGTAGTTTGGATGATTAGTAATTTCTATGTGGCGGTTAATGCTGTGGTTCCGCTTTTCTGCCTTATATTTATAGGAACCTTGGTCCGCAGATTCAAGCTCATGACGGATGTGGAGCTTAATCATATGAATAAAATGGTGTTTACCGTTTTCTTTTCGATTATGATGTTTTATAACCTGTACACAGCGGACCTGCAGGCTGGGGTAAATCCCGGGCTGATGCTTTTTGGTGCGCTTGGGGTCTTCGGACTTTTCCTTTTAGGCATGATTGGCGTTCACTTTTTTGAACCGAGCAACAAGCGTAAAGGTGCAATTGTACAGGCAATATTCCGAAGCAATTTTGTCATTATGGGTATACCACTTGTGGTAAATATCTTCGGCAGCGAGGCGGCAGCTGTTCCAACCATGATGATAGCTGTAATAGTCCCTTTTTATAATGTTCTTTCAGTACTGGCACTGGAAACCTTTCGTGGAAAGACTTTTGCTTTAATGCCGATACTTCGTGGTGTGGCGAAGAATCCCATGATTCTTGGCATGGCTGTGGCTGTGGTGTTCAAGCTCATCGGCATCGTTCTTCCAGAGTCCATTGTAAAGTCACTGGGACAGGTTTCTGCAGCCACTACGCCAATAGCCCTCATTATTCTGGGAGCTTCATTTACAGCTGGGGGTACAGGACTTCACCGGCCCCAGCTTTGGATTGCTGTATTTGGCAGACTGATTCTGTCACCGGTCATTATCCTTATTATTGCAGTCTTCCTGGGGTATAGGGGAGTGGAATTTGTCACTCTGCTGGCTATTTTCGGCACGCCCTGTGCGGTGGCTTCCTACGCCATGGCGCAGCAGATGGACAGTGACGGGGAGCTTGCCGGCAATTGCGTGGTAATTACTTCAGGACTTTCCTGCATAACTATTTTCTGCCTGATATTTATTACAAAAACTCTAGGATTGTTCTAAGATTATTTTTATCATACTTTTCAGATAATAATCAGAAAACTTACATTTTTTTTCAGAAAGCCTTGCTACTATAAATATGAACCGAAGTTGAATCCACTATTCCGAAGGAGGAAACAGAATGGATTATAGTGAGGGAAAGTTAGAAAGAAGTGTAATATACAAGGGGAAGACCCTGAGCCGGAAAATTGCAGATGCGGTGAAGGTTTGGAACCTTAAGGGCCCCAGCAGGGCGATTAATGTGACTGTTGCGGCGGCTCTGACGGTGGTGGCTCTTTGCTCACCATTTAACATGCCAAGAACCTATGCTGGCTCCGCAAGTTCAGCAAATGCAAGCTTTATTTCTGCGGTGCAGACAAGAGGGGTTGCTGATGAGAGGATTTTCCAGCATAGGCCCCCAGAAAGCCAGACACCGGATGGTCTTGCAATTGACAGACTGAACAGGGCTGTGTCCCATGAGACAGCTATAACTCAGGATCTGACTGATGTTACAGATGAGCATTCCTATCTTGCCGGGCTGGAAAACAGATTTAAGAATCTGGACAGTCTTTCCAGAAAGATTAAGGCTGACTCCATTGAAAAGAAGATTTCTCTTCAGGGAGCTGCCGAGGGAGTAGGGGATGTGCTTAGGTACACTATGGTAATTACTCCTGAAAAATACTCCGAATCAGTAAAAAGTTCCATGGACAGCCTTTTGAATAAGGGCTACCGTGTGGTAAAGTTCCGCAATGCATGGGGTGATAAGTTTTATCAAGGAATAAATGTGGTGATGATGGATAAGAATGATTGCAAATTCGAGCTGCAATACCACACACCTCAGTCCTTTGATATAAAGACACAGTCCCACGAATTCTATGAAATCAGAAGAAGCAGCACAGCCACCCCTGAGGAAAGAGCCAAGGCTGTCAAGGATTCCATTGAGATAAACAGTCTGGTGGATATGCCTGACGGGGCGGATGGTGTCAGTTATGCAAGCTAATTCAAATAGTCCAATCTAATACTAGCCCCTAATAAATGCCCTGGTGGAAATTGTTCCACTGGGGCTTTTTTGTATGCAAAATTCTTTCTAATTAATAATGATTCCCATTGACATATGAATCAAATATGTGTTATATTCACTATTGTGTTATTAAATGAAAATCAATATCAATTTAGGAGGTAATTAAAAAATGGAAGGATTAGCTTACATTGCGCATCTCTTCAATAGAGGCGGTTTTGTAATGTATCCGCTGCTGATATTCTCCATTGGAGCTGTTGCAATCGCTGTGGAGAGATATTTTTATTACAAACATAACTGGAACCACAATGATGGTTTTATAAAGAAGATTCACCATGCATTGGATGAAAAGGACTGGAATGAAGCTGTAAACGTGTGCAATACCTTCGATACAGCGGTAAGCCGTGTGGCAAGGGCAGGACTTGCACTTACCGCCAGCGAGAATGTAAGCGTGCTGGATATGAAGGATGCCTTTGCTGAAAGAATGACTGTGGAGGTTACAGGTCTTAAGCAGAAGCTGGACTATCTCAGCGCAATTGTTACATTGGCACCGCTTCTTGGACTTTTGGGAACGGTTACAGGCATGATAACCACCTTCGGTGCCCTTGATGAGGGCAGCGCGGCAATGGCTGTTTCCGGAGGCGTTGGCGAGGCACTGGTAGCTACAGCAACCGGCCTTTGCGTAGCATGTATTGCATTTTTGATTTATACATTTTTCATGCATCAGTTCCACAAGGTTGTGGCTGACGTGGAGGCCATCTGCTACTTCGTTCTTGAGCATAGAAGAGGTGAATCTGCATGAATTTCAGAAACTGGAAGGAAGAAAAATCCCCGGAATTTATGATAATTCCTCTCATTGATGTAATTTTTTTCCTGTTGGTATTCTTCATGATGAACAGTCTCCAGACCACCACTCAGCGTGCCATGGCTGTACAGCTGCCACAGGCGGCTTCGGCTGAGGCTCCGAGCCAGCTGCCAATAGTTATTACTGTGGATGTTCAGGGTCATATTATGGTGGATGGAAACTCCAAATCCTATAGAGAAGCAACGGAGTTTTTCCAGGAAAAGGCTTCAAAAAATCCCAATGTGGCTGTAGTGCTTCAGGCGGATAAGGATGCCTCCCACGGACAGGTTACAGCTGTAATGGATATGCTGAAACAGGCCGGTGTAAAAAAGCTGGGGATTGCCGCTGACAAAAAGGGGTGAGTGAATGCTAAAAACAGTTTCACTGGGAAAAGCATCCTTTATTTCCGTATTTTTTCACCTGACACTTGTTTTGGTGACAGGATTGGCGATATCCGGTTTTGTTGAGGAACATGTGAAGGCGGAATATGTAATCGACCTGGACATGTATGAACAGGCGCAGGGTCAGGCTGATGAAAAGTCTCCAGAGGAACTTTTCCCGGAAAAGCTTTCGCAGGAGGAGACCTCCCAGCGCATAGAACAGGCTGCGGCACTTACAACAGCCCCTTCACCGGCACCCCTTAGTGAAAATGATATAACGCTGAAAAGGGGAAATCCTTCTTCTATAGCCCGTCAGGCATCAGGAAGCACAGCCCCTGCAGCTCCGGCTGCAGCTGCAGGTGGCGGCTCCGGCAAGGGTTCTGGCTCATCCTCGGAAAGCTCTGGAAATAGCGGCGGAGGAGGGGGAGCTGCAGAAAAGCCAGCAGCTCCTGTCACGCCCTTTGATTTCGCTGGATTTGCAAATGCGGTGGAGGCAAACAAGGAATATCCCTATCAGGCAATTAAGAGGGGTCTTGAGGGAGCTGTTACCATGCGCATCGTCCTTAACGGGGGCGGCGGTTTGGTTTCCTGTGATGTGGCAGCCTCCTCCGGCAGCAATATTCTTGATAATGCCGCTATAAAGGCTGTGAGAAATGCCTGTCCTTATCCCAATGCAACGGGAGAAAATATTTCCTTTACGACAACTATTCATTTTAATCTCACTTGATAAGGTGGGAAGATAAAGGAGCTGAAAAGATTGGGTAAATCCATAAAGCTTATTCTAATATTAGTTATTATTGCGGCTGCAGGATTTGTATTCTGGCAGTCCACAAGAAGCGGCGGACAGTCAGCTGATTCTGTTATAGAAGTTACTGACAGCTCGGGAACAGTGGTAAAAATTCCAGCAAGACCTAAGCGTGTGGTTTTCTTGAATGTTTCCAACATGGACCTTTACTATGCAGCTGGCGGAACAGCTGTTGGAAAGCCAACCTCCACTTCAATTGAGGGGGAGCTGGCAGAAAAGACCGCAGATATCCCTGAGGTGGGTGTAATCCACACTCCAAACATTGAAAAGATTCTTGAGCTGAAGCCTGATCTGGTGGTGGGCGTGAATTACCCGGCACACGCAGCGGCAAGGGAGACTCTTGCAAAGGCTGGAATACCTCTTTTAATCAACAAGCTGGACACCTTTGATGATGCCTTGAGCACTCTGGAGCTTTATGGAAAGCTTACAGGTAATGAGGATACAGCAAAGGAAGTTTACGACCGCATTAAAAAGTCCCATGATGAGGTTGTGGCAAAGACGGAGGGAAAGGTTCCTCCAAGGAGCCTTGTGATATTTGGCGCTCCCGGAAGCTTTAACATGGCTACAAAGGATGCTTTTGCTGGAAATCTTGTGGAGCAGCTTGGGGGAGGAAATATTGCTGACAATGATAACACCATTGAGGGGTCATTTGTTCCCCTCAGCATGGAATATGTTGTCCAGCAGGATCCTGAGGTTATCCTTTTCATCAGCATGTCCAAGAATCCGGCAATCGCTGATTCCTTCAAGAAGCAGATGCAGGAAAACAGCCTTTGGAACGGCGTTAGTGCTGTGAAGAACGGCAGGATTTATTATCTGTCCGGAGCCTTGTTCACTGTAAATCCGGGAACAAGGATTGCGGAGGCGCTGGATATCCTTTACAAGGACCTTTATGAGCCGGAGGCGGTGAAGTAATGGAAGCACAGCTTGTGCAGAATCCGGAAAAAGATACAAGAGCACGGGGAAGAGTGCTTACTCTGATAATTGGAGCCATTGCACTGGTGGTTCTATTGATGCTTGGAATCAAGGCAGGTACCGCTCAGATTACCTTGCAGGAGATAATTTCTGCCCTTGGAGGAGCAGAGGAAACACAGAATTACCGCATTATCTATTATCTTAGAATGCCCCGTGTAATCTGTGCAGCCTTTGCCGGAATGAATCTCGCTCTTGCTGGATGCATTCTGCAGGGCATACTTAGAAATCCTCTGGCGGATCCCGGAATCATAGGCGTTACAGCAGGAGCTGGTGTGGCGGCCATGGCAATAATGCTCATAGCTCCCGAACTTACATACATGGTTCCCTTTGCAGCCTTCATCGGCGCAATCGTGGCTACAACCATTGTTTTCATGCTTGCCTGGGACCATGGGGTGCATCCCCTTCGGATGATTCTTGCCGGAGTTGCCATTGCAGCATTTTTCGGCGGAATTTCTACAGCCCTTTCAGTTTTTTATTCCGATAAAATACAGGGAACTGTAAGCTGGATGGCTGGCGGCTTCAATGGGGTCAGTTGGCAGCATGTGATGATGATACTCCCCTACAGCATTGTGGGAATTGTGGCTACCTTCTGCAGCAGCAGGTATTTGAACGCCCTGCAGCTGGGAGATGATGTGGCATCATCACTGGGAATAAATGTGCAGAAAACAAGATTCTTTCTCCTTGCCCTTTCAGCACTGCTTACCGCATCAGCTGTAAGCGTTGCTGGACTTTTGGGATTTGTAGGGCTGATTGTTCCCCACATAATGAGATTGTTGGTGGGATCAGATTTTGAACATCTGCTTCCTGTTTCAATGATATTTGGTGCCATTTTGGTGGTGGGAGCGGATATCGGCTCCAGAACACTTTTTGCCCCGGTTGAGGTTCCTGTGGGAATATTCCTCTCATTTTTGGGAGCGCCCTTCTTTTTATACTTGTTGAAAAGGAGGATGAGAACCTGATGGCTGATACATTTAATGAGAAAAATAATTCCACTGGCGTAAGCATTAAGGTTGAGGATGTGTCCCTAGGATATGGCGGTCATTCTGTTATACAAAATATGAATGTAAGCTTCGACAAGGCTGAAGTGGTATCAATAATAGGGCCAAATGGCTCTGGAAAATCCACACTGCTGAAGTCAATTGGCCGGCTGCTGGCTCCCACAAAGGGCGTTGTTTATATGAACGGCAGGGATATTAAGAGTATCGCCTCCGGAGAAATAGCAAAGCTCATGTCAATTCTTCCCCAGTCGGCACAGGCTCCCGGGGATATGACAGTAAGGGATCTTGCCTCCTGCGGAAGAATGCCCTACCAGTCAGCTTTTTCACAGCTGAAGGATGAGGACCAGAGAGCCATCGACAAGGCATTGAGGGATACAGGGCTTTTTGAGATGCAGCACCGCAGGATAGGGAATCTTTCCGGCGGTGAGCGTCAGAGGGCATGGCTTTCCATGGCACTTGCCCAGGAGCCGCAGGTTCTTCTTCTGGATGAGCCTACTACATATCTGGACATTCATTACCAGCTGGAGCTGATGGAGCTTGTAAGCGAGCTTCATGAGGACTTGGGCATTACTGTTATAATGGTAATGCACGATTTGAACCATGCAGCACGATTCAGCCACAGACTTATAGCTGTGAAAAAGGGTGAAATTGCAGCGGACGGCCCGGTAAAGGATGTTTTCACCAAGGAAGTTCTGGAGCCTCTTTACGATGTAAAGGTGGAGGTTCTGGAAATCGGTGAGGAAAATAACAGACAGCTTGCCTGTGTGCCCTATAGAACAGAGCGCAGAGGCTGATTAATAAAAATATTAGGAGGAAACAAGATGAAATACATCGTTATCTATTCAAGCAAAACTGGCAACACAAAAATGGTGGCAGAGGCAATTGCAGGTGCTCTTCCTGAGGGAACTCCCTGCGTAAGCGTAAAGGAAATTCCGGAAGATGTTGCATCTTATGACTGTGCTTTTGTTGGCTACTGGGTAGACCGTGGCACAGCTGATGCAGCTGCGAAGCAGGTTCTTGAGACCATTGAAACTCCGAAACTGGCTCTCTTCGCAACTCTTGGTGCAGATCCCAAGTCCGAACATGCAGCAAAGTGCCTTGTAAATGGCGAAGCTCTTGCAAACACTGAAGTTGTTGGAAAGTTCATCTGCCAGGGCAAGATTGATCCGAAGCTTTTGGAGCAGATGTACAAAATGTTCCCAGCTGACAATCCTCATGGCCGCAACCCTGAGAATGAGGCTCGCCACAAGGCAGCATCCACTCATCCGGATCAGGCAGACCTTCAGGCGGCAGCTGATTATGCAAAGAGCATAGTTGCGAAGCTTGAGAATTAATTTTATCAGGTGAGGTAAGGCTGGATATGAAGCTAAACGAATTGTGCGCATCCCTTAATGCTGAGCAGAAAGCCTTTCTTTTGGGAAATGATACCGATGATGTGCTGAGACATGCTTTTCCACACAAGCGTGTGGTTCATGCAGGTCTCCGGGGCAAGGTGGTTCCTAAAGAAGAATCAGAAGGGGTTTGGAACAGGATAATCAATACAGCTCCTACAGCATTGGAGGAGCAGACGGTATACATTCACATTCCATTTTGCAAAACCAAGTGCCTGTACTGTGGATTCTTCCAAAACGGTACAAAGCAGGAGGTTGAGGACAGGTATGTGGACAGGCTGGTGAAGGAAATGGAGATGGAGGCTGATTCACCCAGACTTAAAAACGGGCTTGTTTCCACGGTATTCATTGGAGGAGGAACTCCTACCTCCCTGTCTCCGGCAAATGCCGAGAGACTGTTGAAAACCATTAAGAAATGTATTCCGCTTGCCAACGATTACGAGCTTACTCTGGAGGGCCGTGTACACGACCTGATTCCGGAGAAGATGGATATCTGGATGGCAAATGGTGTAAACCGAATGTCCCTTGGGGTGCAGTCCTTCAATACAAAGGTTCGCCAGCAGCTTGGCAGACTGGATAAACAGGAGGATGTGCTGAAAAATCTTCAGGGACTTAGGGATTATCACCAGTGCTCAGTGGTAATCGACCTTATTTTCGGGCTTCCGGATCAGACTCCGGAGGTTTGGAAAGAGGATTTGGAGCTGCTGGTGGAATCCGGGATTGACGGAGCTGATCTTTATCAGCTGAACGTCTTTGACGGCAGCGACCTTGGAAAGGCAATTGCAGCTGGACGTATGAGTCCTGCTGCCTCCACAGCCCAGCAGGCTGAGATGTTTGCCTTTGCCCATAAGTTTATGACACAGCGTGCCTACAAGAGGCTTAGCAACTGTCATTGGGCTAGGAATAACAGGGAGCGCAGCCTTTACAACAGCATGGCGAAATCCGGTGCACCGATGTTCTTCTATGGCTGTGGTGCCGGTGGATTTTTAAATGGATATTCCGCAATGAACCATCGTGGCCTTCAGCCCTATGAAGCCATGGTTGATGCAGGCAAAAAGCCTTTTATGGCTTTGCTGGCGGAAAATGAGCTGCAGCCTGTGGTAAATAATGTTCTGACTCAGCTGGAAAGCGGAGTTTTGGACATAAATAAGGTTGTGGCATTCTCAGATAAGCTGGAGGTTCTCAATGAGCTTTACAGCTTCTGGGAAAAGCGGGGCCTTGTCCGCTACAACGGCTACCTCTATGAGCTTACAATGCCGGGGCAGTTCTGGCAGGTCAATATAGCCCAGTCCACACTGGAAATCATTCAGACAGTGATGACTGGAAAGACCGCCGTAAGTGTTCAGGCGATTGCAGCACAGGAGAAGCACAGGGACCACAGCGCAGGAATGCATCCTGAGGCGGTGGGAAAGAAGCATTCACATGAGTCTATGTCCATGGGACCGGGGCATTAAGCCCCAATTTCTTGGTGGGATAATTTATTGGGAAAGGGTGTAGTAATTTGGTAAGGAATCACAAGAAGAGCAAGAAGCAGATGGCTTTGGAGCTGGCTGTATTGTCAATGCTGGCTTTGCCGGTATATGGAGTAAATGTAACTGAGGCGGCTGACACTGATACAGCAAAGAGCCGTGACATAGTTGTCACCGCAAACAAGGTTGCTGAAGAGGTAAAGGCTGTTCCGCAGGCTGTTGAGGTTATCACCGCTGAGGATATTAAGAAAATGGGCGCTGATAATGTTTATAGCGCACTTCGCCTCGCAAACAATGTAAACATTTCTGAGGCTGGTATGACTGGTAATCAGGTATCCATCCGTGGTATGAGCACCTATCATACATTGATTCTGATAGATGGAAAGCGTATATCCGGTGAGGATACCACAGCTACAGCTAACTTCTATGCACTGAAGCGTCTTAACCTGGATACAGTTGAGCGTATCGAGATTGTCCGCGGTTCTGCAAGTGTACTTTACGGCTCTGACGCACTGGGAGGCGTAATCAACATCATTACCAAGACCCCCACCAAGCCCGGCGGATCCATTGGATTTAATGTGGGAACCAGAGAGCAGAACATTTATGGAACCTATGATTTCGTAAGCGATGAGCATCTTTCCGGCTCCATCAGTTTCCG
>CAVAVT010000026.1:0-23833 GCA_963592185.1 bacterium | reverse complement strand
TAACGGAGAAAATATTGTAGAGCAGAGGAAGGATTTTGGGATATGAGTTTTTGGGAGTCATGTAAGCTGGATGCAAAGTACCAGAAAGTCTACGCTTGGGTGTTTGGTTTTTCATTAATATATATTGCCTCGATATTGCTGGCAAATGTGCAATATGCAGATGATACGACTCGTACTATTCAAGGTTATGGATGGAATCATGATGGGAGGCTTTTGTGGTCATGGATAACATATATAGTCCATGGACATAGTGAGTTAATGGATATTTCCCCATGGTCACAGATACTGGGTGTAGCCTTTTTAGATTATGGATTAATTTGCTGGGTCAGAAAATACATACCTGATGCCTCTATTATAAAGTCAGCTATGGTAGCTGCCTTTGCCTACGTTAATATATGCTTATTGCAGAATTTGGGTTATAAATATGATTCTATGGGGATGATGTTCGGACTAGGATTGATGTTTTTTCTGTACGCATTGCCAGATACTTGGTCTAAGCGAAAGAAAACAGCTATATCTGCGTTGATTATGTTTGCGATATTGTATATCTATCAGGCTATATTGGGAGCATATATTGCCCTAGCCATATTTGAGGCCTTTATTCTGGTCAAGGACGGCGCAAGCAGGGATGCGTTCATTCATGCATTGGTTCCACGCATTGCTGGCTTGGCAATAGCTATTGTTCTTTGGAAGATTAGTTTTATATGTGTAGTATCCGGTTATTTAGGTCCATACGCCAAAAAACATGCTGTATTAGTTAGCTTTGTTACGGTGGATGGGATGAAAATCATATATAAAAATGTTCTAGGATTTATCAATATTTTTAAAGACTATTTCCAGACACTTAAATGGATAGAAATAATGATTATGGCTTCTATG
Organism: bacterium; assembly: GCA_963592185.1. GTDB lineage: Bacteria > Bacillota > Negativicutes > Selenomonadales > Selenomonadaceae > CAVAVT01. The sequence continues at coordinate 22,954 of CAVAVT010000026.1, read as the reverse complement.
TGTATAGGGCTAGTTCGCATAGCATATACTGTATGGAATGAGACCTCCTATGGAAAAGGAGCAAAGGCGGCTTCAATCATATTTGTACTAATCACACCGATATTGCTGATTGCAGCCTCTATTGCTCCATTGGTGTTTTTGAAAAGCACCGTATGTAAGCCAAGGGTATTGCTATCCTTTACAGTATTTACCCTTTTTCAGGGATATATAATTTATACATTGAGTCAATACTTCAGCAAGGTATGGATTGTTTCGCTACTAACGCTGGTGATTACGCTGTCTCATGCAGCTTATTTTGGTAATCTGGTTAAATGTCAGGATAAATTTAATGAAAATATTGACTGGCTTATTGTTCGTGATATCAATGCTCTGGAACAGGAAAAGGGTGTTCATTTTGATAAAATTAGCAATATAGGACCGCGTGAAATTAAATGCAGGGAGCTGTTATTGGCAAAAAACGAAAAGCCCCTATATGATAGAATGATATTTCGAATGTTCTGGATGAATTATGGTAATTATTATAATCACTACAGAATGCGTCCGATTAAAGGGGGTTCTGCAAAGAAGGATAAAATCAAATTCAAAAAGCCTGACAGGCAAACAGAATTCTATAAATTGTATGCGGTGGGAGATGAAATTGTTGTAGTATTTGAAAAAAGATAAATATAGCGTGGAATGTTTTTCCTGCGGAAAAACTTGAACAATGGCGTTATAAAAAAAGCTCTGCCAGTCTTCGGAGACGAAGTTGGCAGAGCTTTTTTGATACGTATTACGGTTATTAAAAAATATAGTTAATCTTATTCGCTTTCGTGTTTGGAAGCAACGTACTTAAGCATGATGTGTCCGCTTTTTCTGTTGGTGGCAAGAGGGATGTTGTGAACATCGCAAAGTCTCAGCAGAGCATTGATATCAGGCTCGTGGGGCTGTGAAGTGAGAGGATCACGAAGGAATATTACGAAGTCCACTTTATCAGTTGCAACCAAAGCACCAATCTGCTGGTCGCCGCCGAGAGGACCGGACATCATGGTTTCAACCTCCAGACCAAGGTTCTCCTTAATGAGGGTTCCTGTGGTTCTGGTGGCAACAAGGTGGAACTTGGACAGAAGTTCTTTGTGATGACTTGCGAATTCAAGCATTTCGTCCTTTTTCTTATCGTGGGCTATCAATGCAATTGTTTTCATGTGGAAGCATCCTTTCATAATTTTTCACAGATGATAACTTATTACCTTACTTTAAGTATATACAATAAAAGGTGGAAGGTAAATAATTTCCTTGTAAAGTTTTGGTGAATTTTTTATATTAAGGTGCAAGATAATACCAACAAGTACCCATGTTATGCCGTTGTACAGGTTTATAGTGGGTTTAAAGCCTTTTTTTTTATTTTTTGATGTGATATTATTTATTGAGTGACAAGGATACGAAGATTCAGGACCGCAGCATGTATGACAAGGCCCGGAAGCTTTGGCAGGATATTCGTGAGGAGCAGAAAGCTGCTGTTGCAAAGAAATAAGGTGTAAGACATGATGATTGATATGCCGGCTGTGGATATGTCACAGACTGTATCAAATTTTAGCTGGGGCGATATAGGGTCAGCTATCACCGATTATGGCCCGGTTATCGACATAATTAAAAAGACCTGGAGCCGTGAATCACTGCTGGAAATTCTCCAGGGGCATATTGCTGTTCCGGACAGCGTGATAAACGAGGCGCTGGAGAAACGTATTAAGGACAGCCAACAGGATGGCGGTGGCAATGTAAAAAGCCTGTCCATAACCTCAAAGGAAAACGGAAGGATGGAAATTCACGCTGATACAAAAAGTATCGGCAGAATTGAGCTTTCCGGGGAAATCCGCTCATTTGTACATAATGAGGGTGAATCCTACATGACCTACAGGGTTAGGGAAAGGGCCTTAAAAGATCACGGGCTGATGTCCTGGTTCTTCTCAAGAATTTCTCTGTCCATGACGGAGAAGCTTTTCGGAAAGCTGGAAATGCCGGAGAATCTGCCAACAAAGATTTCTGGAAATACAATTACGGTGGATTTCCACAATCTTTTGGAAGAGTCTGACCTTGGAACACATGAATACATGGGATACAGGCTCATAAATATGATTGAGATAAAAGAGGCGGTTCCAAAGGACGGCTATGTGGACTTTAAGACTGAATTTAATGTTCCAGATACCGTTAAGGAAGCCCTTAAGAATATTGTACTGAAAGGATGAAAGAGTTTTTGAAGTTTTTTGGAAAAAGTTTTTTTTCACTGATGCTCTGCCTGAGCCTTATGACAGCGGCTCTGCCTATGGCTTTTGCTGGTGAGAAAAAAACGGATGAAAAAGGAAACATAATATTTATTCCCCACGATAACAGGCCTATTTCAGACAAGCAGACAGCGGATACCATCCGTGAGCTTGGCTACAAGGTGATTGTGCCGCCGGATGATATGCTTGGCTCCCGTGAGGACCAGGGGGATCCGGACAAGCTGTGGGAATGGCTTGAGTCAAATACTGACAAGAAAAATAAGGAAGTAAAGAAGGAACTTAAGAATCTCAAGGCTGTTGTGGTTTCAGCGGATTCACTGCTTTATGGAAGTCTTGTTGGCTCCCGTAAGCATAACTACACTCAGGATCAGGTTCTTGCCCGTGTGGAGAAATTTCAGCACTTCCGCAATGAGCATCCAAAAATCAACTTTTATTCCTTTGCATCTATAATGCGTACTCCCCGAAGCGGAGCTGCCTCCGGAACAGAGGAGCCAAGCTATTATCAGAACTACGGGGCGGATATTTTCCGCTATACAGCATTGACCGATAAGTCTGAAACGGATAAGCTTACACGCCGTGAGCAGAAGGAATATGATTTCCTAAAGCGTCTCATACCTCAGGAGGCACTGGATGACTGGCTCAGCAGAAGAAATAAAAATTTTGCTGCCAACAAGGCAATGGTTGACATGACCAGAGGCGGAGTGTTCAATTATTTCGTCCTCGGACGTGATGACAATGCGCCTTATTCCCAGACCCATATGGAAGGCCGCAAGCTTTCTGAGCTGGCAAAGGACGTGGAGAAGTCACATTTTCAAAATATGGCTGGAATAGATGAGATTGCAATGCTGCTTCTGGCACGTGCTGTCAACGACAATGAGCGTACTGTGCCTTTTGTAAGTGTGGTGTATAACTATGGCAGAGGTGCAAGGACCATTCCGGCATACTCTGATGAAACCATCGAAACCTCAATCCGCTCAGCTATCGAAGCTGCAGGCGGAATGCAGGTTTCCAGGGATGAAAAGGCTGACTTGGTGCTGTATGTAAATACAGACCCGAATGGCAAAACCTTTGAAGCCAATGATAACACTAAAAATACCGCTGTCCCTCGAAACGGTACAAAGTATTTTGCTGATATAGTTGAGGAAGCTGTAGCGGCAGGAAAGCCTGTGGCTGTAGGTGATATTGCTTTTGCAAATGGTGCTGACAATGCCTTTATGGAGATTATGATGAACAGGGGTCTTCTGTTTAAGCTTAGGGCTTATGCCGGATGGAATACTCCAACCAACAGCACTGGCTTTGTTATTGGACAGGGTGTTCTCACTAACCGTATGAGCGATGAGTCCAAGGACAAGCTCCTTTTGACACGCTATCTTGATGATTGGGCATATCAGGCAAATATCAGACAGGTTATGTCCCGTCAGCTGGGATGGTTCAGAGGCTCAGGCTTCTACACCAGTCTGAATGAAAAGCGTTCAGCCATAGAGAACCGTTCCACAAGGCTTATGAGACGCTGGGTTGAAAATAATCTGCCGCCGTTTGACGGACTTCAGGGTCTTCAGGTTCGTTATCCCTGGAACAGAATGTTTGAGTCGGATATTCTGCTTGGCGTAGAAGATGATATTACCTCACTGCTTTTGACAAAATAACAGCAAAAAAATGCAGGTGCGAATCAATCGTACCTGCATTTTTTATGCGATTTATCAGCTGTTTGCCTTGCGGAAGCTTTCCATAAAGTTTGCAAGAGCTTCGCAGCCCTCATATGGCATTGCGTTGTAGATGGAGGTTCTCATTCCGCCAACGGAACGATGTCCCTTTACGCCGCAAAGGTCGTGTTCTGCAGCTTCTGCAACAAACTTCTTCTCAAGCTCTTCGCTGGGAAGGCGGAAGGTAACATTCATAAAGGAACGGCTGTCTTTATCTGCATGACCGGTGTAGAAGCCGTTGCTGTTGTCGATTACGCCATAAACCAAGTCAGCCTTTTTCTTATTGCGGCGCTCCATTTCAGCAAGACCGCCCTGGTCCTCAATCCATTTTGCAACCTTGCCCACCATGTAAATGCAGAATGCAGGAGGTGTGTTGTAAAGGGAGTTTTTCTTCAGGAAGGTGTTGTAGCGGAGCATAGTAGGAAGGGTCTCAGGGCTGCTTTCGATGAAGGATTTTCTGGCAACTACAAGAACTACTCCGGCAGGACCGAGGTTCTTCTGAACACCTGCGTAAATCAGGGAGAATTTGGAGAAATCAACCGGACGGGAAAGCATGTCGGAGGACATGTCCGCAATCAAAGGCACATTGCCGGTTTCGGGAACATAATGATACTCTGTTCCGTAAATGGTGTTGTTGTAGCATACATGGAGATATGCGGCATCGCTGCTGAGCTGGAATTCATCCTGTGTAGGAACATGGTGATATCCGGTTTCCTTGGAGGATCCGGCAATGTGTCCCACACCAAGGAGAGCTGCTTCTTTATATGCCTTTTCAGCAAAGCTTCCGGAAAGGATGTAGTTGCCCTTTTTTTCAGCAGAGGCAAAATTCATTGGAATCATGTCAAACTGCAGGCTTGCACCGCCCTGAATGAAGAGGACTTCATAGTCGTCACCAAGGCCCATAAGGTTTTTGATGGTAGCCTTTGCCTGGTTATGAACCTCGTCATATGCCTTGTTGCGATGGCTTATCTCAAGAATGGACTCGCCGCTGCCTGCGAAATTTAAGAATTCGGCCTGAGCCTCCTTCAATACCTCCAAGGGGAGCATTGCAGGGCCAGGATTAAAATTATATACGCGATTTGCCTCCAAAGTGAAAACCTCCTGTTGTTTATCCAGATATTTATTCTTGGCATACATTTTCTATGCATGTTGCTCGATTAGATAATATTCTAATGCCCAAAATGCGAAAACGTCAAGTTGAAAATAAATCTGTGTTTTTTTCGGAAATACACTTGATTTTTTTCGATGGATTCAATATAATATTTTCATATACTTCAGAGCGATGAAGAGGAAGCATAGGCTTGAGACCTTGTAGAGAGCCGCCGGTGGGTGCAAGACGGCAGGACGGGCCTTATGTTCCGCCTTGGAGCTGCCGGTGATGAGCCGGACGGGAGCGCCCGATAAAGCGTAAAGAGTTGGTGCATTGCACAAGCTTGGGTGGTACAGCGGAGATTTAGGCTTCGCCCCAATGTGGGGCGGAGCTTTTTTTGTTCCCTTATTCTGTGTAGCATATCTTGAGTGGAGGAGATTATAATGGCAGAAAAAATGAAGGTATTGATAGCAGATGGAGTTTCCCAGACCGGTATAGATATTCTGGCAAAGGACTTCGATGTTGTGGTTAAGGACAAATTGCCGGCAGAGGAGCTTTTGGAAATCATTCCGGAATTTGATGCAATGATTTTGCGTTCCGCTTCAAGAGTAACTGCAGAGGTAATTGCCCGTGCTGACAAGCTGAAAATTATCGGCCGTGCAGGTGTTGGCGTGGACAACATCGATGTTAAGGCTGCTACAGCAAAGGGAATAATCGTAATCAACAGCCCCGGTGGAAATACCATTGCAGCAACTGAGCATACCATGGCAATGATGCTGTCCATGGCACGCAATATTCCAATTGCAAATGAAACTACCCAGAAGGGCGAATGGAATAGAAAGAAATATGTAGGTGTAGAGCTTCGTGGCAAAACCCTTGGCGTAGTCGGCATGGGACGTATCGGCAGCGGCGTTGCAAAGAGAGCCTTGGCATTCGATATGAAGGTTATAGGTTATGACCCTTATATAAATGAAGAGCGTGTCAAGGGAATGGGCATTGAGGTTGGAACCCTTGATGAGGTTATTGAAAAATCCGATTTCATCACTGTCCATATGCCTCTTACCGCCGACACTGAGGGCATGATAAATATTTCCAACATGAGAAAGATGAAAAAGGGTGTACGCCTTGTAAACTGTGCCCGCGGCGGAATCATTGATGAGCAGGATCTGGCAACAGCTGTAAAGGAAGGTATTGTGGCAGGAGCTGCAATCGATGTATTCACCAGCGAGCCTTTGGCAGAGGATCATCCCCTCCTTGGACTTCCGGGAGTAGTTCTTACACCCCATCTTGGAGCATCCACCGTTGAGGCTCAGATTGGCGTAGCTGTTGATGTTGCAAAGGGCATCTGTGCAGCACTTAAGGGTGAGCCGGTAATGACCGCTGTCAACATGGCTCCGGTTTCTTCACAGGTAATGAACATTATCCGTCCTTATTTCGACCTTGGGGAACGCCTTGGATGTGCAGCATGTGCTTTGGCTGACGGCCCCATCAAGGCTGTTGAGGTAGGTTATAACGGCGAGCTGGCTGATGTGAATACAAAGATGGTTACTACAGCTGTGCTGAAGGGCCTACTGAATCCTATTTTGGAAACCGATGTAAACTTCGTAAATGCGCCTTCCCTCGCAAAGGAACGCAACATTGACGTGTCAGAGAAGAAGGGCGATGCGGTTCATGATTTTGCAAATCTTGTTTCAGTCACCCTCGTTACCGCAAAGGGCAATGTCGATGTAAAGGGAACCCTCTTTGGTGAGGAGGCACGCATCGTAAAGATTAATGACAACCGTGTGGATGTGGACCCCCATGCATACCTGCTGGCATGTCCGCATATCAACCGTCCCGGAGTTATCGGAAAGGTTGGCTCTATCATGGGAGAGGCTGGAATCAATATTTCCGGAATGCAGGTTGGACAGACTGGAAATAAGGGCACAAATATGATGATTCTCACTGTTGACAGCCCTGTTCCTGCTGATGTAATGAAGCAGATGACCGCTATCGATGGAATATTTGATGCAACACTGATTGATTTTACAAAAATCGGATAAATTGACCTGCAGAGAGCATTGCGTTTGCGATGCTCTCTTTTATATGGAATGTTTTTCCAGTGGAAAAACTTGAGCAATGGGGTTATAATTTATAGTAAAATGGTGAATTGTGCCATAGCTGTACTACTATATATGAAAAGGGTGAACGATATGTCCGGTTTGAAGATAGATTCCATGAGTTCCTCACGAACAATGCCTTCCCTGGGGCAGAATAATGCAGGACAGATTAACGCTGCAGATTCAGATTTTGCCTCCCAGCTAAGCGACCAGCAGGGAAGCCTCACCCGTGAACAGCTGATGCAGCTTTTGAAGCAGATAGACGAGCAGGGGGCACGCCTTACAAAGACTCCTACCTTTGATGAGCTACGATCCTATAGGGAGCTTGTGAAGGAGTTTGTAAGCGAGGCTGTGGCAAATATGTATGAGCTGCGCACCCAGTCAGGCTGGGACCGCATGGGCCGTCAGAAAGTCTATACCACTGTGAAAAATATTGATGATGAGCTGGAAAAAATGGCGGAAAAAATTCGTCTTGGACAGACTGACCAGCTGGATGTGGTAGCAAGCCATGATGCCATCAGGGGAATGCTTGTGGATATTTTCATGTGATGGAAACACAGGAACAAGCTGTCAGAACGGAAGAAAATTTCATACGCTGGGAGGATATTAAGGGTCATGACCGAGTGGTGGAGCGTCTGAGGAGGCTGTCAGCAAAGGGAAGAGTCCCTCATTCCATGCTGTTTACCGGCACTGAAGGTATAGGAAAAAGGCTTACAGCAAAGGCTCTGGCGGCATCGCTTTTATGTCAGCATCCTGAAAACGGTATTCCTTGTGGATGTTGTGAGGCATGCAGGGCAATAGATGTGGGGACCCATCCGGATTTTTATTATCTGGAACCTGAAAGCAAGGGCAAGGCGGCGAAAAGCATTAAAATCGAGCAGATACGTGATTTAGAGTCAAAGCTTGCCCTGGCGCCGAAGCTTTCCACCACCAGAGTGGCCATCCTTGACGGAGCGGAGCTTATGAATGAGGCTGCAGAAAACAGCCTGCTGAAAACCATTGAAGAACCAGTGGGACCGATGGTTTTCATTTTAATAACTGATTCACCGGATTCTCTTTTGGATACCATACGCTCACGCTGTGTGCGAATGGAGTTCGGACTGCTTTCACCGGAAATCATTGCCAGCCATCTTGTGGAGCTTGGGGCATCAGCGGCAGAAGCCAGTGCAATAGGCGCCATTGCCGAGGGAAGTATCGGAAAGGCAATAAGGCTTTATGAGGGAGAAGGTATCAGTCTCAGAGAGGATGCTGTAAGGACCCTGGAGGAAATTTTGTCATCAAAGGGAATGACCAGCCGGGGCATTTGGGACAAGGGAGCGGAGCTTTCTGCCATGTCCAGGGAGAGCCTTGATGAATGGCTGGGCTTTTTAGCTATGGTCCTTAGAGATTTGCTGGTACTTTACAGTGGCGCACATGAACTTTTGTATCATAAAGATATGTTGGAAAAACTGGCAGATATGGCTGGAAAGCTGCAGAAAAATAAGGCTGAGGCAATGCTGGGAATTGTCAGGGATATACGCCATAGGCTTTTGGCGAATGTTAATTTGAAACTTCAGCTTGACGGCATGCTCATCCGTCTTCAGGATGCAGCAAGGCAGAATTAAGCTGTATATATAAATGGAGGAAACAACGTGCAGAACGTAGTAGGTATCCGCTTTAAAAAGGCGGGCAAAATATATTATTTTACTCCGGGAGAGCTGGAGCTTTCCCTCAATGACCACGTTATTGTGGAAACCGCAAGGGGAATGGAATACGGCACTGTGGTAATACCGCCACGTAATGTGGAGGACAGCGAGGTGGTATCTCCCCTGAAGGTGGTAAGGCGCAAGGCAAATGCAGCTGATGATGCGAAGGTGGAGGACAACCACCGCCGCCAGGAGGAGGCTTACCGTATCTGTGAGCAGAAAATTGCTGAGCACAAGCTGCCCATGAAGCTTATCGAGGTGGAATATACCTTCGATGTAAATAAAATCATATTTTATTTCACCGCTGACGGACGAATTGATTTCCGTGAGCTGGTAAAGGACCTGGCTTCCATTTTCCGCACAAGGATAGAGCTTCGCCAGATTGGTGTCAGGGATGAGGCAAAATTTATGGGCGGAATTGGCTGCTGCGGCCGCCCACTTTGCTGTGCAACCTTTTTGGGCGATTTTGAGCCTGTATCCATCAGAATGGCTAAGGAACAGAATCTGTCCCTTAATCCAACAAAGATTTCCGGTATCTGCGGAAGACTTATGTGCTGTCTGAAGTATGAAAGTAACTGCTACTGCGGCGAGGGCTGTCCCAACAAGCGTAAAAAGGTTGAGGCTCCGGAGCGTGGTTCACGTGTTATTTGTGAGGATGGAGAAGGAAAGGTTATCGCTGTTAATCCACAGAGACGTACAGCTACCATTCTCCTTGATGATGGAAATACCACCATTACGTCCTGGGAGGAAGTCATTGTTCAGGAGGCTCCTGAAGGAGGAGAACCAGTTCCTGAAACAAATGATGTAGAATCCTCACAGAAGGACGGAGGCGAGCGTCATGGCCGCCGCCGTCATGAAAGTGGAAAAGAGGGTTCTCATGAGGGAAACCGCCAGCAGGAAAACAGGGGCGAGCGTGGCGAAAGACGCCGCCGTCCAAGGAAAAACGGCAAGCCGGGAAATGCTCCCCGTGAGGAAAATACACAGGGTCAGAGTAATGACGAATGAATTGGGAAAATGTTAAACTTGGACCAAATGAAAGATTAGATGACCTGATTCTCAGCGGAAGACGTATAATACAGAATGAGACAGAGTTCTGCTTTTCACTGGATGCGGTTCTCCTAGCCCATTTTCCAGAATATCGGAAGCATTGGAAGGCTCTGGATTTAGGAACGGGAACTGGAGTTATGCCTCTTTTGGCTGTGGACCATGTTTCTCATTTCGATGCGGTAGAGCTTAATCCCATTATGGCGGAGCTGGCAAAGCGGAACGTGGAGCTGAACGGCCTGTCTGACAGGATAACTGTGCAGGAGGGGGATTACCGCAGTATAAGGAATATTTATCCTGCGGAGAGCTTCGACTTGGTAATGGTTAATCCCCCATACAGACCAGTGAGCTGTGGGGCACAGAGCAAAAAGGACGGAGTTGCCAGGGCCTGTCATGAGGTTACAGCCACATTGAAGGACGTTGTGGCTGCGGCACGCTATGCCCTGAAATTCCGTGGAAGGCTGGCAATGATACACATTCCGGAAAGGCTTCAGGAAATAATGACAGCTCTGCAGGAAAATCAGCTGGCGGTAAAGAGGATTCGTTTTGTGGAACCAAAGGAGGACAAAGCTCCCAATATGGTACTTATTGAGGCCATTGTGGGAGGGGTGCCGGGAGGAATAAAATACCTTCCGCCGTTGGTTGTGCACGGCGAGGATGGAAGGTATACTGATGAAGTAATGAGGCTGTTTTATCCAGTGGATGAAAACGCTAATATACAAAATGAGGGAGAGGAGCAAGCCTAGTGAGCATTACCAATGAAGCTTTAGATGTGCAGACAGCCGAAAATGGATATGGAGTGCTGTATCTCTCCGCTACTCCCATAGGCAATCTGGAGGATATGACTGAGCGTGCAATTAGAATGCTTCGGGAAGCTGATGTTATTGCCGCTGAGGATACAAGACATACCAGAAAGCTTCTTACGCATTTTGATATACATACTCCCCTTACCAGCTATCATGAACATAACAAGCTGGAAAAGGGACCATTGCTTGTAAAACGCCTGCTGGATGGTGAAAATATTGTCTGTGTAAGCGATGCAGGACTTCCAGGGATTTCGGATCCGGGAAGTCATCTGGCGCAGCTGGCCATTGAAGCCGGTATAAGGGTTTCTCCAATCCCCGGTGCAAATGCGGCACTTTCCGCACTCATATGCTCCGGTCTTGATACCACCATGTTTACTTTTGTGGGATTTTTGCCGAAAACTGGCAAGAAAAGCCGTGAACTGCTGGCAGAAATTTCAAAGCGCAGGGAAACACTTATTTTTTATGAGGCTCCACATCATTTAAAAAGGACCTTAAAGGAGCTAGCCGAAGCTCTTGGAGAAAACCGCAGGGCAGCAGTGGCAAGGGAGCTTACAAAGCGCTTTGAAGAGTTCAAAAGGGCAACACTGGGAGAGCTTTTCGCCTGGTATGAAGAACATGAGCCTAGAGGGGAATTTGTAATCATAGTGTCCGGGGCGGAGGATATTGATGAATCCGTGGAGACAGATACAGAGCTTTCACCTGTGGAGCTTGTGGCACAGTATGAGTCCCAGGGACTTAGCCGCAAGGAGGCCATGCGTGAAACCGCAAAGCAGCTGGGCCTGAGCCGGAGAGATGTTTACAAGGTTCTGCTTGACTCTGAAAAAAATAGTTAATCATTTTTATTTATATATAATAGTAGTTGAACGGTCATCATTAGGCCGGGAAACAAAAAGGGAGGACATATTCCGTGGAAAAGAAATCATATTACATCACTACACCAATTTATTATCCGAGTGCCAAGCTGCATATCGGACATGCATATTGCACAACCATTGCAGACTCAATGGCCCGTTTCAAGAGATTGGCTGGCTATGATGTTTTTTTCCTTACCGGAAGTGATGAGCACGGTCAGAAGATTCAGCGCAAGGCTGAAGAGGAAGGCATTAAGCCTATTGAATATGTAGACCGCATTGTGGATGGATTCCAGAAGCTCTGGAAGAGACTTGATATTTCAAATGATGACTTTATCCGCACTTCTGAGAAGCGCCATGAGAAGGTGGTTCAGGAGATTTTTAAGCGTATTTATGAAAAGGGAGATATTTATAAGGGTTCATACAAGGGCCTTTACTGCACTCCCTGCGAAAGTTACTGGACTGAGCATCAGCTGGATGAAAATGGCTGCTGCCCTGACTGCCACCGCCCCGTTGAGGAGGTAGCTGAGGAGGCATATTTCTTCAAAATGTCCAAGTATGCGGACAAGGTTTTGAAGTATATTGAGGAGAATCCTGATTTTATCCAGCCGGTATCTCGCCGCAATGAGATGATTAACTTCATTAAGCAGGGACTTGAGGATTTGTGCATTTCAAGAACCAGCTTCGACTGGGGTATTCCTGTGCCCATTGATACCAAGCATGTAATCTATGTATGGTTCGATGCTTTGACTAACTACTTGACTCCAATCGGATTTTTGGATGATCAGGAAAAGTTCAATAAGTTCTGGCCTGCAGACCTTCATCTGGTGGGCAAGGAAATCGTTCGTTTCCACTCCATCATCTGGCCTTGTATCCTTATGGCATTGGATCTTCCGCTTCCAAAGCAGGTTTATGGTCACGGATGGCTTATTGTTGATGGTGACAAAATGTCTAAGTCAAAGGGAAATGTTGTGGATCCGAACCTTCTTATTGACGAATTTGGTGCGGACACCATCCGCTACTTCCTGCTCCGTGAAATTAATTTGGGACAGGATGGCAATTTCTCCCGTGATGCCCTGATTCAGCGCATTAACTCTGACCTGGCAAATGACCTTGGAAACCTTCTTCACCGCACATTGAACATGGTTGGTCGTTTCCAGGAAGGCATTGTGCTGGCTCCAAATGGAGAAAGCGATGTGGACAAGTCCCTGAAGGCTGATGCTGAAAAGACAGTTGCTGACTTTGAGGCAGGACTTGAGAAAATGCAGATAAGCCCTGTTATTAAAGAGGTTTGGGCATTTATCAGCCGTGCAAATAAGTATATTGATGAGACAGCTCCATGGGTTCTCGCAAAGGATCCTGAGAAAAAGCAGGAGCTTGCAAATACCATGTACAACCTTATGGAAAGCCTGCGCATTATCAGCGTATTGATTTCCCCGTTTATGCCTGTAACCGCAAGACGTATCTGGAAGCAGCTGGGAATTGAGCAGAGCTTTGAGGATGTAAGACTTGAAGATATCAAGACCTTTGGCGGTATCCCTGCAGGAATGCACATTGGTGAGGCTGAGCAGCTTTTCCCACGTATCGAGGTGGAAAAGACTGAGGCTCCGGCAAAGGAGAAGGTTTCCAAGAAGAATGCTCCTAAACAGGCTGAGGAAAAAAATTCTGATGAAATCACCTTTGATACCTTTTCAAAGATTCATCTGAAGGTGGTAAAAATCCTTGCAGCTGAAAAGGTTGAGAACGCAGACAAGCTCCTGAAGGTAACTGTTGACCTTGGAGATGAGCAGCGTGAGGTTGTTTCCGGAATTTCCAAGTATTATGAGCCAGATGATTTGGTGGGCAAGAATGTAGTTATGGTAATTAACCTGAAGCCTACAAAGATTCGTGGAATCATGTCCCAGGGAATGATTCTGGCAGCTTCTAAGGATGATGCGCTGAAGGTTGTCAGCGTGGATATGCCTGTGGGGTCCGTTGTAAAATGAGCAGCGAAATAGTGTTGGTGGATACCCATACCCATCTCAATGATGAAAAATTCGATGGGGACCGGGAAGAGGTTATACAGCGTGCAAAGGATAATGGCGTTCTCCGTATGATTAATATGGGGGACACCATGGAATCCTCTGAGGCGGTTGTGAAGCTGGCTGAGAGCTATGAGGGACTTTACGCAGGGGTTGGAATACACCCTGAGGAGGCCCGTCCCATGACTCAGGCGGACGATGACAGGCTTGCATCCTGGGCGGAGCATCCAGAGGTTGTTGCCATTGGCGAAATCGGACTGGACTATTACTGGGAAAAGGATCCGGATGCGAGACGGCTTCAGCAGGAGATTTTCATCCGTCAGCTGGATATTGCCCGTCAGATGGGAATGCCTGTATGCATCCATGCAAGGGATGCCCAGGGGGATACCCTGAGTATCTTAAAAAAAGAGGGAAAAGGCCTCAGAGGTGTGCTTCACTGCTATTCCGGCAGTATGGAGACAGCTAAGGAGCTTATCCGCATGGGATGGTACATCGGCATAGACGGTCCGCTGACCTTCAAGAACGCTGCAAAGCTTCCAGAGCTGGTGCAGTGGCTTCCGGGAGAACGCATACTGGTGGAAACAGACTCACCATATATGGCACCAGTCCCCATGAGAGGAAAGCGGAATGAACCAGCGTTTGTCCGTCATGTGGCGGAAAAAGCAGCAGAGCTTCGTGGTGAAAGCCTTGAAAGTTTTGCAGCAATGACCACACAAAACAGCTTCGATTTGTACGGAATTTAAGCGAATAGAACAAAATAGAACAGCAAAGAGACAAAAACCTGTCTTTTTGCTGTTTTTTTATGTGAAAAACTGAAATTATTATGTTGTCATAGGTCTAAGTGGAGGTAAACTTCAAAAATCATTGGTATAGTGGTGGTAATATACTTAAAAATATAGCTGTAAAGTGGCAAAAGTGGGGAGATATTACCTGCTAAATTTGACAGGTCATAAGAGCACATGCTATAATTCAAAAGTCCAATAAAGGAGGAATTGAATGAGTCTTAAAAAACGATTATTGGCGCGACTCAGAGACAAGCATATCGTGGTCAGTGTCACAATGCTGTTTGTTATGGCAATGGTTATGACCGGTTTTACAACCACAAACCATGTAACCATTGATGTGGATGGACAGACATTAAATGTTGATACGGTTAACCGTACTCCGGCGGCAATCCTGCGGCAGGCCGGTATAAATATGAATGAGCAGGACACCTTTGATATGAGCCAGGACAGCAATAAAATGCATATCACTGTCCACAGGGCTATTTCCGTAATTCTGGATTACAATGGAGAACGCCGTGAAGTGATGACAGGCTGTAATAATGTTGGAGAGCTTCTTGCGGAGTTTGGCTATGCTGGAGAGGGATACATTTCAGATGTAAGTCTCGATACTCCGATTATAGAGGAGCTGGAAATAAAGGTTATAGATGCTCCAAAGCCTGAGGTACCTCAAAATGTAATTCATACCAGTGAAGGTGCCAGACAGTATAGCTCAGTGATGGTTATGCAGGCTACCGCATATCTGCCTACAGATGGCGGCGGAAGCGGAATTACCGCTACAGGAATTGCAGCCCGTCATGGTGTTATTGCTGTAGATCCCAATGTTATTCCTTTGGGTACAACTGTTTACATTCCGGGATATGGCGTTGCCATTGCCGCTGATACAGGCGGAGCAATCATAGGAAATAAAGTTGATGTATGCGTTGAGGACTATGGTTCTGCAATGCAGTTTGGACGTCGTGACGTAGAGGTTTATATACTCAATTAACGTCGCAAGCGGCTGTAACAATATCTGAGTTCAGGTATTGCTACAGTCGCTTTTATTTTTCTATTATGGGGTCAGTGCCTTCAAGTTCCGCCTTATGGATAAGCTCTTTGAGGCGTTCGATATTTTTCTTATGAAGGTTTACGGCAAATCCGATGCGCTGTTTTTCTTCCTCTGAAAAATTAGGATTGTCTTTTGCGGCAGAAATTTTCTGGTACCTGGCCTCCACATCCTTAAGCTCGTCCTGCAGGAGTTTGGCATCTCCAAGTGCCAAGCCGTATACGGAGCGGATGTTTTCAATGATATGCTGGGCATATCCATCCTCAGCAGACTCCTTTTCAAGATATTTTGCGATATGAATAATGATATCAAAGGGATTTTCTGCGGAATGAATCATCCCCAAAAGCTCCATTTTTATGCTTTGCTGTACGCCGTGTGGGCGGTTTACGTCAGTTTTTTCTTCATCAGACATGGGCAGCGTTCCTTTCTATCTCTTTTATTAAAGTATAACAGAATTTCTATTTTCCATAAAGTTGTTGCATGGTCCGGGGATTTTGACAGGCTTTTCCCGTGGAAAAACTTGAGTAATGGCGTTATAATTAAACGGTATAAATGAATGCTTTATACATTATTTTGAAGGATGGATTAAAAGTTTTCTGCAATCTGTCCCGTGTTGGAGATGATGAAACATGGACCAAAAAGATGAAAAGATGCAAAGAGGCCTTAAAAGCAGGCATCTGCAGATGATTGCCCTTGGCGGTGCAATTGGAACAGGCTTGTTCTACGGCTCGGTTTCCACAATATCCCTTGCTGGACCGGCTGTTATGCTTTCCTATTTGCTGGGTGGACTTGTGGTATTTCTGATTATGCGTATGCTTGGAGAAATGGCGGTGGATGAGCCGGTATCCGGGTCCTTCAGTTATTATGCCAGCAAGTATTGGGGCCGCTTCCCCGGATTTTTAGCTGGATGGAATTATTGGTTTAATTATGTAATCGTAAGTATGGCAGAGCTTACCGTTGTGGGAATATATATGAATTACTGGTTCCCGGATCTGCCCCAGTGGATTTCTGCATTGGTATGTCTTGTAGTCATTACTGTTATAAATTTGGTTACTGTAAGCGCTTACGGTGAAACCGAGTTCTGGCTTGCCTTTATTAAAATTGCAGCTATTATAATGATGATTGTTTTGGGCCTTTGGATTCTGTTTTCAAATCCGGAGCCATTCCCGGATAATTTTTCCAATCTGTGGGAAAATGGGGGATTCTTCCCTAATGGAGCCTGGGGAATGCTGCTTTCAATCGTTCCTGTAATGTTCTCCTTTG
The DNA here is from genome assembly GCA_963592185.1 of bacterium. Lineage (GTDB taxonomy): Bacteria > Bacillota > Negativicutes > Selenomonadales > Selenomonadaceae > CAVAVT01. The sequence goes on along the minus strand of CAVAVT010000026.1, from coordinate 6,307 downwards.
GCGGCATTGAGCTTATCGGAATTACCGCTGGAGAGGCTGAGAACCCCAATAAGTCAATTCCTCGTGCTATTAATCAGGTTATTTGGAGAATACTGATTTTCTACGTTGGCACCATGGCTGTGCTCATGGCTCTCTGGCCGTGGAATCAGGTTGGAACAGAGGCAAGCCCCTTTGTACAGATTTTTTCTTATGTGGGAATCCCTGCAGCGGCAAATATCCTTAACCTTGTGGTACTTTTTGCAGCTGTTTCTGTGTATAATTCTGCAATCTACAGCAACTCACGTATGCTTTACGGACTTGCCTCCAATGGGGAAGCTCCAAAGGCACTGGCAAAGTTGTCAAAGAGAGGCGTTCCTGTAAGAGGAATCTTCCTTTCCTCCGGAATTACATTGATTGTGGTAGCTGCAAATTATTTCTTCCCGGAAAAGGTATTCATGTATTTCCTGTCTGTGGCAACTGCAGCATCCCTTATCAGCTGGTTCATGATTGCGGTTACCCATATGTTCTTTAAGAAACGCTGTAAGGCGGAAGGTAAGGAAACTAAATTTAAATCCATACTTTATCCTTTTACCAATATCGTATGTATATTGTTCTTGTTTGGTATACTGGCCCTGATGTTTACAATACCTGACATGCAGCTGGCAGCGGCCGTAATCCCTGTATGGGTTATTGTGCTTTGGATAGGTTATCGCTGCAAAGTCAGCCGTGAATAAAAATAATTTATAGAATGGGAGCATTGGTCCAAATGGCAGATAGTAATATTGGAGCAAATAAGGTTACTTCTATTTATACAAAAATAAAAGCAGCATTAGGTCCGGATGGGACGCTGCCGGAGGATTTTTCCATACGTGGCAGAAATCAGAACGGCCTGAATTTTGCTGACGGAGCTCTTGACGGAATGGTGAGATACCAGTGGGGTCCCTCCCAGGGTCAGGATATTGGCGGACTGACCAGAGCACTGGAGCTTGCCTCAAAGGAGGAGTATTCCAAGGCTGCCGAAGCAATGGCGGCATACTTTTCCGCTGGTGGAGTAATGCTTCCTATGATTGATGACCTTCAGCAATGGATTTATGACAATCCACAGGTTCTTTCTCCTGAGGCTCTGGGGGCGTTTGCCCTGTCCTACATCAAAGAGGGGCACAGCATCGAAGGTGTAAAATTTGCTCTGGCTGTGCTGGAAACCCTTGATGTGGAGCCGGAGGAAGAGTTTAGGGAAATAATAACAACTCTGGCTGCATCGGAGGAGTTTACGCTGTTTTGTCTCTTTATAATCTCCGCATGGCCGGATGGTACAGAGGTTATTTTTGAACTGGCGAAAAAACTCCATGGCTGGGGGCGGATTCACGCTGTCAGTATGCTTCGTCCAGAGAATGAGGAAATGCAGGACTGGATGCTCCATGAAGGATGGAAAAATGATATTATGCCTGACTATACAGCCATGGCATGTGTCCGCCGTGGAGGCCTTTTGAAGGTGCTGGAGCAGGAAAAAATTGATGCTGACGAGTATAAAAATGCCCAAACGCTTATAAATGCCGGAAGCACGTTGGGGGATATTCCCAGCCTGAAAAAATACAAGCAGCTGGGGAATCTTTTATCGGCATATCTTCATCATTCAGTGGTACATGCTTCTGACATTGAGGACTACAGCTCTGTTCTTCATCTGAAATCCTTTGTTGAAGCCCCGGAAGTAATTTTTGACGAAAAAGAACAGATAATTGAACAGTGCAATAAGCTTTTAAGCTCAGAAAAATGTCTGCAGCTGGCAAGGTCAGCTGTGGAGAATGGCGCAGCTTATGAGTTCGCAAGAGCTTTGGGTCTTCCATACGCAGAGGCGGCGTATAAAAAACTTGAGTCGGATTTTGACAATAGTTATGATTTGGTAGATTTGCTGTTCCCGGATAAAAAATACGTGGACGAGGTTATTTCCATATGCGAAAGACGTCTGCCCCTCTCTGATATGGTGGTGGATGAGGCCGATGAACTTGAGAGCGCCGAAGAAAATCCTCAGTACGGAATACTTTCTTATGTGGTGCAGGCCCTTAAGGACACTCCGGGAAAAGGCGAGAATCTAATCTGCTGTTCGCTGAAATCTCCGGTAATTGGCTGTAGAAATATAGCACTGAATACCATTGAGGCATGGCGCAAAAAGGATTTACAGATATCCAGCAGGGTAAAGGAACTTCTGGAATGGCTCAAAGTTGTGGAGCCGGATGAGGGGACACGCAGGCGGCTGGAACACTTCTGAGTATTGACACCTATATTGCTATTAGATATAATTATTATGTTAGTCATTTATATGACACATTGCTGATTTAGCTCAGTTGGTAGAGCAGCTCATTCGTAATGAGCAGGTCGTAGGTTCGAATCCTATAATCAGCTCCATATGGAATTAAAGCCTTCAATGCAATGTTGGGGGCTTTTTATTTTACAGCCTCTATTCATATTATGCATAACATCTAAGAAATATATATACATATCAGCAAATATTGACAATTTTCTTTAACAATGCTAGATTAATAATTGAACTGAATATGATGCAGGGGGACTCTTAGGAGTTGAGAAGGTTTCGAGCCTGACCCTTTGAACCTGTCGGTTAATACTGTCGTAGGGAGCATATCGCTTTGGAATCTGGAGCACACGCTATACGGCGTGTGCTTTTTGTTTTTGAGGCAGCCGCTCCGGAAAAGGAGAGATAAGATGCTTAGTGAAAAAGTTATTCGGGAACAAATTCTTGAGGCTGTGGAGAAGGTAAAAAAAGTAAAACCCATGGCGCCATCCATTACCAACACTGTAACAATTAATTTAGTGGCAAACACTCAGCTGGCTGTTGGAGGATCTGCTGCTATGGTTTATCTTCCTGACGAAGGTGAATCTCTGGCAGAAATAGCAGAATCTTTCTATATAAATGTAGGAACTCTTCTGCCAGTATATACAGAGACACTTCCACGGACAGCAAGACGTCTCCATGAAAGAAAGAAGAACTGGGTACTGGACCCGGTAGCTGTAGGTCTTGGGGCGATGCGCACCGAACTGTTAAGCATGATGAAGCCCTTTAAGCCATCTGTTATCCGTGGAAATGCCTCTGAGATAATTGCCTTGGGCAAGCTCTGGGGACTGGATTGCGCAAGCAGCTCAGAAGGCGTAAAGGGTGTGGACTCCACAGACAAGGTTTCGGATGCTGAAAACGCAGCCATAGAGCTTGCAAAATATACAGGTGGAGCGGTGGCTGTATCCGGCGAAGAAGACCTGGTAACAGATGGAAGTACCGTCATGTATATCAAGGGCGGCTCCCACTTTATGGAAAAGATTACTGGTGCAGGATGCTCCCTGGGAGGGGTTATAGCTGTTTACGCTGCGGTTTCAGATCCTTTCACGGCGGCGGTTACTGGTTCAATAGTATATAATCTGGCTGGCCAGCGGGCGGAAAAAAATTCTGACGGCCCAGGTTCATTTCAGGTACACTTCCTTGATGAACTTTATAAGGCATCTGCTGGAGAGCTTTCTGACTATCCCTTTAATCTGAAAGACTGACAATGATATAATTTGAATGAGTTTGAGTAATTGTAGACCGAAATACGACTAATTTTGACGGAAAATACCCTTGTTTAATAATAAATAATATGATATGATTGCCATAAAATAAATATACTTAATGATACAAGCGTCATGCAAATGGTGCTTGCTGTGTTTTTGGTCACAGTACTGCGCATATGTGCAGCTGTGCAAAAAAGGAGTAGTTGTTTATGGTAATGTTTTTGGGATTGGTCCTTCTGCTAACCTGCTTAATCGTGGGTGTTAGAAAGGGCGGTATTGGTCTGGCTGTTGTCAGCGGTATTGGACTTGTGCTTTACACATTTGTATTTCAGTATAAGCCAGGAAGTCCTCCAATCGGCGTAATGCTCACTATTTTGGCAGTTGTAACCTGCGCAGGCTTTTTGCAGGCATCAGGCGGTCTGACTGTTATGCTGAAATATGCAGAGAAGCTGCTTCGCTCAAATCCGAAGCGTGTTACTATTCTGGCACCTATTACCACCTGGTTCCTTACAGTGCTCTGTGGTACTGGACATGTGTGCTACACAATGTTTCCTATAATATATGACATTGCAATCAAGCAGAACATCAGACCTGAGCGTCCAATGGCTGTATCATCTGTTGCTGCTCAGGCAGGAATCTGTGCTTCTCCGGTATCCGTTGCTGTTGTTACTATGGTAGCCCTTCTGACAGCTGCAGGTGTTGAAATTTCAGTACTTAAAGTGCTGGCTATTTCCATACCGTCCACATTCTGTGGTGTATTTTGTGCTGCACTTTGGTCTTATCGCCGTGGCAAGGATTTGGACAAGGATGAGGATTTCCAGAAGCGTATTGCTGATGCAGCTACCCGTGAATATATATACGGTGATGCTGAGAGCCTTCAGGACAAAGAACTTCCTAAGTCCTACTACCACGCTATGTACATCTTCTTTATCGGTATAATTGTAATCGCACTGCTGGGCAACTTCCAGGAGCTTCTTCCTCATTTCCCTAACGCAAAGGGTGAGATGAAGGCTGTTTCCATGACTGAGGTTATCCAGATGGTAATGCTCATGGTAGCTGCTATGATTCTCTTTATCTGCAAGGTAAAGGATTTGAAAAACACTGTAGGCAACAGCCAGGTGTTTAAGTCCGGTATCGTTGCACTTGTATCCGTATACGGTGTAGCATGGCTGGCAGATACTTACTTCAGCAATAACATCAGTGTTCTTAAAGATTGGCTGGGTGCAGCTGTTATTCAGTATCCTTGGGCTTATGCGATTTTTGCATTCCTTACATCCAAGCTGGTTAACTCACAGGGAGCAGCAATTGCCATTGTTGTACCACTGGCACTTAATGTTGGCGTAGATCCTGTAGTAGTTCTGTCATTCATTTCTGCTTGCTACGGTTACTTCTTCCTGCCGACTTATCCGTCAGATTTGGCCTGCATAGGTTTTGATCGTTCAGGCACTACCCGTATCGGTAAATTTTTGCTGAACCACAGCTTTATGATACCGGGACTTATTGTTGTATTTACCGGCTGTATTGTTGGCTATATCATTGCACATATCATTGTCTGATTAATTTAAGAATAAAGGGAGACGGCTTTCGGGCTGTCTCCCTTTTATGCGTAAAAAGGAGGATTTTTACATGAATACGTTAATTGCTGTTGCAATAGCACCCTGTGGAACCGGTGAAGAAATGTCCGGATACGTTTCACAAGTAATCAAGGTTATAAGAGAATCTGGGCTTCCCCATAGAACTAATTCCATGTTCACAGAAATTGAAGGGGACTGGGACGAGGTTATGGCTGTGGTTAAAAAGGCAACTTTTGTGCTTGCGGAAAAGGGAATAAGGACATCAGTTCTGGTTAAGGCGGACATAAGACCGGGATACACTGACATGATGCATTCCAAACCTGAAAAAATTAATAAGATTTTAGGTGAGGAGTGAAGATAATGAGCATAAGAAATACATTTGATTTATCAGCATACTTTGTGGTTGGTCCGGAGAATACCAACGGAAGACCTGTCAGCGATGTTGTTAAGGCTGCAGTAAATGGCGGATTCACTTTTGTGCAGATAAGGTCCAAGGTGGCTTCTGCCAGAGAATTGATTGGTATTACCGCAGAGGCATCCTATGCACTGGAAGAACTTAATGCCCAGGGCAAAGTAGCACTTTTGGTGGATGACAGATTGGACGTGGTGCTGGCATGTAGAGCTAAGGGAGTAAGAGTGGACGGTATACACGTTGGACAAAGTGATATCCCAGTGGAAATATGCAGAAGATATTTAGGGGAGGAGGCTATCGTCGGACTTTCGGCGAGAACCTCAGAGCTGATTGATTATGTGAAAAATGCAGATGTAAGCCAGATTGATTACTTTGGTGCAGGTCCGCTTCATGAGACAGCAACAAAACCTGACTGCGGAATGGATGAGAATGGAATCGTTATCACAAGAAGCCTTGAGGAACTTTCTGAGCTGGCAAGGATTAGTGCTGTTCCTGTTGTTGTTGGCGGCGGCGTGAAACTGAAAGATATTCCTGATTTGAAGAAGACCGGGGTGGATGGTTTCTTCGTGGTATCTGCTGTAGCCGGGGCGGAAGATCCTTATGTTGCTGCAAAGGAACTTGTGGACGCTTGGAAAATAAATTGAAAAAATTTAAAAACAAGTGTTGACAAAAGCGCATATGACATGTAGAATATGTTTTGTTGACTAACGCAGGCGCGTAGAGGTCACGAAAATGCGGAAATAGCTCAGTTGGTAGAGCATCACCTTGCCAAGGTGGGGGTCGCGAG
>CAVAVT010000025.1:0-25397 GCA_963592185.1 bacterium | reverse complement strand
AAACGCAATGTGGAATGTTTTTCTTATGGAAAAACTTGAACAATGGCGTTATAATGAATGGCATTAAATCTATTTCTAAGGAGCAATGGATATGCACCAGTATCTTTTTTATATAGGAGATTTCCCCATACGTGCCTACGGGGTTGTGCTGAGCCTCAGTATTATTCTTGCCACCGGCGTTGCTTATTTTTTGGCAAAACAGGATGGCAGATACCATAGACATATTCCGGATATGGGTATATATTGCGGTCTTGCCGGAATAGTTGGAGCAAGACTCTGGGATGTGTTCTTCTTCGACTGGGATTATTATAGCAATCACCTTACGGAGCTGTTCAACGTGTGGCAGGGAGGCATGGCAATTCAGGGAGGTGTACTCCTTGGCGTAATCGTCGGGGTTATTTACACCCGTATCTATAAAATCGATACACTGGCTTTGATGGACATCACCGCCCCGGCAATAATCTTAGGACAGGCTCTGGGCCGTTGTGCAAACCTTTTAAATGGAGATGCCTTTGGGGCTCCTACGGGGTCTTCCTTTGGTATTTTATATCCTGCAACTACCCTGGCGTACCACACCTACGGAGCGCAGCCCCTTTGGCCCGCTGAAATATGGGAGGGCCAGCTGGATATGGCGATATTTGCGGTGCTTTTGATATACCGCTCATTTAAGCATGGAAAAGGACAGGCATTTGCTCTTTATGTAATGCTTTATTCAATAGCAAGATTTTTCCTGGAATACCTTCGTGGAGACTATACCGAGCTGGTGCTGGGAGTGTTTAAATCCGCCCAGGTGACAGCCCTTTTGGGATTCAGTATTGCGTTTATCGCATGGCTCTATCTTGGTTGGAGAGAAAAGCGCAAGACCGCTTGAATTTGCTAGGGGTTTGTGCTAGTATACTTAATAGTCGTGAATATACAAATGCGATGATGGAGACAGTAGGACAGATGTGAAGGCAATAGCGAGCCGGGACAGTGCAAGCCGGTGCAGGATAATCTGTTTGAATATCACTCCGTAGCAGCAGGCTGAAAGGCAACGAGTAGGCTGTGCCGGTATCCACCGTTAAAGGGATAGCATATGTTGGTATGCGAAATAGGTGGTTTGAATGAAATGTCACCGTCCACATTGGGCGGTTTGGCCTTCATCCTGTTTTGATACATGGATGGAGGCCTTTTCGTTTATATAGCTTTTCGCAGGCCGTAAATCGTCAGGAGGAATTACTTTGTACAAAAAAGTAGACACGAAGCTCAATTTTGTTGAAAGAGAGCATGAGGTTCTGGATTTCTGGAAAAAGGAAAACATTGCCAATGAAGCGATTGATCAGAGAGAAGGCTGTGATACCTTTACCTTTTATGACGGCCCCCCTACAGCAAACGGCAAGCCTCATATCGGACACGTGCTCACACGTGTAATCAAGGATATGCTGCCCCGTTATCAGTCAATGAAGGGCAAGAAGGTTCTGAGAAAGGCCGGCTGGGATACCCATGGTCTGCCTGTTGAGCTTGAGGTGGAGAAGGCTCTTGGTCTTGACGGCAAGGAGCAGATTGAAAAGTACGGCATCGAGCCTTTCATCAAGAAGTGCCGTGAGTCCGTATGGAAATATAAGGGCATGTGGGAGGAATTCTCCGATGTTGTTGGCTTCTGGGCCGACATGGAGCATCCCTACATCACCTATGAAAATGATTTCATCGAGTCCGAGTGGTGGGCTTTGAAGGAAATTTGGAACAAGGGTCTGCTTTATAAGGGCTACAAGGTTGTTCCTTACTGCCCTCGCTGCGGAACTCCGCTTTCCTCCCATGAGGTAGCACAGGGATATAAGGACGTTAAGGAACGTTCCGCAATTGTTAAGTTCAAGGCTAAGGATGAGGATGCGTACTTCCTGGCATGGACAACTACCCCTTGGACACTGCCATCCAACCTTGGTCTTGTGGTGAATCCTGAGGTTGATTATGTAAAAATCCGTGTTGACGGAACTGTTTACTACATGGCTGAAGCATTGGTGGATACCGTATTTGCCGATGTGGAAGGGGAACGTGAAGTTCTTGCGAAAATGAAGGGCAAGGACTTGGAATATCGTGACTATGAGCCTCTTTATCCCTTTGCTGAGGGCAAGCTTAAGAAAAAAGCCTTCTATGTAATGTGCGATGACTATGTAACCACAGCTGATGGTACTGGTATCGTTCATACAGCTCCTGCATTTGGTGAGGACGACAGCCGTGTATGCAAAAAGTATGACATGCCTTTCATCCAGTATGTTGATGCAAAGGGCCAAATGACTGAGGATACCCTTTGGCCGGGGGTGTTTGTTAAGGATGCAGATCCGCTGATTCTCAAGGATTTGAAGGAATCCGGCAAGCTCTTCAAGGCTCCTGTATTCGAGCACAGCTATCCACATTGCTGGCGCTGCGACACTCCGCTCATTTACTATGCACGTGAGTCCTGGTTCATCAAGATGACCGCTGTAAGAGAACAGCTCATTGCAAACAACAACACTGTAAACTGGATTCCGGAAAGCATCGGCAAGGGCCGTTTCGGCGACTGGCTTGAGCATGTTCAGGACTGGGGCATCAGCCGTAACCGCTACTGGGGCACACCGCTGAATGTATGGGAGTGCAGCTGTGGACATCAGCACGCCATCGGTTCCATTGAAGAGCTGAAGTCCATGTCCGACAACTGCCCGGATGAAATCGAACTTCATCGTCCGTACATTGACCGTGTGACCATTAAGTGTCCGGAGTGCGGCGGCGAGATGCACCGTGTTCCTGAGGTTATTGACTGCTGGTTCGATTCTGGTTCCATGCCTTTTGCACAGTGGCATTATCCCTTTGAGAACAAGGAAATTTTCGAGCGCAGATATCCGGCGGACTTCATTTCCGAGGCTGTGGACCAGACCCGTGGATGGTTCTATTCTCTGCTTGCAATATCAACCTTGCTTTTCAACAAGGCTCCTTATAAAAATGTAATCGTTCTCGGACACGTTCAGGACAAGGACGGCCGTAAGATGTCCAAGTCCAAGGGCAATGCGGTGGATCCTATGGAAGCTCTCACAAAGCATGGCGCAGATGCAATCCGTTGGTATTTCTATGAAAACAGCGCTCCATGGCTGCCGAACCGTTTCCATGATGATGCCGTTCAGGAGGGCCAGAGAAAGTTCATGGGTACCCTTTGGAACACCTATGCATTCTTTGTGCTCTATGCTAATATTGACAACTTCGATGCAACCAAGTACAGCCTTGAGTATGACAAGCTGTCTGTAATGGACAAGTGGATTCTTTCCAGACTGAATACTTTGGTGAAGAATGTGGATAACTACCTTGGCGATTACAAGGTTACCGAGGCTGCAAAGGTACTTCAGGACTTCGTTGACGAGCTGTCCAACTGGTATGTACGCCGCAGCCGTGAGCGTTTCTGGGCTAAGGACATGACTCAGGACAAGATTAATGCCTACATGACCCTTTACACCTGTCTTGTAACTGTTATAAAGGCTGCAGCTCCTATGGTTCCGTTTATCACAGAGTCCATTTATCAGAATCTGGTAAGAAGCATTGATGCAGATGCGCCTAAGAGCGTTCATCTCTGCGACTTCCCTGCTGCTGACGAGAGCTTTATCGATGCAGAGCTTGAGGCAAATATGGGCCTGCTCCTTGACATCGTTGTTCTCGGACGTGCTGCAAGAAATGCTGCAAACATCAAGAACCGTCAGCCTATCGGCAATATGTATGTAAAGGCTGACAGAGAGCTGGATGAGTTCTACAAGGAAATCATTGAAAACGAGCTGAACGTAAAGCAGGTATCCTTCAAGGATGATATGGAGGAGTATCTCACCTACAGCTTCAAGCCTCAGTTCAAGGTCCTCGGACCTAAGGTTGGACCTAAGATTGGCGAGGTTAAGGCTGCGCTGGCTGCACTGAATGGCACCGCAGCAAAGGCTGAGCTTGATTCCACCGGAAAGCTTCATGTTGAGCTGAAGTCCGGCGGACTGGATCTCCTGCCTGAGGATGTTGAAGTAAGCATGGCACAGACTGAGGGCTATGTATCCCAGCATTACGGCAAGGTTACTGTTGCTCTTGAAACCACCCTTTCACCTGAGCTTATTGAAGAGGGCTTTGTTCGTGAAATCATCAGCAAGCTTCAGACCATGCGCAAGGACAACGGCTTTGAGGTAACTGACCACATTACCGTATATGTTCAGGGCAATGACAAGCTTCAGGAGCTTGTTAGCAAGAACGAAGCAGAAATCAGCAGAGTTGTATTGGCAGATGCCTTCAAGTACGGTGAAGTTGACGGCTTCAGCAAGGAATGGAACATCAACGGTGAAATCGTTACACTGTCCATAAAGTAAAATTCTATATGCTAAATATGCTCCCGTGCCAAGTTAGGTGCGGGAGCTTTTAAATTGGATTTTTACTACTATATATGGTAGAATTTTGTAGAATATGTTTTTTTCAGGAGGGAAATGCTAATGGCATTGCTTGAAATAAAAAAAGCGGGTGATCCGGTGCTGAAGGAAGTATGTACACCGGTGGGCCGTGTGGATAATAAATTGAAAAAGCTTTTGGACAACATGGCTGAAACCATGTACGAGGCTGACGGCGTAGGACTGGCAGCTCCGCAGGTAGGGGTGCCCATCAGAGCGGTGGTAATCGACACCGGTGACGGACTTTTTGACATGGTAAATCCCGTAATAGTTAAAAAGGAAGGTTCTGAGCTTGGTACAGAGGGCTGTCTCAGCGTACCACAGGTGTATGGCGAGGTTGAAAGGGCAACACAGGTTACAGTGGAGTTTACCAACCGTAAAAACAAGAGACAGAGAATCACAGTTACCGGCCTCTTTGCCCGCTGCGTACAGCATGAGCTGGATCATCTTGAGGGACAGCTTTTTATCGATGTTGCAAAGACCCTTCGTCATAAGGAGGCAGAGGAGTAATGGGAGATAAGCTTAAAGTTATCTTTATGGGAACTCCTGATTTTGCTGTTCCCTGCCTTGAAAAGCTCACTGACATGGATTCGGTGGAGGTTATCGGCGTTGTAACTCAGCCGGACAGACCCCGTGGACGTGGTCAGAAAATGATTCCTTCCCCAGTGAAGGCCTGTGCTTTGGAAAAGGGTATCGAGGTTTTTCAGCCAGAGAAAATAAAGACTCCTGAGTTCACTGAAAAACTTCGTGAGATGGCTCCGGACCTTATGGTGGTTGTGGCTTTTGGACAGATTCTTTCCCAGGCAATTCTCGACATACCTAAATATGGCTGTGTAAATGTCCATGGTTCACTGCTTCCTAGATATCGTGGGGCGGCTCCCATTCACTGGGCAATTATCAACGGCGAGACAAAAACTGGCATCACCACCATGTATATGGATGCCGGACTTGATACCGGGGATATGCTCATAAAGGCTGAAACTGAAATCGGTCCTGACATGACCACAGAGGAGCTTCACGACAAGCTCATGATGGATGGAGCAAAGGTTTTGGAGGAAACGGTACTGAAAATTGCCGATGGAACCATTGAGCGTCATAAGCAGGATGACTCCATTTCAAATTATGCTCCGCTTTTGAAAAAGGATACCGGACATATTGACTGGTCAAAATCCGCTGGAGAAATTCATAATCTTGTAAGGGGGCTTAATTCCTGGCCGGGAGCTTATGCAATGCTTCAGGGTCAGAAATTTAAAATCTGGGGAACCAAAGTATTGGATAAATCCAGTGACAGCGCTCCGGGAACCATACTGGATGGCGGTGGAAAGCAGCTTTTCGTCAGCACTGGAAATGGAACCATTGAGATTACAGAACTGCAGGCTCCCAGCAAGAAAAAAATGCCAGCAGGAGAGTATCTAAAGGGACATAAGCTTATGTCAGGAAGTATTTTTGAATAAGCCGTGTCCATAAAGAGGGATTTTATGGAGAAAAAATTACCATTTAAAATAGAACGGCCCTATAAGAGACTGTTTCTTGGTCTGCTGACCCTGAGCTGTCTCTGCATGGCGGTGCTTTCCTGGGCGGTATGGCGTGTTACCTTTTTGGGCCTGCAGGAGATAAATGAATATCTGCCAATGGTATTTGGAATCATCCTGGCGGTTGTGGTGATGGTAACGGGCCTGGGAATTTTAAGCATGGTGTCGGCTATAAAGGGCTGGGGATGTCCCCAGCTTTTGCAGAGGAAAAGCTACACCTTGATAAATATGCTTTTTCCACTGGTTGTGGTTCTGGGGAAGGCTTTTGGCTTCGATAAGCGTAAAATAGAAGCCTCCTTTGTGGCGGTAAGCAATCAGATAATTAGAAATCGGCATATCCGGGTTCCGGCGGACAAGCTTTTGGTGGTGACGCCCCACTGTCTTCAGCTTGCCACCTGTCCCCATAAGATAACGAGGGACCCTAATAACTGCAAGCGCTGCGGAGGCTGCGATATAGGAGCGTTGGTGAGCCTTGCGGAGGAAAAGGGGTTCCATTTCTTTGTGGTAACAGGAGGTACCTTGGCAAGGCAGACGGTAAAAAATATCCGCCCCAAGGTGGTTTTAGCCATTGCCTGCGAAAGGGATCTTACAAGCGGAATACAGGATGTGTACCCACTGCCAGCTGTTGGCGTGATGAATATACGGCCCAACGGACCCTGCTACAATACCCATGTGGATATAGAGCAGGTGCGCAAGGAGATAGAGGCCATCATAATTCCCAAGGATAAGTGAGGAGCATAAATACATTTATGGATAAAGCACGTGAAACAGCCCTAAGGATTATTGCTGAAATAAGTGAAAATGATGCCTACGCCAATGTGGCATTGGCAAGGGCTTTCAAAAATAACGAGCTAAGTCAGCTGGACCGGAGATTTGTAACGGAGCTGGTATATGGTACAACAAAGGCTACGGGAACCTTGGACTGGATGATTAGAAGGTACGTAAACCGCCCATTGAAAAAAATCAGCCCGGTTGTTTTATCCATATTGCGGATGGGGTTTTATCAGCTTATTTACATGGATAAGGTTCCAGAATCTGCTGCCTGCAACGAGTCGGTGGAGCTGGCTAAGGGCTGCGGAGGCATTGGAGCCTCAAAATTTGTCAATGCGGTAATGAGAACAGCCATTCGTGAGCCGGAAAAAAGGGCTTTTCCAGAGGGAAAGGGTCATGCATCGGAAAATCTTGCCCTCCGGGAATGGCATCCCCAGTGGCTTGTAAAGCGATGGATAAAGGCATTCGGTTATCAGGAGGCGGAAGAGCTCTGCAGATTTAACAATCAGGAGGCAGGGCTTATTCTTCGTGCCAATACCTTGAAGACCGATAGAAACAGTCTCATGGACATGCTGAAGGATTCCGGAGCAGAGGCGGAAATCTCTGACTGGGCTCCAGAGGCGGTAAAGTGTGTGTCTCATGGGGCATTGGACAGACTTAAGCCGCTGCAGGAGGGCTTCTGCCAGGTTCAGGATGAAAGTTCCATGCAGGTGGCTCATGTGGTGGATCCGCAGCCGGGAGAATTTATAATTGATACCTGTGCTGCGCCGGGAGGAAAAACAACCCATATGGCGGCTCTCATGAAAAATCAGGGAAGAATCCTTGCCGGAGATGTTTATGACCATAAGCTGAAGCGTGTAAGAGACAATGCTGAAAGGCTTGGGATATCCATTATTGAAACTCTGGAGATTGATGCCCGTGAAATCGGAGCGAAGTTCACGGGGCAGGCGGACAGGGTTCTTGTGGATGCTCCCTGCTCCGGGCTGGGAGTGCTTAGAAGGAAGCCTGATGCCAGGTGGAAAAAAAGTCCGGAGCTTTTAAAGGAGCTTCCGGAGCTTCAAAGGGAGATTCTACAGAGTGCCTCGGAGGCGGTGAAGTCTGGCGGTGTGCTGGTTTATAGTACCTGTACGATAGATAGGGAAGAAAACTCTGCTGTAGTGGAGGCTTTTTTAAAGGAAAATCCAGATTTTTCCCTTGAGGTGACGGGAAAATATCTGCCATCCCATAAAAGCGAAGACTCCATGGTGCAGCTGTATCCCCAGCGTGATGGGACGGACGGCTTCTTTATAGCAAGGATGAAAAGGAAAGGATAGAGTCGGAATAAATGTGCAATAATCAGATGGATTCCGGTAAAATTGATATATTTGGCATGAATCTGGAGAAGCTGAAGGAGGCGATTGCCCCCTTTAAGGTTCCGGCATTCCGTGCAAAACAGCTGGCTGACTGGATATATTCCAAGGGAGTAACGGATTTTTCAGAGATGAACAATCTTCCTAAGTCATTTAGAGAGCAGCTGGAAAGGAATTTCACCATACAGAGGGCAAAATTAAGTGCGCGGCAGGATTCCTCAGACGGAAAGACCTCCAAATTCCTGCTTGCCTTTGCTGACGGCACAGCTGTAGAGGCTGTGCTCATGAGACAGCCCTATGGCAACAGTATCTGTATTTCCACCCAGGCAGGGTGTAATATGGGCTGCGTTTTTTGCGCCTCCACCCTTCATGGAATGGTGAGAAATCTGACTCCGGGGGAAATGCTGTCGGAGGTGTATTTCATTAATGAGCTTTTAAAGCCAGAGGGGGAAAAGGTGGACACCATGGTTATCATGGGCTCTGGCGAACCTCTCATGAATTATGAAAATGTCATTGAATTTTTGAAGCTTTGTCATGCGGAATATGCATTAAATATGAGCTATAGAAGCATTACCCTTTCCACATCGGGAATAGTTCCCGAAATGCTTCGCCTCAAGGACGAAAATATGCCCATCACTCTGTCGGTTTCACTTCATGCGCCAAATAATGAGCTTAGGTCCGAGCTTATGCCAATCAACCGCAAATATCCACTGGCAGATGTAGTTAAGGCAGCAAAGGAATATGCCGATACTACCCATAGACGTGTGACCTATGAATATATTTTAATTGACGGAGTGAATGACAGGGAAAAGGAAGCCAGTGAGCTATGCCATCTTTTAAAGGGACAGCTCGCCAGCGTGAACCTGATTCCCATAAATCCTGTTGTGGAGCGAAAGCTTTTCAGGCCTTCAAAGGAACGCATTGATGCATTTGAAAGTTATCTGGCTCATCACCATGTGACTGTTACGGTTCGCAGGGAGATGGGGGCGGATATACAGGCGGCCTGCGGACAGCTCAGAAACAAGCATCTGAAAAATGCATAATGCATATGGAGTGTTTTTCCTTTGGAAAACATGAGCAATAGCGTTATAATTACGTTGTAGCAAATTTTTGACAATGTCCTATGTTAGGAGGTATTCCTATGGGGATTTCTAATTTGGAGGACTTTCTTGAAAGACATATAGAGGGCTTCTTCACAAAAAAATTCAGCAGTGAGCTGGAGCTTTCTGAGGTCGTGAAGCAGCTGGAACACGAGCTGATGAAGAGTCGTCGCAAGGCTGGAGGAGAGAATACCGCAGCCAATTCTTATACAGTAAAAATGAGCGAAGAGGATTATAAGAGGCTATGCTCCAAGAGAATGTTGAATGACCTTTACCTCAGCGTATGCAGAAAAGCGATTTTGGAGGATTTTTACATAGATGGAAGTCTTAGAATCAAGACTGAAAAGGCACCGGAGCTTTCCCTTGGAATGTGTAAGGTGGAGGCACGGTTTGAGCTTGAGGAGGCGGAAAATATCCATGAGGACTCTAGTACAATCGTGCTGGATAAGTCCCTTTTCAATCCGCCATTAAATCTTCCAACTGAACATATAATAGCTTCGCTGTCAGCGGTGAGAGGACCGGACAAGGATTCCTATCTTGAGATAGGGGAACAGCAGATATACATAGGCCGGCGTGAAAGCAATGAATTTATACTTACAGATACTGGAGCGTCTAGGCTTCACGCATACATTTCCTATGAGCGGCACAGACATTTCATCCATGATGCAGAAAGTCTTAATGGAACACTGGTGAATGGGAAAAGGATAACCTCCGCCTGCCTAAAAAATGGTGATGAAATAGCAATTGGCAGCTCTGTACTTGTTTATGAAGCTTTGTAACCGCAGTTTTCAGAGGTGATTTTATGACAGCCAATCTAATAAAGATTGTCGGGGTTGTATTGCAATATGGAATACTTTTGTTTTTGTTTTTATTCATATACAAGACCATACAATACATGTGGAAGGACAGCCGGAAAATAGTCAGCCAGGAAAATGCGGCAGAGGAAGGCCGGGGACTGGGGCGGCAGGAGGCTGTTCTCACTGTTCTTGAAGCTGGAGACCAGGATATGATAGGGCGCAGATACGCCTTTACAGGCCAAATAACTATAGGCCGTGGTGCGGATAACGATATAGTCCTGCAGGATACCTACGTTTCACATCATCATGCCTGTATAACATCAGTCAATAATCAGTTTGTGGCGGAGGATCTTCAAAGCGCAAACAAAACTTTTTTGAATGATGTTCCTTTAGAGGGGCGGAAGTATTTAAAAAAAGGTGACAAGCTTAGAATAGGAATGGCATTACTGCAGTTTGAGAGGTGAATTACCTGTGGGCAGTGAAGAGAACACATTATATAGATACATTGTTTCAAAAGCGACGGATATAGGACTGGTACGCAGTCTGAATGAGGACAGTATGCTGGTGCTTGATAATCAGACCTATATTGTAGCTGACGGCATGGGAGGCCATGCCGCTGGTGAGGTTGCAAGCAAGCTTTTAGTGGATACCGCAGCAGAAATGATTTCCACAAGGGACGCTTTTGATGAGTCTGAGCTTAAGCGTGTTGTGGAGGAGACAAATTGCCGCATTTTGGCAAGAACTGAACAAAATGAGAATCTCAAGGGGATGGGCACCACAGCTACTCTCCTTCACATTGAAGGGAATACTGGTTTTTGGGCTCATGTAGGTGACAGCCGTATATATCTCCTTAGAAATGGTATTTTGGAACAGGTCACCAGGGACCATTCACTGGTGTCAGATTTGGTGTCAAATGGTTCCATTACACCAGAGGAGGCAAAGACTCATCCTAAAAAGAATCTCTTAATGAGGGCTGTTGGTGTTGATGAGGATTTGGTGATTGACACCGGGATTTTGCCATTAAATCCTGGGGACAGGCTGCTTCTTTGCACAGATGGACTCACCAATATGGTGGACACAGCGGAAATCTGCAGGGTCTTAGAGGGAGCCGAGGAATCCTTTAATGGAAGGGAAAAGGCACAGGTGCTGATTGATATGGCACTGGAGGCCGGTGGCCGGGATAATGTAACGGCTATTGTGGTGGAATACAATGTATAAAAAAAGTCTGCTGCTGCTGTTTTTTCCGCTGGGCATACTCTTTGCCGGAACAGCAATGCTACAGCTTAGGTATTTTCCCATAATCGAAGCCACAGTACCCTCCAATGTAGCATGGACGGCTGCAGTAGCTGTGGCGGCCGTTGCTGTGCAGATATTTATACTGCGCCGGAAACCTGCACTGGAGCCATGGCTTTTCCCTATGGTGATGCTTATGGCATCAATAGGTGTTATAATGATTGGACGGCTAAAGCCAGTGCTTTTTGTGCCCCAGCTTAGATGGCTTCTTATTGGAATGCTGGTCATGGTGCTGGTAATGGCATTTTTCAACAGAATCCGGGAACTGCTGAAATATCAGTATATAATAGGTATCTGCTGCCTTATGGTGCTGTGCTTGGCATTGGTTTTCGGAACGGAGATAGGCGGAAGCCGTAACTGGATTATATTAGGTCCCATACAGGTGCAGCCCTCAGAATTTGGAAAAATTTTGATTGTGCTTTTCCTGTCATCTTATTTGGCAGACCACAAAAATGTCCTGATGCTTCCAAGCCGGAGGTTCTTATTTCTAAGACTTCCTCCCCTTAGGTTTATAGCTCCGCTGCTCTGTATCTGGGGTATGGCGGTATTGATGTTTGTGGTTCAAAGGGATTTGGGTTCAGCACTGCTGTTTTTCGGTATTGCAATTTTCATGACTTACATGGGGACGGGCAATAAGTCGTATGTGTTTTTGGCACTAAGTTTCTTTGCGCTGTCAGCTGTGGCAAGTTATATGCTCTTCGGTCATGTCAGGGTCCGTTTTGATATCTGGCTTCATCCCTGGAATGATCCCAACGGACAGGCTTATCAGGTGGTTCAGTCACTGTTTGCCTTTGGCTCCGGGGGGATTTGGGGCACGGGATTTCTTCATGGACATCCGGGGCTGATTCCAGAGGTACATACGGATTTCATATTCTCAGCAATAGCTGAAGAGTTTGGGCTGTTAGGATCCATTGGAATGATTCTAGTATATCTTCTGTTTTTTTACAGAGGTCTCCGTATAGCACTGGCGTGCAGGGAGGACAGAGAAGTTCTTCTGGCGGCAGGTCTGGCATTGGTTTTCATACTTCAGACATTCATTATTCTGGCTGGAGTAACAAAGCTATTGCCACTTACAGGAATTACCCTGCCTTTTGTCAGCTACGGAGGAAGCTCGATGGTTTCAGGATTTTTGATGCTGGGACTGCTTATTTCTCTTTCTGAAAAGGAGAAAAGCAATGAATGAGCGAAATAATATAAGAATATATTTAATAAGATGCGGATATATACTTTGCGGCTGCTTTTTCGTGCTGATGGCGTGGATAATATGGCTCCAATGTTTAGAGGCTGACAGCCTTGCAAAGAATTCGCTGAATCAAAGAGGAACCCTTATTGCAGAGGATGTTCAGAGGGGAGCAATCCTTGACAGGAACAATGAAAAGCTTGCCTATAGCGAAAGGCCCAGGGAGAGGAATTATCCCTATGGTGCGGCTGCTGCAGCTGTAACCGGATATCTGGGAGAGCGTATAGGCAGTGACGGGATTGAGGGGTACTTTAATAGGGACCTTACTGGAAGCCCGGAGGCTTTCAGCCGCTTTGGTCCAATAGCCCAGCTTTTTTCCTCGGATAAGGGGAATAATGTAAAGCTTACTGTGGATGTAAGGGCACAGCAGGCCGCCTACTCGGCTTTAAGGAGCCGTAAAGGTGCGGCGGTGATGATGGATGCTGGCACTGGAGAGATTCTGGCAATGGTCAGCACTCCGGCGGTATCTCCGGATTCCGTAGAGAATAACTGGGAGGAGCTTTCCAAGCAGCAGGAGGGTCCACTTTTAAACAGGGCACTTCAGGGACAGTATCCCCCGGGATCCACCATAAAGGTTGTTATGACGGATCAGATTCTTAAGGAACATATTGTTGGACTTAATGAGACATTTGACTGTAATGGAACCCTTAGAATTGGAGATTATACAATGCATGAGGCTCATGGAGCTGCCCATGGAAAGGTTAATCTTCAAGATGCATTGGTGCATTCCTGTAATATAGTCTTTGGTACATTGGCTGTCCGCCTTGGAGGTGACAAGCTGGAGGATGCATTTACCAGATTTGGCTTTGACAAGGATTTGGACGATGAGCTGAAGTTTTCAGCTCCAGGACTGCCAAAGTTAAAAAAGCTAAGTGACGGGGAGCTTGCCCAGATAGGCATTGGACAGGGAGAACTTCTGGTTACTCCCATGCAGATGTGCATGGCAGCTTCGGCTGTAGCCAATCAGGGTGTGGTTATGAAGCCACATCTATTAGATGAGATTGTTTCCCCTTCAGGGGTAGTAATAAAAAAGAATCACAGTGAAAAATGGTTTGAGGCCATGACAGCTGAACGTGCTTCCGTGATAGACTCCTTTATGGAAAAAGTGGTCAGGGAGGGCACAGGAACTGCGGCGCAAATCAAAGGTGTAAGGGTAACAGGAAAAACTGGTACCGCAGAAACCTCAAAGGGGGAGCATGCCTGGTTCATCGGCTCTGCAGATATTAACGGACGCAGGGTGGTTTTGGCTGTTATCGTAGAAAATGGCGGTGGCGGCGGAGCTGTGGCAGCACCTATAGCAAGAAGCATGTTTTTGAGTTTATTGAATAAATAGGAGGCAGCATCATGACACAAGAAGTATTGGCCGGCAGGTATGAGTTGCTGGAACTCATTGGCGGCGGTGGAATGGCAGATGTATATAAGGCCCATGATATACTGCTGGACAGACCGGTGGCAGTAAAGCTTTTGCATGAGCAATTTTCCAATGATGCGGAATTTGTAAATAAATTTACCATTGAAGCAAGGCATTCTGCTGGGATAAATCATCCCAACATAGTAAATATTTTCGATGTGGGACAGGATGCCGGCAGACATTTTATTGTTATGGAATATGTTGCCGGAGAGACATTGAAGGCACGGATACAGAGGGAAGGTCATCTCAGCGTGGCGGAGTCTCTGTCTATAGCAAAGGAAATTGCCAGTGCTTTGGTACAGGCACACCGCATGAATATTATTCATTGCGACATCAAACCCCACAACATACTCATTACCCGTGAAGGTCATGTAAAGGTGGCAGATTTTGGAATAGCAAGGGCTGTTTCAGCTGCAACTATGACTTATGGCAATAATGTTGTAGGCTCCGTACATTATTTTTCCCCTGAACAGGCTAAAGGAACCACCCTCACTCCAAAGACTGACGTGTATTCATTAGGTGTGGTAATGTATGAGATGCTTACTGGACAACTGCCCTTTAATGGGGAAACTCCGGTGGCAATTGCTTTGAAGCATTTGCAGGATACAGCTCCTTCTGTAAGACAGCTGGATACATCTATTCCTCCTGTGGTTGAGGCTATTGTTTCCAAGGCAATGACAAAGGATCCTGATGCAAGGCCAGAAAGCAGCCAGCTTGTAAGGGATATTTCTCAGGCTCAGGCAATGATTAAGAACAACACGCCAGGGTCAGAGGATCCCTTTGTTACACAGATAATACCAAGGGTAACCGCAAAGCAGATTCAGAATGGCAAGGCTGATCCGGAATATGATGATGATGAATATGAGTCACCACGGGAAACATCTATGTGGAAATCAAAGAAATTTATTGCTGCACTTATAGGCATACTGGTTATGGGCTTCTTTGTAGGTTCATTCCTGTCCTATGGCAAATTCTGGAGCACAGCGGAGGTTGTTGTTCCCAATGTTACTGGAAAGCAGATGGCTGTGGCAAAGCAGATTCTTGAGGACAACAAGCTCAGGGTGAATATAGCTGAAACCTACGACTCCAGTGTACCGGTGGGACAGGTTGTTTCCCAGGACCCTGAAGGCGGCTCCAAGGTAAAGGAAGAACGTCTTGTAACAATTTATATCAGCAAGGGCGGCGAGGAAATCGAGATGCCGGAGCTGAAGGGAATGACTAAGAGCAGTGCTGAAGACAGGCTGAAAAAGCTGGGGCTGAAGCTTGGAACCGTGGCAGAGGTTAATTCCTCCGAGCCGGAAGGAACAGTTCTTTCCACGCAGCCAAAAGCCGGTTCTAAGGTTTCCAAGGGTGAAACAGTGGATATGACTGTCAGCAAGGGTGAGAAGAAAAATAAGCTTTCACTTCCAAGCTATGTAGGATCCAGCCTTAATACAGCAAAATCCAATCTTTCAGCAAACAAGCTGCGTGTGGGCAATATCACACAGGAGCCAAGTGAAAAGCCAGAGGGAACAGTGCTCAGCCAGTCACCGGTTGCCGGAAGCGATGTTACTGAGGGGACAGCAATTGATTTGGTTGTAGCCGGACCTAGTGCAGTGAGCAAATCACAGCCAGCCAGTGAACCGAAGACAGAGCCTGCGGAAAGCCCTACACCTGGAAATACAGGGGCTTCCAAAAGTAAATAACGCTGGATGAAGGGAGACTAAATGCAAAAGGGACAGGTTATAAAGACCTATAATAGTTTTTACTATGTACAACCTGAAGATAGCTGTGGGGAGTCCGAGCTGGTTCCCTGCAAGCTTCGGGGAAGATTCAAAAAGGAACGATGCCGTGTAGTAACCGGAGATGTGGTTGAATTTAATCTTCTGGAGGATGGTTCTGGAATAATTGAAGAGCTGCTTCCTAGAAAAAGCCTTTTGCTTCGCCCGGCTGTGGCAAATATAGATCAGGTATTTTTAACATTTGCTGCGGCACAGCCTGATCTGCATCCGCTGCTTTTGAACCGTTTTCTGGTTTTGGCGGAATGGTCGGAAATTCCCAATGTGGTAATTTGTATTACCAAAATGGACCTTGTTCCAGAGGAGGAAAGGGAGTCATTTCTTGCGGATTATAAGGAAATAGGCTATCCTGTCATAAAGGTCTCTTCCCAGGAAGGATGGGGACTTCAGCAGGTAAAGGACGTGCTGAAGGGGCGGACCACGGTGTTTGCCGGACCATCAGGAGTAGGGAAATCTACCCTTTTAAATGCTGTTGAACCAGGTTTTTCATTAACAACTGGCCGCATAAGTGATAAGATAAAGCGTGGCAGACATACAACCAGGATAGCACAGTTCCTGCCATGGCCAGAGGGCGGCTATGTGGTGGATACTCCGGGGTTCAGTGTTACTGAGCTTCAGGCAATAGATACAAACAATCTGGCTTCTTATTTTCCAGAGATGAGGGAATATATAGGCGGATGCCGGTATAATACCTGTACCCACAGCCATGAGCCGGAGTGTGCCATAAAAGAGGCATTGGAACAGGGAAAAATTCATCAGGACCGGTATGAGGCGTATTTGAATATTTTGCAGGAAATTGCTTCCGGAAAGAAGGAATATTAATGACAATAATTGCACCATCAATTTTATCCGCAGATTTTGCCCATTTGGCAGATGAAATCAAAAAGGTTACTGATGCTGGGGCTGAATATATACATATTGATGTTATGGATGGAGATTTTGTTCCCAATATTACATTGGGGTCTCCTGTGGTAAAGTCTCTTAGAAAGGTTACAGATGCTGTATTTGACGTGCATCTCATGGTTGAGCATCCGGAGAGACAGGTTGAGGCTTTTGCAGAGGCTGGAGCGGATATTATTACTTTTCACATTGAGACAGCAAAACATGCCCACAGATTGGTGCAGCAGATTCATGCTGCAGGATGCAAGGCTGGTGTTGCGCTGAATCCAGGAACCTCAACCGCAATGATAGAGGAGCTTATGGATGAGATTGATATGATTCTTGTCATGAGCGTGGATCCTGGCTTTGGGGGACAGAAATTTATTCCAGGTATGCTGGATAAGATTCACATGCTTCATCATGCTGTTCATGACAATGGCTTCGATATTGCAATAGAAGTGGATGGCGGTGTCAATCTTGAAACAGCAGAGGCTGTCCGCAATGCAGGAGCAGATATTCTTGTGGCTGGTTCAGCTGTATATGGTGCAGAAAATCCTGCAGAGGTAATCCGTGCTATCCGCGGATAATTTGGGAGGTACAATTTTGGAGAAGGCAGTAGTTTTACTTTCAGGTGGATTAGATTCTACAGTATGCATGGCTGTGGCAAAAAGCAAGGGGTATGATGTATATCCCATAAGCTTCAACTACCATCAGCGTCATAGCATAGAGCTGGAGGGTGCAAAAAAGATTGCGGAGTATTACGGAGTCAAAAAGCATCTCATTATAGAAACCAATATGGAGGATATTGGAGGGTCTGCCCTTACTGACGGCAATATAGATGTTCCAATGGGGAATGTTGACCGTAAGGAAATTCCTCCTACCTATGTTCCGGCAAGGAATTTGATATTCCTGAGCTATGCTTTGGGATATGCCGAAGTGCTTGGTGCAAACCATGTATATATCGGAGTTAATTCCGTGGATTATTCCGGTTATCCAGACTGCCGTCCAGAGTTTATCAGCCATTTCCAGTCTCTGGCTGATTATTCCACCAAGGCTGCGGTGGCAGACCACAGGAAAATTGTGATTGAAACACCTTTGCAGAAGCTTTCCAAGTCCCAGATTGCAAAGCTTGGAATGGAGCTTGAGGCTCCGCTGCAGTTTACACATAGCTGCTACAAGGGTGGCGAAAAGGCCTGCGGAGTTTGCGACAGCTGCAAGCTCAGACTGCAGGGCTTCAAGGAAGCTGGATACAAGGATCCTATTGAATATGAGACCCTGGAGGGTATCTGATTTTGAAAAAGCTTATTGTTAATGCCGATGATTTTGGACTTCATACGGCTGTAAATCAGGCTGTTATTAAGGGCTACAGGGAAGGCTGCCTTAGAAGTACCTCCTTTATGGCCTCTGGCAGGGCGGCAGAGGAAGCTGCAGAGCTGGCAAGGGAAAATCCTGGTCTTGGGGTAGGGGCACACCTGACCTTGGTAGCGGAAAAGCCGGTTCTTCCTCCGGATAAGGTCCCTAGTCTTGTTAATGACGAAGGATATTTTCTGCCGGACCACATTGCCTTTATAAAGCGTTTTGTTGCCGGCGGTATACGGATGGATGAGGTATATGCAGAATGTGAAGCTCAGATTTCAAGAATAGAATCTTTGGGAGTTGAGCTGTCTGAAATTGACAGCCACCAGCATCTGCATGTGCTCCCCAAGGTTATAGATATTGTAATTGAGCTTGGAAAGAAGCATAATATCCATAGGATGAGATTTCCCGGGGAAAAATGCCTTTTTACAGGAGGTTTTTCCGCTCCCATGTTCCGTTTTGCAGCTAAATGTGGGCTTACTTTTTGCGCCGAACTGGCAGCAATAAAAGCCAGAAAAGCCGGATTTTTAATGCCAAATGCATTCTTTGGAATGCTGGCAGGCGGTTCAATGAAGCAGGAATATTTCACTAGAATTTTGAAGGCTCTTCCGGATGGGGTATCCGAGATAATGGTTCATCCTGGAATGGATAATGCTGCCCTTGGGTCAGTTTATGACTGGCAGTATCATTGGGAGCAGGAGCTGGAGTCTGTCACATCGGAGGAAACAATGAAGTACATAGCTGAAGAAGGAATACAGCTGTGTTCATTTAAGGAGTTATCTGATGAATAAGATATATGCACGTATGCTGCTGCTTATTCTTTTTGTATTTGCTATATCTGGAGCGGTAATTTATTTTACTGTGGATATCAATACAATTACGAATATAACAGTATTTAAGCCTTGGTCTGTGGCACTGGCTATTGCCTTTGTGGGACTTGGCCTTGTGCTG
Organism: bacterium; assembly: GCA_963592185.1. Lineage (GTDB taxonomy): Bacteria > Bacillota > Negativicutes > Selenomonadales > Selenomonadaceae > CAVAVT01. The sequence goes on along the minus strand of CAVAVT010000025.1, from coordinate 6,525 downwards.
GATGGTACTAGGCTTATGCATATGGTAAAAATATCCAATGAGCATATTACACTGAAACAGGCTGTGCAGGTAGTTTTTGGAAATTACTTTTTGGCAATGCTGGGGCCGGGAGCCTCGGCAGGAGCTGTTGCCCAGCTTATGTTTCTGCGCCATGCCGGGGTCCCTTCAGGCAAGGCCACAATAATGGTCATTGTCAGGACACTGGTTTCAATATTATTTCTAGTATGCTGTATGCCCTTTATCTTTTTACATGATGATAATATTCTTCCCGGTGTGTCAAATCTCACATTGATGATAATATCTGTACTTGCTTTCGTGGGCATCGTCTTTATTGTATGGGCTTTTAAGACGGATTTTCTGGATTACTTTGCTGCAAAGATTGAAAAAAAGCTTCCGGAAAACAAGAAGTCAAAATTCACAGCCTTTTACTCGGACAGCAAGAAAGCGGTTAAGCTTCTGGCAGATGCGCCCTTAAGTATGGTAAGGGTTTTCATCGAGTCAGGACTCAGCCTCATATGTATATATATGGTTGTTCCAATGCTTATGCTGGGATTGGGCGTTGAGGTTGACTGGGTTACTGTAATGGGCCGCATGATATTTTTGAATATGCTGCTTTATTTTTCACCAACACCAGGAGGCTCTGGAATAGCTGAGGGTGGCTTTGTGCTGCTGTTCACTTCCATGGTGCCTGCAGGAACAGTAGGAATTCTTGCTGTTTCCTGGCGTCTGTTTGCGGAGTACATTCCGTTCCTCATAGGTTTGTACTTCACCCTGACCATTTTCGGAAGAGAAATATTACAGCGGCAGCTGGATAAATAAAGTATTTTTAATGGAATAGCAAAGCTCTGCTTGTACTGAGCCATTTTGGTGATGTGATGCAGGGCTTTTCCTATATTGGCAAAGGATGGGATAGCTGTGGGGAAAATTATCTTGGTAACTGGCGGCGCCAGAAGCGGAAAGAGTGGATTTGCTGAAAAATATGCGGAGAAATTGGGAGAAAATATAGCCTACATAGCAACATCTCAGATTTTTGATGAGGAAATGCGTTACCGTGTGGATCTCCATAGAAATAGAAGACCCTTGGGATGGATGACATTTGAAGCACCCTTTGAAGCAGAAAAAACCATCGAAGAGGCTGGCAAATACTGTGATTTAATATTATTTGACTGCCTGACCATCTATATAAGCAATTTGCTCTGCAAAAACTTTGATGAGAAAAATGCTTCTGAAATTTCATCCTATGAACAGTCAAGAAGGGATTATGCTATCCTTAAGGTGGAAATTGAAAAGCTCATTAATTCTGCAGTTAATTTCCACGGAACAGTTATATTTGTTACCAACGAGGTTGGAGCTGGAATAGTTCCAGAAACAGCCCTGGGCCGTGAATACAGGGATCTGGCTGGACTTGCCAATCAGCTGGTGGCAGGAGCGGCTGATGAAGTATGGCTTTCAGTGAGCGGAATACCGATAGAGCTAAAATCATTGCAAGGGAGATTGGGAAATGTCTAAATATATAATGCTGCAGGGAACAGGCTCCCATGTGGGAAAAAGCATACTGGTTACAGCACTGTGCCGTATTTTTTATAGACGAGGTTATGCTGTAGCGCCCTTTAAGGCCCAGAACATGGCATTAAATTCATATGTTACCCAGGACGGGCTGGAGATGGGCCGGGCACAGGTGGCACAGGCAGAGGCGGCAGGCCTCGAACCGGAAGTGGACATGAATCCGGTTCTTTTAAAGCCTACAGGAGATTCAAAGTCACAGGTAATCATTAATGGAAAACCTGTGGGGAATCTATCCGCCAGGGAATATCATAAGGGTTATTCTCTGAAGGCATTTGACAATGTGAAGGCTGCACTGGGAAGGTTATCAAATGAATATGATACCATTGTTATCGAAGGAGCTGGAAGCCCTGCAGAAGTCAACCTCAGAGACCATGATATAGTAAATATGCGTGTAGCAAAGTATTTAAATGCCCCAGTGCTCCTTGTGGCTGATATTGACCGGGGCGGAGCATTGGCATCATTGGTTGGTACATTGGAGCTTTTAGAGCCGGATGAACGGGCTTTGGTAAAGGGACTTATTGTCAATAAATTCAGAGGCGATGTAAGTCTTTTCCAGCCGGCGGTGGAATTTTTGGAGAAAAAAACAGGCAAGCCTGTGCTGGGAATCCTGCCATATATAGACCATTTGGGAATTGATGATGAAGATTCGGTATCTCTTCAGGATAAGCTGGCTGAAAAAAGTGATGCAGATAGTGATGTGAGAATCTGCGTCCTCAGGCTGCCGAAGCTGTCTAATTTTACGGATTTTGATAGTCTTGAGGAAGAGCCTGACGTTGGACTGGATTATATTAATTCCAAGGAAGAACTGGAACATTATGATGCAATAATAATCCCCGGAAGCAAGAATACAACAGGGGATATGCGATGGCTAATGGACACCGGTATGGCTGATACAATAAAAGAATGTGCCGGAAAGGGTGTTCCAGTAATTGGAATATGCGGCGGATATCAGATGCTGGGGACCCGGATTGAGGATCCCCAGCATACAGAGTCGGAAAATGGAGCTATCGAGGGATTGGGGCTCCTTCCAATGAGTACTGTTTTTGGAATTGAAAAACATACTGTTCAGGTGGAAGCATCCTGCAATATGAATTTCTTAGGACGGAAGATTTTTGCTGAGGGAATCAAGGGATATGAAATCCATGTTGGAGATGCGATTTTCAAGGAGAATATTTCACATCCTGTACACATTGAGCGAACATCCGGAGAAATTAGTGACCGCTGGGATGGGCTGATATCAAATAAAAATAATGTTTTTGGTACATATATTCATGGAATATTTGATAATGATGTCTTTAGAAGAGGAATAATAAATGCTATCCGCGAGAGCAAGGGACTGGAGCCAATTGCTACAACCTATAATAGGGCGGCACAGAAGCAGGCATGTTATGAACGACTTGCGGACATCGTTGAAGAAAATCTGGATATGACCAAGCTGGATGAAATTATGAAGGGGAATCTCTGATGTGGCCCCTGGGGGCCGTGCTGGCCTTTTTTACCGATTCATTAATAGGAGATCCTAGGACAGGGATGCATCCAGTGGTGATTATGGGCAAGTTTATAGGCTGGCTGGAGAAGTTCTTCAGAAGGGATGAGGATTCCCCAAATACACAGATATTTAAAGGGGCAATATTAGTATTGCTAGTATTGTCTGTATCCTGGGGAATAACATATGGTTTGCTCCTGCTCGCCGGGAAATTATCCAATATATGTGCTGACATTTTGGGCGTTTTGCTTTTAAGTTTTTTTATATGTCCAAGGTCTCTTGCGGAGGCTGGGTTTGAGCTTAGGAAACTATTAGAAGCAGGAGACTTATCCGAGGCACGTCGGAAAGTTGGCTGGATTGTAGGCAGGGATACTGATGCCTTGGATGAAGCTGAGATTACCAGAGCTACGGTGGAAACCATTGCAGAAAATACCGTGGATGGAATTATTGCTCCCTTATTTTTTTATTTTATAGGGGGAGTTCCTATGGCGGCACTTTATAGAGCTGCAAATACTATGGATTCCATGCTGGGGTACAAAAATGAAAAGTATCTCTATTTTGGCAGAGCAGCTGCAAGAGTTGACGATGTGCTTAATATAATTCCGGCAAGAATAACAGGAATTTTGACGGTAGTTTCAGCCATGCTTATGAATTATAATTGGAAAAATTCATGGAAAATAATGGTGAGGGATGCCTCGGGACATCCAAGCCCCAATGGAGGATATCCAGAAGCCTCCACCGCCGGGGCGCTTAATATTCGTCTAGGTGGATTTAATTATTATTTTGGAAAAAAATCCTTTCGTGCCTATATGGGAGATAATATAGAGGTATTAACTAGGAAAAAAATATATGAGGCTGTTATGCTTATGTATGTTAATACCGTTCTATTTATAGCAATTAGCTGGCTCGTGTGTTTGGAGGTGTGATAATGCGGCCTTTTTTGATAGCATTGCAATTTTTAACAAGAATAAAAGTGGTACGGCAGGAAGTCTGGTCTATGGAGGATTTTGGGGCCAGTGTAAAGACTTTTCCAATTGTGGGGGCGGTACTGGGCTGTATGTATGCCGCAGTAGCGTATGTTTTTTGTATCTTTTTGCCAAATGCAGGAATGACCGTTCCAGAGCATGTGGCAAAAATAATGCTTTTGGCATTGCCACTGCTGCTTACAGGAGGAATTCATTCAGATGGGTTTATGGATACCATGGACGGAGTTCTGTCAGGGCGTGAAAGGGACAGGATGCTTGAAATCATGAAGGACAGCCGGGTGGGGTCCATGGGAGTTACAGCTTTCATACTGTATCTATTTTTCCAGTCGGCGGTATTATATGATATTCCAGCTGAAAGACTTCCTGCTGCAGTATTCGTTATGCCCATTGTAGGAAGACTAATGATGACAGTTTCAGTTATATCTTTTCCCTATGCAAGGCCGGAGGGAATGGGGAAAGCTTTTGCAAATTACGCCAGCAAGAAAAGCCTGACCATAGCATTTGCATATGTGGCAATGATCTTTGCCATAGCGGCAGCTGTATTGACCGCTCTTGGCTGTTCATGGGTTCACGGCTTCCTAATGTATGCTGTGGCAGCTCTTTTGGTCGGGGCTGTAGTAACCAGACAGCTTGGTGTATGGCTCACGAATCTTCTGGGGGGACTGACCGGGGATACCTATGGGGCCATTACACTTTTAAGCGAGCTGGCAGTTTTGGTGGTTTTTCTGGTATAACTAGGGAAATTTTTACAAGGAGTAACGTCAATGGGAAATGGGCCAATAGAAAAATTCCAGCATGGCGGAAATATATATGGAAATGATGCTCCAAAGGGAGGCTGGCTGGATTTTAGCGCAAATATAAATCCCTTTGGTGTGCCGGAATCTGTAAAAAAAGCGATAAATTCAAATATAGACTTTCTTGAGCATTATCCTGAGCCGGACAGCATGGAGCTATGCAAGGCAATTGGTAAGCATTATGGGATTCCTGTTAGTGGAATAATACCTGGAAATGGGGCAACGGAGCTTTTATACATTTTTTTTCAATGCATAAAGCCAAAACGTGTTGTAATACCTGTGCCAAGCTTTAGTGAGTATGAACGGGCAGCAGCTGGGGCGAAAATTCCTGTTAAATATTTCCACTTATCTCCAGCTGATAGTTTTAAAATCGATTTTGAGAAGCTTAAGTCCATCCTAAAAAGTGGAGACTGCGTAGCTATAGGAAATCCGGATAATCCTACAGGCAGACTAATACCAAAGGATATAATGCTGGATTTTATTAATTTTGCCAGAGAAAAAAACATATTGATTTTAATAGATGAATCCTTCATGGACTTTGTGGCAGAGTCAGAAAAATATTCGATTTTGCAAGAGGCTGTGCAGGATGATCATGTATTTGTTATACATTCCCTTACAAAATTTTATGCTGTTCCTGGTCTTAGACTTGGATTTGGGGCAGGATCAATAAAGCTTATTGAAAAGCTTAAAAGAGGACGGGATGTATGGAATGTGAACTCACTGGCGCAAAAAGCTGGGGAAGCAGCACTGTCGGACAGGGCTTATCAGGAGAAAACCCTGAACTGGATTTTACGGGAAAAAGAAGAATTTTATAAAAAAATAAAAGAAATTCAAGGACTGCAGCCCCTTAATCCTACAGTGAACTACATGCTGATAGATATTTCAAAAACAGGCATGAAAGCCTTTAAAGCTGTGAAAAAAATGAGGGACAGAGGTATACTTATAAGGGATTGCAGCAACTATCCGGGCTTGGAAAATCTGAGTTATATACGTATTGCTATACGGGATGAAAAGTCGAATGATATAGTGGCAAAGGCACTTAGGGAGGTATTTTCATGACACAGATAATATTTGTCAGACATGGACAGACCGAATGGAATAAATTAGGACGATATCAGGGACAGGCAAACGTTCCTCTTTCAGATGTTGGACGCAGACAGGCAGCTGCATTGGCAGAAAAATTTCCTGTAAAAAATGTAGATGTTATTTACTCCAGTGATTTAGACCGTGCACGTGAAACAGCCGAGACCTTTGGCAGAAGATTTGGGCTTGAGGTTCATCCAGACAGTGCATTTAGGGAGATTTTCTTCGGAGATTGGGAAGGTCTGACCTATGATCAGATTTGTCAGGGCTGGCCCAATATGATAGATAAATTTTTTACTGACCCTGACAAGGTAAGAATGCCCAATGGAGAAGGTTTTCAGGACGTGCAGGACAGAGCTGTAAAGCGGCTTAAGGAAGTAATAGCAGAAAACAAAGGCAAAACCATCGCTATAGCAGCCCATGGAGGAGTAATCCGTACTATGCTGGTGTGGATTTTGCATATGGATTTAAAGTATATGTGGACACTCAGACAGGATAATACGGCGGTAAGTGTTGTCGATTGTCATGATGGTGTCTTTACTGTCAGGACGATTAATGATATTCATCATTTGGATGGGATGATGGAGACTATTGAATTGGAAAAAACGGT
>CAVAVT010000024.1:0-25830 GCA_963592185.1 bacterium | reverse complement strand
ATTTATTCCAGCGCTTTTCTCAACGCTTCTGTCATTACACTTAGTTCCGGTTCTGTGTCTGTCCACAGTTTGAAGGCGGCAGCTCCCTGCCCGGCAAGCATTTCCTCGCCGTTTAGGATTTCACAGCCGTGCTGCTCGGCTTCTTCTAGGAAACGGGTTTTTGCCGGTGTGTAAATTATATCATAGGCAAATGCCCCGGACTTTACTGCCTCCCACTTAACCGGTGGGGCGGCATCTACCTTTGGAGCCATTCCCAATGGTGTGGTGTTGATGAGAATATCTGCACTACGCAGACATTCCTCGAATCCTTCATCATTCCAGTTAAAGAGGTTCAGGTTTTGCCCTTCCTTAAGGTACTTTGAAAAATACTCTGCAACGGGCTTTACCTTTGGAACATTTCTTACGCCCAATGTCACCTGTGCAGCTCCAGCCTTTAAAAGCCCCCAGATTATAGCCCTTGCGGCTCCTCCTGCTCCAAAAAGAACTACATTTTTCCCCTTAATCTCCACGCCATGATTATAAAGCGCATCTATGCTTCCAATAACATCGGTGTTATATCCTTTAATATATCCATCCGTATTTACAACGGTATTTACCGCACCAATTATCTTCGCATCCTTATCGATTTCATCAAGGTACTGCATGATTTCAGTCTTGTGGGGTATGGTTACATTTATTCCCCTGAAGCCCAAAGCCTTCATGCCCCTTACAGCCTCCTCCAAGTCCTCTGGCTTTACCGGCATGGCTATGTAGGCATAGTCAATTCCGGCCTTGGCAATTGCCGCATTCTGCAGCACAGGAGAAAGGGAATGCTCTATGGGATATCCTATTACCCCCACATTTTTTGTCTTACCTGTAAACATGTCCATACTTCCTTTACAGTTACTCTTCCTCAGCTCAGACCATTTCCGGCTCACGAATAAATGGCTCCTCCAGCCCCAGCAGCATCTCTCTTACAACCTTGCATGCAAGCGCTGTGGAAATCCCACTTGGGTCCAGTGGTGGTGAAAGCTCCACCACATCAGCTCCCACGATATTGAGTTCTTTTATGACGCTGCCAAGTGCATTTCTAAGCTCCTCAAAGCTCACTCCACCAGGCTCCGGTGTGCCTGTTCCTGGGAACTGGCATGGGTCTACAACATCCAGATCTATTGTAAAATAAACAGGATGACCCTTCAGCTCGCACAAAGCTTTTTCAAGACCACTGAAATTAAATTTGGTTAAATGGGTATGGGTTTCCGCCCATTGAAATTCCTCTTTAAGACCGCTTCTTATTCCAAACTGCCATATACGATCATCACCTAAAATATCCCAAGTCCTTCTGATAACTGTAGCATGTGACAGCTCCGCATCCAGATATTCTTCCCTAAGGTCAGTATGGGCATCGAAATGAACCACATGCAAATCTGGATACTTCTTTGCTGCAGCCCGGATGGCTCCCAATGTTACAAGATGCTCGCCACCAATCATGAAGGGAATCTTGCCATCGTTAAAAATAATTTCCGCTCTTTCCTCAATATCCTGCAGAGCCTTATCCACTCTGCCAAAGGACAGCTCCAAATCTCCGCTGTCAAAAATTTGGGCATCTTCCAAATCTAAATCCAGATACGGGCTGTAGGTTTCAAGACCATAAGACTCTCCACGCATTACATGGCTTGCAAACCTTGTTCCCGGTCTATAGGAAGTGGTGGAATCAAAAGGTGCACCGTAAAGTACTATTCTTGCATCTTCATAACGGGCGTCACAGCCCAAAAAAGTTTCAACGTTCTGGTTCAACATCTCTCAAAAGCTCCTCTACATAAGTTGGCAGGGCAAAGGATCCCAAATGAAGTGGCGGATTGTAGTAACGGGTCTTTATTCCCCGTTTCATCCATTCCATAACATTTATATCCTTAACAGGATGATATTTTTTTGAAGCAAAGCCAAATAGCCAGTGTCCCGATGGATAAGTTGGGATATGTACCTGATATACACGGCTTATGGGAAATGACTCCGCGATTCTTTTATGTGCTCGCTGCATGGCTACGGCATCCTCCTGATAAAAAGGACTTTCATGCTGGTTCACCATGATTCCATCTTCTGTCAATGCCTTGTAGCAGTTTCCGTAAAATTCCTTTGTAAAAAGTCCTTCACCGGGGCCAAAGGGGTCCGTTGAGTCCACAATAATAATATCGTACTTATTGCTGCAATGTCTTATAAACCTAAGACCATCCTCATAATAAAGCTTGACCCTTGGATCATCCAGACAGGATGCGGTTTGAGGAAGATATTCTTTTGAAACCTCCACCACCTGTTCGTCGATTTCCACCAAATCAACAGATTCCACTTCGGGATATCTGAGAACCTCACGGACAGTGCCCCCATCTCCGCCCCCGATAACCAGCACATTTTTAGGATTGGGGTGAACACTCATTGGAACGTGAGTTATCATTTCGTGATAAATGAACTCATCCTTTTCTGTAAGCATCATGTAGCCGTCAAGCGTGAGAAAACGTCCAAATTCCGGTGATTCAAATACATCTATGCGCTGAAATTCACTTTTTCCTGTGTACAGCTGCTTATCAACCTTAATAGAAAAATGTACATTTTTTGTATGATTTTCAGTAAACCACAGCTCCACTTTAATATCCCCTCTCAGACCATAACATTGAGATTGCAAATATCCATATCCTCCGGACCTGTCATAGTGCAGCCCTTTTTCTTGGCATAACGGATATATTCCAGTATTTCCGGTGTAATAAGTTCCCCTGGTGCCAAAATAGGAATCCCCGGCGGATAGCACATTACAAATTCACTGCACACCCGGCCTGCAGTTTTTTCAATTGGCAAAGATTCCTTGCGGCCATAAAAAGCTTCCTGAGGCGGACTAATAACCTTTGGGCTAATGTACTCTGCCTTCAGCATACCTGTAGCATTCTTACGATAATTTCTCTTTATCTCAGATAATGCAGACACCAGACGCTCCATGTCCTTCGGCCTGTCGCCTATGGAAACATAAGCCAAAAGATTGGCAATATCTCCAAATTCAGTCTGAATATCATACTCATCACGGAGAATGTCATATACTTCAATTCCTGCCAGTCCCACTGGACGAGTAAAAATAGACAGCTTCGTTATATCAAAATCATATATTGAACTGCCATTTATCATTTCCTTGGAATAAGCATAGAAATCACCAATGGTATTTATCTCATCCCTGGCATATTCCACCAAATCAATTACCCGGTCAAAAATCTCCTGGCCGTAAAGTGCAAGCCTACGCCTTGAAATGTCCAGACTGGACATAAGGAGATACGAACCGCTGGTGGTCTGGGTAAGATTTATTATCTGATGCACGTAGCCCTCATGTACATCCGGACCAATCAAAAGCATGGAGCTCTGTGTAAGAGAGCCTCCAGATTTATGCATACTTATAGCCGCCATATCAGCTCCTGCGTTCATGGCGCCTATGGGTAGTTTGTCATTGAAATAAAAATGTGTTCCGTGTGCCTCGTCAGCCAGAACCATCATTCCATGCTCATGGGCAAGCTTGACTATTGCCTTTATGTCTGAGCAGATTCCATAGTATGTGGGATTATTTACCAGTACAGCCTTGGCATCTGGATTCTCCCTGATGGCTGTCTCCACATCCTTCAGCTCCATGCCAAGTGAAATACCCAGTTCATGATCCATCTGGGGATTTACATAGATGGGCACCGCACCGCATAAAATCAATGCATTAATTGCACTTCTATGTACGTTGCGTGGCATGATTAGCTTGTCCCCACGTTTGCAGGCTGACATTACCATTGCCTGAACTGCTGAGGTGGTTCCTCCGACCATAAAAAATGCATGGGCTGCACCAAAGGCATCCGCCGCCAGAATTTCTGCATCCCTTATGGCAGATACCGGATGACAAAGATTATCCAGCATCTTCATGGAATTTACGTCTACAGAAAGGCATTTTTCACCCAAAAAATCCATAAGTTCCGGATTGCCCCGGCCCCTCTTATGTCCTGGAACATCAAAGGGGACAATGCGCATGCGCTTCATTTTTTCCAGCGCCTCCATAACCGGCGCCCTATCCTGCGAAAAAAACTCCAATTACCTATCCTCCAGAAACAGTATTAACAACTGAAAACCGGGTGCCCGAACAATCTTGTCTGTCCGGCACCCGGCCAATAGCCGATTATGTTAAAAAACATTTGCCCCGGTAAATATTTCAATCATTTCCCGACGAAGATTTGTACTAATCTCAAGACGGGTTTTAGGGGGAATTTCATAAATATCTGTATTAAACAGATAATTTTTCAAATCCGGCTCTTTTATAAGCATTTTAGTATGATAGAGATTTGCCTGATACACATTGATATCCACCGCATCATATTCATTAAGGGTTTCCCTGCTTATATAGTCCTGAATCGAAGCAATATCATGATCCATAAAGAGCTTCCGTCCGGTAACATCACGGGTAAAACCTCTGACTCTGTAATCCATGGTAATGATATCCGAATCAAACTGTCCAATGAGATAATCCAGTGTCTTCAGCGGCGTAATTTCTCCGCAGGTGGCTACATCAATATCCACTCTGAATGTGGCCAGACTGGTTTCCGGATGATATTCCGGATATGTGTGAACCGTTACATGGCTCTTGTCCAGATGAGCCACCACCGTATCCCTCAGATTCACAGACCCAATAGGAGTTTTTCTTCCTTCCTGAATAGCTGATTCCTCAGAAATAAGCAGTGTTACGCTGGCTCCCTGTGGCTCATAATCCTGCTTGGCAATATTAAGTACATGGGCGCCAATCATTTCTGTAACCTTGGTCAAAATATTGGTAAGACGCTCAGAATTATATTGGTCGTCAATGTACTTGATATAGTCCTGCTGCTCACGCTGTGACTTTGCATAACAGATATCATAAATGTTAAAGCTTAAAGACTTTGTCAAATTATTGAAGCCATAAAGCTTCAGCTTTTCTTCCATTCTTGTAAGGTCACCCTCCCGTGCAGAAGGAATCTTTATCTTCCCTCATACATGTTTTTGTAATACTCACGGTATTCACCGCTGATGATGTGCTGCCACCAGTCTTTGTTGTCCAAATACCACTGGATGGTCTTTTTTATGCCATCGCTAAACTTAGTTTCCGGCTCCCAGCCCAGCTCATTGCTGATTTTCGTTGGGTCAATTGCATAACGTCTGTCATGGCCTTTTCTGTCAGTAACAAACTCAATAAGCTCCTCTGGCTTTCCAAGCTGCTGAAGAATGATTTTTACAACCTCAAGGTTAGTATGCTCATTGTGTCCCCCAACATTGTAAACCTCTCCCTCACGACCTTTGCGGACAATAAGGTCAATGGCACGGCAGTGATCCTCAACGTAGAGCCAATCCCTCACGTTTTCGCCTGTTCCGTACACAGGAAGCTTTTTGTCTGCCAGCGCATTGGCAATCATAAGAGGAATAAGCTTTTCTGGGAAATGATAAGGACCGTAGTTATTGGAGCATCTGGAAATAGTCACAGGAACTCCATAGGTTCTGCTGTATGCCTGCACCAACAAATCCGCCGAAGCCTTTGAGGCAGAGTAGGGACTTGAGGTATGCAGATTGGTGGTTTCCGTAAAAAACATGTCCGGACGGTCCAATGGAAGATCCCCATAAACCTCATCGGTTGAAACCTGATGATAACGCTTTATGCCATATTTTCTGCAGGCATCTAAAAGCACCTGGGTTCCCATAACATTTGTGCGCAAAAAGAGTTCAGGATTCTCAATGGAGCGGTCCACGTGGCTTTCTGCAGCAAAATTTATGATTACATCCGGCTGTTCAGTCTCAAAAATTCCGTATACAGCCTGACGGTCAGCAATATCTGCTTTAATGAATTTAAATTTAGGGTTATCTTTTACAGGATCGAGCGTTTCCAAATTTCCGGCATAGGTCAGGGCATCCAGACATACAATTTCATCCTCGGAATGTGACTTCAGCATGTAGTGAACAAAATTTCCACCAATAAATCCTGCTCCGCCAGTGACGATTATCTTCATTTGCTCTGCTCCTCTTCATATACAAAATTCAAATTAGTACGTTCACTAAGAAGAGGCGCATTTCTATCCTTATCAGAAAGAATTACGGGCTCCATGCCCCAGTCCACCCCGATTTCCGGGTCATTCCAGCGAATATTTCCATCGCACTCCGGTGCATAATAATTATCAGCCTTATACTGTACCTCAACGTCATCGGTCAAGGTAATAAAACCATGGGCAAATCCTCTTGGAATGAATAGCTGCTTTTTGTTTTCTGCTGAAAGCTCCACAGCACCCCACTTGGCATACTGTGGAGAACCTTTACGGATATCAACAGCTACATCCAGTATGCTGCCCTTGGTACAACGGAGAAGCTTCGCCTGGCACATGGGATTCAGCTGGTAATGCAGCCCTCTAAGGGTTCCCTTTGTTGCTGAAAAGGACTGGTTATCCTGAACAAAGTCCACATCTATTCCGGCTTCCTGAAGCTTTCTCTTGGACCAGCTTTCCATGAACCATCCACGGGCATCACCAAAAACCTGTGGCTCAATAACATATACTCCCTTAAGAGCGGTTTCCGTTATCGTCAAAAGACTGTCTCCTTTACCCCTCGTTTGCTATCTGAATAAGATACTGTCCGTATTCGTTCTTCTTCAACGGCTGTGCCAGCTTCAGAAGCTGCTCTGCGTCTATATGTCCCATTCTATAAGCAATTTCCTCTACGCAGGCTACCTTTAGTCCCTGTCTGTCCTGAATGGTCTGTACAAAAGATGCCGCCTGAAGCAAGGATTCATGGGTACCAGTGTCCAGCCACGCATATCCCCTATGCATAGTTTCTACCTGCAGCTTACCAGCAGCAAGGTACGCCTTGTTGACATCAGTGATTTCCAGCTCGCCACGGGCGGAGGGCTTCACCTGTTTTGCAATTTTTACTATATCCTTGTCATAAAAATACAGTCCTGTAACAGCATAATTTGACTTGGGCTTTGCAGGCTTTTCTTCCAAATCCACAGCATTTCCTTCAGTATCAAAGGATACTACGCCGTAGCGCTCCGGATCCCTTACATAGTATGCAAAAACCGTAGCCCCTTCCTCTGTTGCAGCTGCTCTTTTCAGCGCTCCCTCAAGATCGCCGCCGTAGAATATATTATCTCCCAAAACCAGTGCACAGCCTTCACCATTTATGAAATCCTCGCCTATGATAAAAGCCTGTGCCAATCCGTCAGGACTGGGCTGAACAGCATAGGAAATGCTTATACCCCACTGGCTGCCATCCCCTAAAAGCTCTTTGAAGTTCTCCTGATCATGGGGTGTGGTTATGACCAAAATATCATCTATTCCAGCTGACATAAGAGTGCTCAACGGATAATAAACCATTGGCTTGTCATAAACTGGCATAAGCTGCTTTGATACAACTTTAGTCAGCGGATACAGCCGGGTTCCAGAACCACCAGCCAAAATAATTCCTTTACGTATCACTGTAAATACCTCCGCAGATAAATTATCAAACCGCACGCACAAGTGTACAAAATCAGCAATATGTTACATTATACCAAAATTCCATGCTTTTTACACGTGTAGGCAAAGAAAATCACAGTTTCAAACCGCCAACAAGTTCCATGACATTAGAAATGTTATTTTTCTCAAGATATCTGTCTATACCCTCAGCTATTTCCTCTACAGCTCCCGGCTCTACAAAGTTGTAGGCACCTACAGCCACAGTCGTTGCTCCTGCCAGAAGGAATTCCACAGCATCCTGCCAGCTGGCAATACCGCCAAGACCCATAATTGGAATATTAACAGCCTTTGCAACCTGCCATACCATGCGAAGTGCCACAGGCTTTACAGCAGGACCGGAAAGACCTCCTGTAATATTTCCCAAAAGAGGTTTTCTTGTATTAATATCAATAGACATTCCGGTGAGAGTATTGATGAGAGACACAGCATCTGCTCCAGCTGCCTCAACAGCCTTTGCCATAACAGTGATATCCGTAACATTAGGTGAAAGCTTCACAATAACCGGCTTTTTAGTGTTTTCCTTGACAGATTTTGTAACAGCAGCAGCCGCATTTGGGTCCGTGCCGAATACAATACCGCCCTCTTTTACATTCGGGCAGGAAATATTTACTTCAAGACCAGCTACCCCATCAACGTCCAAAGCAGCTGCCATCGCTCCATATTCTTCCACGCTTCCGGCAGAAATATTCACGATAAGAGGGGCTGAATAGTTCATGGTTTCCGGCAGAATGTCACGCTTAAACACTTCAAGTCCGGGATTTTCCAAGCCTATGCAGTTAAGCATTCCTGAGGGAGTCTCAGCTATTCTTACGCCTTCGTTGCCAGCTCTCGGCAGTGGAGTAATTCCCTTTGAAATAACACCGCCTACCTTATCCAAATCAAGAAAGTCCATATATTCAACACCGAATCCAAAGGTTCCGGAAGCCCCCAGTACCGGCGTATTCATTTCAATTCCAGCAAAATTAACCTTTAAGCGTTCCATACTCATCCGAATACCTCCTCCCCGTCAAAAACCGGACCATCTGCGCATACTTTAAAGCGTTTATGGCTTTTTTTGCCCTCAAAAGTGCATCCAAGGCACACACCAATACCGCACGCCATGCGTTTTTCCATGGAAACATCACAAGGTATTCCAGCCTCTTTTGCCGCCTTGGCAATGCTTTCCATCATGACTGTAGGTCCGCAGGTAGCAATATAATCTATTTTATTTTCCTCGAAAATCTTTGGCAGAGCCTGAACAGCAAATCCCTTGATTCCCTTGGAGCCATCGTCTGTGGTGGCATAGATGCTATCGGCATATTTCTTCAAAAGCTTCTCCCAGAAAAGCTCATCTGCATTTTTTCCTCCGATGAGTACAACGGGAGATTCAAGCCTTTTTGCAAGGAAAATCAATGGTGCAACCCCCACACCGCCTCCTACGAGAAGGCCCTTTCCTTCTCTAATAGGGAATCCATTGCCTAGAGGTCCCTGCACGCTTATTACCGCACCAGCCTCCAAGGTCTTCAGATTCTCGGTACCTTTTCCAACCAGTCTATATATGATAGTGATTGTTCCCTCTGCTGGATCCGCATCAGCTATGCCGAAGGGTCTTCTCAGAAATGTCTTTCCGTCTGGACAGAGAACACCCACAAACTGTCCCGGCTTTGCTATTGCGGATATTTCCGGTGCCAGCAAAACCATTTTCCACACAGCGGATATAAGTGGTTCATTGCTGATTACTGCAGCCTTTGCCATAAACTTTCTGCTTTTTTCCAATTCCAATCTCTCCCGTCTGCAATGTATAGCTACAACTATATATGTATATTCTTTCAAAAATCTGAAAATAGTCAAGAAAATTTTTCAGATTGTTCCATGTTCCAGTTCCCGAAGCTGTACAGCTTCTGCCACATGTTCTTCCCGTATAACTGAGCTGGAAGCCAGATCCGCAATGGTTCTTGCCACCTTTACTATTCTGTCATAGGACCTTGCGGAAAGTCCACGCTTTTTAAAAACTTGTTCCAAAAGCATTGCCGCCTGTGGTTCAAGGCTGCAAAACTCCCTTATCATCATGTGGTTCATCTGTGAGTTGCAAAATATATGCTTCCCTTTAAAACGCTTAAGCTGTATATTTCTTGCCGCCACAACCCTTTCCCTTATTTTTGCCGAAGCCTCTTCCTTTTTTTCTGAAACCATTTCCTTATATGCCACACAGGGAACATGAATATGTATATCGATTCTGTCCAAAAGGGGACCGGATATTTTTCTCTGGTATCTTTTAATTTCCCCCGGGGAACATTCGCAGTTATGGGATGAGTCTCCAAAATATCCACAGGGACAGGGATTCAGTGCGGCAATCAGCATAATATCTGATGGATAGGTAATTGTGGCATTAACCCTAGCTATTGTAACAATGTGATCCTCCAGTGGCTGTCTGAGAGCTTCCAATGAAGATTTCCCAAATTCCGGCAGCTCATCAAGAAACAGTACCCCGTGATGAGCCAGAGTCACTTCCCCCGGCCTTGGAATACTTCCACCTCCTATCATGGCAGAAGCGGAAGTTGTGTGATGGGGACTTCTGAAGGGGCGGCAATGTATCAGCCCGGAATTTTCTGTAAGCATTCCAGATATGCTGTAGATTTTTGTGACCTCCAGAGCCTCTTCTCTTGTAAGCGTTGGCAAAATCGAACTCATGCGCCTTGCCAGCATGGTTTTTCCTGACCCAGGGGACCCTACCATAAGCACATTATGTCCTCCGGCTGCCGCTATCTCCAAGGCTCTTTTTGCAAAATACTGCCCCTGCACATCAGCAAAATCATCGCTGTAGCTATCCGCATCCAAACCGCTCTCTGAATTCTCCCCCTGACAAACAACAGCTTCTATACTTTGCACTCCTGTAAAGTGGGCAAGAAGCTGCGCCAGATCCTTTGGTGCAAATACCTCTATGCCATCCACTAAGAGCGCCTCGTTACTGTTTCCCGGCGAGACAAACATAGAGGTAAAACCCATTTCCTTTGCCTTAACTGCCATTGACAGGATTCCGGCAATACTTTTTAAATGCCCCTCCAAAGACAGCTCTGCAGCAAAAATGCATTTTTCCAGCTTTTTTTGCTCAATTAAACCGTTTGCCGCCAATAGACCTATGGCTATTGGCAAATCCAGCCCTGAACTGTCCTTCCTGATACCGGCAGGTGCCAGATTGATAGTTACCTTTCCCGGCGAAATCTGTATTCCTGAATTCTTTATGGCTGTGCGCACCCTTTCCTTAGCTTCCTTTACTGAAGGATCTGGAAGCCCAACCAAATCAAAGCTTGGCAAACCATTTGATGCATCTACCTCAACGTCTATTATTACGCCGTCTACTCCCAATGTTGTCGCACCATATGTCTTTGCAAACAAGAATACTCCTCCTTATATTCAATTTTCTGCCACATAAAATAAAACATAGCCTGCAAAACCTTTTGAATCAAGTTAGTAAAACAAAATTCTAAAGCCGTAAAGCTATGTCTCCCATAATTATAACGCCAGTGTTCAAGATTTGACAACGAAAAAAAGAGGCAGCGTACTAAACTCACCAGGAAATATCATAAATATCATCCAGTGATATTACACTTTTATCCATAAAGGTAATATTTCGATTATATGTATCAATTTTCTTTATGGTTCCAGTGTAACTCACATAGGCACCTTCACCTTTACGCACAGTATCTTCCTGAAAAAAAACAAGCGTAATTTCTTCATTTGGAATATTCTCCATAAGCCTCCCAAACTTTTCATCCAGCTGGGCTTTATGGTCCTCCCCTAATATTCGTTTTAGCTCTGTGATTCGGGACTTGTCACTTATAACGTCCTCATATCCAGTCAGCGCTGCAAATGGGGCAAACTGTGCCGCACGCCTTTCAATGGACATTTGTGGATGTTTCTTAGATACATGATGAGGGAGATTAATTATATCCCGATATTTTTCAATGTCTGGATTTTTCGTCACGCTTTGTGCCCCCCAATCTGCATATTTCTGTCCTTCGTGGTGGCCCCTTCCTGCATGTCAGTTCCCATGAGAATTGCATTTTTGCCAAATTTTCCCTGTATGCCCAGAATAGCCTTCTGTATGGATTTTTCCTTTTTGCTGTTTCGTTCCTTTTTATCGCATTCCTGCTGCCTTTGGGATATATCCTCAAAAAGGCTGAATTCAGCGACCTGTATCCCCTTTTCTGCCAGCTCCTCCTGGACAACATGCTCTGCAGATAGGGACAGTCTCCTGACAAGGAGATTTGGTATTGTAATCTTCTCATAAAGCTTTATTACAGCGGAAGTAATTTCCCCATAGGATGAAGTGTATCCAGATAGCCTTATGGAGCCATGAGCCGGTTTGGGAACCATTCTGCCGTAGTGGTCCTTGTGGAACTGTCCTTTACATGCAAGCTTCAGCTCTGGGATACTGAGATTTTCTATGTCATATCCCACATGAAGCACCAGCTGGTCTGTAACCATATTTTTCCCAGCCAGATCCAATGCCAGGCTAAAGGCCATTTCCCTAAGTACGATTTCAGCCTTCTCATGGGGATATGGACATTGAAGAACCTGCCCTGAGCCAACACTTTCCGCCTCCGGCCTGTAGGCCTTTATGTGTGCCATTGTACAGGGTTCCCATCCCCAGGCATGGTCAATTAGAAGCTCCGCATTGACACCGAAAAGTCTGTACAGCAAGTCCTCATTGTAATACTCATCCTCACGGCCTATTGAACATCTGGCAATGTCCCCCATGGTGTAAATCCCATGTTCCATAAGTTTTTTTGCATACCCCCGGCCCACTCTCCAAAAATCCGTTAGGGGAGTGTGCGCCCAAAGCTTTTCCCTGTAGGTTTTCTCATCAAGCTCGGCAATCCGAACCCCATCCTTGTCTGCCGGAATGTGCTTTGCCACTATGTCCATAGCGGCTTTGCATAGGAAAAGATTCGGTGCGATTCCTGCTGTGGCTGTAATTCCAGTTTCCCTTAACACATGCCGGATAATTCTCAAAGTAAGCTCATGGGCGCTAATACCGAGAACCGGCAGATAATTTGTCACATCAATGAACACTTCATCAATAGAATATACGTGAATATCCTCCGGTGCAGCATACTGAAGATATATCTTATATATTTCTCCGCTATACCTCATGTATTCCGCCATTCTTGGAACCGCTGTGATGTAGTCTATCTCCAGTTCCGGATGCTGTTCCAGCTCCATGGAATCGCTAGAGCTTCCGGTAAACTGATGTCCAGGAGCCTTTGTACGCCTTATAGCATTAACCTCACGAATTTTCTGCACCACTTCAAATAGCCTTGCCCTTCCCGGTATACCATATACCTTAAGGGAAGGAGATACCGCAAGGCAGATTGTCTTTTCAGTTCTGGCTGCATCCGCCACCACCAGATTGGTAGTAAGTGGGTCCAGCCCCCTTTCATGACATTCAACAGAGGCGTAAAAGGATTTTAAATCTATAGCTATGTAAGTACGTTTTATATTATTTTCTGCCCTTTTAGTCATATCGGTTCTCCACAATAATCATACATTTGTTCTATATATATTCTATCACACCAGGAACATACGTTCAAGCATACTTCCTTTAATTTTTCAGCAAACTAGGCTATACTATGTAATGTTTGTTACTATTGTTTTAGTACGAAAGGTTTTTATATGAAACATATTATTATTTCTGGAAAACGTGATGTACCTGTGCTTTATCTAATGCAGAATACATTACATGATTTTGGAATACTTCTCTTTTTTATTTTTGCCAGCGCATTTTTTCAATATGCCGAAGGCATGTGGGAGGACTGGTATTCCTACGTTGTAGCCTTCAATCTCATCCTCATCTTTTGGATGATACGAAAAGGTCTCCAGGGAGAGCTTCGGCTTTACAACTCAATTTTCGATGCCATATCCCAGGCTGACCCTATTGATGAAAGTTCCTTTGAAGATAGGGCAGAACGCTTGAAAAAGGCTATTTCCGCTTATTCCGGCATCCGCAATGAGCAAAGGAAAAACGGTCTGGCCGGACGGATGCGCAATGGCGAAACCATCTGCTACCTGCTTATAATCCTAAGCGTCTTGGAAATGCTTGCCCTTAGATTTTTATGATTGGAGATAGACTAATGAACACTAACACAGTCTTAGAAAAAATGATTGAATTTGATGCCGGGGACCCTAAGCGCATACAGCATTTCGTAAAGGTGTATACCTTTGCATCTGCCATTGGCAAGGGAGAAGGACTTGCTCCACGCCAGCAGGAAATTCTGGAGATTGCAGCCATTCTTCATGATATTGGAATCCACGCTTCTGAGGAGAAATACGGCAGTCCAGCAGGAAAATATCAGGAAATTGAAGGCCCTGCACTGGCCAGAAATCTTCTCCAGCCATTGGGTTATGACGAAGAGCTGATTGAACGAGTTGCCTATCTTATAGGACACCATCATACTTACGATCAGGTGGACGGCATTGACTACCGTATCCTCTTGGAGGCAGATTTCCTCGTAAATTCCTACGAGGACGACCTTTCCGAAAAAGCCATTCTTGCATTTAAGGAAAAGGTATTTGAAACCGCTACTGGAAAAAAAATGTTGGATGACATGTTTGGATTGAATCGTTAAATCTAAAAAACTCTCCCAGCGATGTGAACCTCAAAAGTTAGACCAAAAATCTAACTTACAGGTCAGTACACATCAAAGGGAGAGTTTTTTCTATGATTTTTACATTTCACCCTGCCATCTTTCAAACAGGCTATTTTCCACACCAAGGGAGTCACATATTTTTCCCACCAGCATATCGATTAAATCCTGAAGGGATTCCGGTTTATGGTAAAATCCGGGACAGGCTGGAATGACCCTGACCCCAAGCTTTGCAAGTGTCAGCAGATTTTCCAAATGTATGGCATGCATTGGAGTTTCCCTAGGAACTATAATCAGGCTTCTGCCCTCCTTAAGCATAACATCCGCAGCCCTGGTAAGTAAATTATCCGAAATTCCGTGAGCTATTGACGCCGCAGTTTTCATGGAACATGGCACCACCACCATGGCATCACAGTAGAAGGAGCCGCTGGCTATTGCCGCCCCCACATCTGCCTGGTCATATAATTTATCCACAAGCTTTTCAAAATCGGCTCTAGTTACATTGCACTCATACTCCATGACACGCCATCCGCTGTCAGTAACTACAGCATGAACCTGGCATCCGGCTGTCCTAAGTACCTCTATAAGCCTCAGACCATAAACTGTGCCACTGGCTCCCGTTATGCCCACTACTATTTTGCGCTTGTTGCTAGTCATTATAAAAATACTCCCTATTCCGTCACTTCAAATGCATTTTTTATCCATGTGACTACATTTTGTTGATTCGGCCCTATGTATACTTCCACCACGTCAAAACGACAGGGCATGTTTTCGATTTTCCGATACAGCAAATAGCTTTGTGAGGTCTTTATAATTTTCCTCTGCTTTGCCCAGTTCACAGCCTCGGAAGGTCTTCCAAAAAGACGTGACCTTCTAGTTTTCACTTCTACAAATATCAAAATGCCATCTTTTTCGGCAATAATATCTATTTCTCCGATTCTGCATCTGAAATTTCGCTCTATAATCCTGCATCCGAGCCTTGAAAGCTCAGCTGCTGCAATATCCTCACCTGCATTGCCAATCCTTTTATTGCCTTCGTGATGAAACGGCATATTGGGATTACCTCCTATAGCATCGGACCTTTTTTATTTTTACCTTTACGCTTGTCTATGCGATACACATATGCAAGAATTTCTGCCACTGTGGTATAAAGCTCTGCTGGAATTTCCCTGTCCAGCTCCAGTGCCATAAGCATATTCACCAGGGACTTGTTCTGGTAAACCGGTACAGCATTTTTCTGAGCCGCCTCGAGGATATTTTCTGCCACGTAGCCCTTTCCCTTGGCGACAAGCTTTGGTGCCACATTTTTCGCTGGCTCATACTTCAGTGCCACAGCCTTTTTTCCAGCAATAGACGTTTCTTTCTCCTGAGAAATATCTGTTTTTTCATCCATGGTCACTCACCTGCCGTCCCTAGCTTTATTCCTGTTAAATCCACCGAGGAATCATGCAGTGCTGTACGAATTTCGGGAATAAATTCCTTGAAATCCTCTGCAGCTTCAGAATCAGAAAACATCAGTCTCATGTTCAGCTTTTTTCCCTCATATAGACAACAGGTCAAATCTACAGCCCCTATATTGTCCATGAGAACACATAGTCTCATCCAGGTTTCCTTTTGTGGCTTTCCATTCTCAGCTGGTTCCTTTTCCTCATCGTATATATGGATATATGCAGGAACACTCTTTTCACTATCCCCCATATATATTGGCATCATAAAGCTCATGGATCTTTGTCCATCCACAGGCTCTGCGTACTCCGCCTGCATGGCTGCCCTCATGGAAATAGCCAACTTCGCAACCCTCCGGCCTGCAGCCTTCAACTCCCTTGCATGAAGGTCGCTGACTGTAGAAAGGTCGCAGAGCTGCATAAAAGCCCAAAGCTGGCTGAGATCCGGCATGTGCTGCTGCTGAGCCGCCTGCCTAACCACCGCTGGAATATTTTTTTCACTGAGACTTACAAGCTGCTGAAGCTGTTTTGCATCACTTTCAGACAAAACCGTCTCTTTGCCATTCACAAAATTCTGCAGCAGCTGTGTATCCTTCTGGGTAAGCACAGCATCCTTTAAAAGCAATGTTCCTAAATCCTTCATTGCCTGCATTGTCTGGGGAGTATTCTGTATCATGCCCCCAGAGGTATTAATTCCTCCACTGGCTCCAGATTTATTGCCCAGAACAGTGTTTGTCTGAAAAGCTATCGTATTATTATGCCTTAAAGGCTCTGCCACAGTCTGGGCTGTGCTGCCCTGTACCGTAGTTCCAGAAGTAGAATTTGATGCCGCCATCCCCTGCTGTGAGGCCTCTCCCAATACGGTATTTCCCTGTACACCGGCTGTGTTATTTGCTAAGTGGGGCTGTATACTGCCAGCTTGATTTGACAGCGCCGCATTGCCAGTGATTTGAGGCATAAGGCTCTGTATTACCTGCTTTAAGGCATTTATCCCAGCTGTATTGCTTCCTTGTGCAATGCCATTTTGAGATAAATTAATATTTTTCCCCATCATTTGCTGTAATACGATTGGCTGTGAATCCATTCCCTTGGCATCCAAAAGCTGGAATGCGGATTTATTGATAAGTACCGTCTCCAAACTATTTCCAGTGCTGCCATCCATAAAGCCCTTAATATTTCTTAACAATGCTCCCAGCCCATCACTAAGCTTTCCAAGGCCATTGGCTTCTGAAAGCTCCCCCATCTGAGTAAGGATTCTTGAAAGGGTATTCAGCTGTTCCACTGTAAAACGCTGGCTTTCCACTGTGCTTCCCAGCCCTTGGGATATTGTATTTTCCAAGGAAAGTCCCTTTGACAGAGTCTTATCCACAAGCTGCTGTACCTTCTGAGGAATCTGCTCCTCTGCCGCTGCCTCAGCTGTTGACACCTTAGATAAAACCTCAGACATATCCTGAACAGAATTTTTTATATCAACATTAGTCTCTGGTGCAAATCCTGTGCCTAAGCTGCCAGTACGTGGCTGTATTGTTCCAGTATTATTGCTGGCAGGTCGCTGCACCGGCTGAACAGTCTGCATACCTGACATACTTGCTTCAACAGCCATAAACTCTGCCACCTCCCTTGGATGTTATCTGTTATGTACAATGGACCTTATTGGCTCAAAAGATATACGGTGAATTGGACATGGTCCATACTCCCTAATGGCCGCCACATGCTGTGCCGTTCCGTATCCCTTGTGCTGTGCAAATCCATACTGCGGATATTTTTTATCGTACTCATCCATAAGCCTGTCACGGCGTACCTTAGCTATAATTGATGCCGCTGCAATTGATGCGGATTTTGCATCACCCTTTATAAGTGACAGGGATGGCATAGGAAGCTCCCCCAGCTGTACCGCATCAATTAAAACCTTCTGTGGCTTAGGCTCCAGTGCGAAAATTGCATTGTACATGCCGTTCATGGTTGCCTGGTATATATTTACCCGGTCTATGGTTTTTTCATCAACGAACACATGCTGTACGCATACAGCTTTTTCCATGATTTCGTCATAAAGCTCATCCCGGACCTTTGCGGAAAGCTTTTTGGAATCATTTATTTTCGGCAGATAAAGTCCCTTTGGCAGAATAACTGCCGCAACAGAAACTGGTCCAGCCAAAGGCCCCCGTCCTGCCTCATCAACACCGGCAATTATTTCCTGTCCCTGTTCCATGGCCTCGTACTCGTACTTGTACATGGCATCCACACGGGCTTTTTCGGCCTGCATACGCTCCCATCTGCGCACCAGTCTTCCTGCCGCCTGTCTGGTATCCTGACGGCATGCCTCAATCAGCTCTTCAGATGGTCCATCGTTAAAAAGCTGTTCCAGCTGTTTTATCGTATATTCCCTGGTATCCATTAAGCCTCCACATCCATTTCTGGATAATCAAGGGATACAAGCCCCAGCTTGCCCCCTCTAAATTCATTTAAAATAATACGGCGTGCCTTTTCCGTATCAATAATTCCGCCCTTGAGAAGACAGCCACGCTTCCTTCCAATAAGCTCCAGAAGCTCATGAGGATTATCCGGAAGCTCCCCATCAAGCTTGTAACGCTCACGAAGTCTTTCAGGATATGCCCTCAGCATTGTATCCAAGAACACCTCTGTAACCTTTTCTATATCAAAGGCTTCATCATTGATGGCTCCTGTAAATGCCAACTTCAAACCTACGGTCATATCTTCAAATTTAGGCCAAAGAATACCCGGTGTATCTAAAAGATCCAAATTTTTGCCTATCTTTATCCACTGCTTGGAACGGGTCACTCCCGGCTTATCCGCCGCCTTGGCTTTAGCAGCCCCGGCAAGCCTGTTTATCAGGGAGGATTTACCAACATTTGGGATACCCAGAATCATAACTCTGGCAGCCCTTGCATTTGCTCCATGCTTCACCAGCTTTTCTGTTTTTGCCCTTGCCTTGTCCTCCACTAGAGATACCAGACGTCTAGTTCCCTTGCCAGTCACCGCATCCACAGCTACAGCAGGAATCCCCTGCTTTTCAAAATATTCCACCCAGGCTTTTGTGGCTGCAGTATCTGCCAAATCCGCCTTATTTAACGCAACAACCCGTGGCTTGTCTTTGATGATTTCAGCCAGCATGGGATTTGCGCTGCTATAGGGAATTCTCGCATCCAAAAGCTCAATAACCACATCCACCAAGGCAAGATTTTCAGTAATAATTCGTCTTGCCTTAACCATATGTCCAGGGAACCAGTTCAACGTGGGAAGCTCATCCTTCATTCCCACATCTCTTTTATTAATATTTTTTGCCATTTTTACCTCTCAATTATCTTATAAAAAAGAACCACACTGTTACTATAATACTTAATGCCAGGGCGATTTTATCACTAACCTCTGTAACGACAGTAAGGCCGCAGCTTTTTCCCAGGAGCTTCAGCCCCTTTTTGAATACCAGCTGAAGTACGCAGACAGAGCCTATAACTACCACCAGCTTAATCAGCATGGCAATTGCCACACCTAGCAGTGTCAAAATTCCTCCCAAGACCAACAGTCCAAGCAAAACCCCGGCGATGGTGGTGATTGCTGCCCCCATAGCCACAAGGAACGCAACGATTGCAGCCACACCAAGCAAGCCAACTATTTCCATCATTTTTCATACCTCCTGTATTAAAGCCTTACAGCCTTCAGCAATTTATCTTTATTTTTTCCCATCCAGAACATAACCGCAATACAGATAACAACGGATATTCCAGATCCAGCCGGAGCTGACAGCCCCATCGGATAAAGAGTATCCGGATACCATTGAGACGTAAGATAGGCAAGGGGTATTCTTGCCACCAGCGCCGCAATAAGATTATGCATAAAGGATATAATAGACAGACCATATGCACAAAAATATCCGCTGAAGCAAAAATGCATTCCAGCCAATACAGTATCCCAGATATAGCTCTGCATATATTGGGTTCCAAGCAAAATAACATTGCTTTCTGAGGTAAACATTGCCATTACCTCCGGTGCCCAAACCTGCATTGCAGCAGCAACTAAGACTCCGTACACAGTCGTAATCAGGATGCCGTATTTTAATGCCAGTACAGCCCTCTCCGGCTTCATGGCGCCAAGATTCTGGGCTGAAAGTGTAGAAACTGTTGAAAGCATAGAGGAAGGAACCAAGAAAAAGAGACTTATCATTTTTTCCACAATTCCAACTGCAGCCGCAGTATCCAGTCCTCGGCTATTTGCAATGATTGTTACTATAAGAAATGTAATCTGTATAAAGCCATCCTGCATGGAAACTGGAATACCCACCTTAAGTATTTCCTTTGTGAGTCTGGTATCCGGCCTGAAATCTCTGGCTGAAATATTTATTCCAGTATCACGTTTTTTTATGTATATCAAAGAAATAAGCAGACTGATTGTCTGGGATATGGTTGTAGCCAGAGCTGCACCCAGTGCTCCCATGGAAAATCCTCCGATTAATATATAATCCAGCAAAATATTAAAAACACACGCAACAGCTATAAAATACATGGGGCTTTTGGAGTCACCCATGCCTCTGAAAATAGAACTTACTATATTATAGCCTGTTATAAATGGAATCCCTATGAAACAAACTATCAGATACATTCTGGTGGAATCCACCGCTTCCTCTGGAGTTGCCATTATAGAAATAATTTCATCTATTCCAAGAAGCAATATCCCCGTAAGCGCAATGGAGACCCCTAGAAACAGGGTAGCTGTGCTTCCAATGGCAGCCGACAATTTATCTCTAGCTCCAGCCCCCACAGCCCTTGCTATTATTACCGTGGTTCCCATGGCCAGACCCACAATCATTACTGTAAGCATGTGCATTATCTGGCTGCCGATTGCCACAGCTGTAATACTCGCCACACCATCAAACTGTCCAATTATAAACAAATCCGCCATACCATACAGTGTCTGCAAAAAATATGACAGCAGATAGGGTATTGAAAAATATATAACCCCGGTAAGCACATTGCCGGTTGTAAGATTTCTTTCCACTTATACATCACCTAGAATAATTATTTTTGGCATCGATCCGCCATGTTTAATTATATCTGCAAGCCCCGTGCTTGTCCATAAACCACTATGGACTATACAGAGCTGCAAGTGTATAATTAAAGGAATATCAACAAAAAGGATGTGTTTGCCATTTGGATACTCCCAGTCCATTTCTAATGATAATACTGCTTTTGCTTTTTATACTTGTAGGAAGCTTCTTTTCCCTGGCTGAAACAGCTATAACAGAAAGCTCAAAAAGCCGGCTTGAAAAGCTTGCTGATGAAGGGGATGAAGGTGCTGACCACGCAATAAACATCGTGGATTCCCCAAAACATATACTTGTTACTGTGCAGATAGGCATAACCTTTACAAGTATTGTTATCGGAGCAATCGCCGGTGTGATGATTGTCCCGTCCCTGGCTGAGGAAATCACCTTTATTCCGTATTACAAGGTCATAACTCTGGTGATGACCATTTTGGGAACTACCTGTATTACCCTGTTGTTTTCTGAGATTCTACCAAAATGTATAGCCCTTCAGAATCCTGAGAAGGTATTGATTCGTTTTCAGTACATCCTGGAAGCCTGTGATACACTGACCCGGCCCTTTATAAGTATTCTTTCCAAGGTTTCGGAAATTATCCTGATGCTCTTTGGATACAGCACTAATGTAAATGATAATGTAACCGAAGACGAAATAAAGGACCTTATTGAGCAGGGAACAGAGGAAGGTACTTTCGACCGCACTGAGCAGGACATGGTGGACCGCATATTCCATTTAAGCGATGAAACCGCCTACTCCCTCATGACCCCAAGAACCCAGATGTTCTGGCTGGACCTGGAGGATCCTCTACCCCACAACCTCACCCTTATCAAGCAGCACCCGGAATCATTTTTCCCTGTTGCCAGAGATAATCTTGATGATTTCTGCGGAGTAATTTATGCAAAAGATTTGCTGAATGCCTCCATTGATCATGAAAAGCTGGATCTTTCACATTTTCTCAGAAAACCGGAATTTATTCCAAGATCCATGAATTCCTTGGACATTCTTGAAAAATTCAAAAGCTCCGGAGTGCATGAGGCAGCTGTATTGGATGAATACGGCGGCGTAATTGGCTTTTTGACTCTGAAAGATATAATTGAGGAAATTGTTGGTGACATCAGACATAGTGCTGAGCCAGAAAGCAAGCAAATAACCTCAAGGGACGAAGATTCCTGGGATATTGACGGTCTTTTGGATATTGATGAATTTAAGGAAAAGTTCGATATTGACACCCTTCCTGATGAGGACCATGACCAATTCCATACAATGGGGGGCTTTCTCACCTCATACTTTGGCCATATTCCACAGGAAGGAGATTCCTTCAGCTGGAATGGCTTTATATTCACTGTAGAAAAAATGGATAAGGCAAGAATAGCCCAAATCTATATGCAGCGTGACAAATCCGTTGATGATGAAGCATCATCAACCGACAAGGAACAGTAAGAAAAATACCGCTGGAGTCCGTACTAATGTACAGACCACAGCGGTATTTCTTTTTTATTCAGTCCCCGTAGAACTATCGTGTCTCGGATTTGCCATAACAACCTTAGCAGCCTTAGTAATTTCCAGAATTACACGGGCAATTTCGGCATG
Source organism: bacterium (assembly GCA_963592185.1). Taxonomy (GTDB): domain Bacteria; phylum Bacillota; class Negativicutes; order Selenomonadales; family Selenomonadaceae; genus CAVAVT01. The sequence continues at coordinate 3,595 of CAVAVT010000024.1, read as the reverse complement.
ATCAAGGACATTCAGCCTGGTATAAATATCCCCCTTGTGAGTGTTTACATATCTGGGAGGAAGATTATTCAGCGCCATAGCCCTGACATCCTGTCTGCATCTGCTGCATTGGCAGAATCCTGATATATTTTTCAGCACGCTGTCAAGCTGCGAATCCACGAAAGTCTCCATTACATTTACAAGCTTATCCATACCTCGAATCCCTTCTAAGCAGTTCAACAATCAGATTCCTTTGACTATCACGGTATAATTATACAACAAATAAGACTTTTTATCTATACTGCCAATGACAGGCATATTTTTCCAAAATGTCTATGACCGCAAACAAAACCAATCCTATAAAGCTCAATACCACAATTCCCGAATACATTTCCAGGTAGTTGACCCTCATCCAGGCATCCATAATAAAGTACCCCATTCCATACAGGGTTCCGAAGGTCTCAGTAAAAAACAATACAGAAATCGCCGTAGCCAGAGCCACTCTGACAGCTGTCATGAACTTTGGCAGTGAAGCTGGCCAAAGTACCTCAAAAAAGACATCCTTAAAGGACGCCCCCAGTGAGTACAGGGGGTAATAAGTTTCCTTTGGAATAGACCTAATGCCGTCCCTTACAGCCACAACCACCTGAAATACTATAATCAGGAAAATCATGATTATTTTTGAGCTGTCTCCCACTCCAAACAGAAGCATTAATATTGGAAGCAATGCAATCTTCGGTATTGGATACGTGAGATACACCACAGGAGCCAAAAATCTGTCTGTCTGTGGAAAATATCCCATAAGAACTCCCATCGGAAGCCCTACAGCAACAGCCAAGGTAAGCCCTGCAAGGATTCTAAGCATACTGTAAATGCTGTGGACAGCTATGACCTTGACAAATATATCTGATAAATTCTCCGCCACCAAAATAGGTGAAGGAATTATGGGCAGATTTACTATTTTAGCTACCACAAACCAAATGATAAACAGGGCTATTGCCGCTGCCAAATACCATTTGCTTATACATTTTCCCATAGCGGCTCCTTCTTCCATTCCTGTTTAATCAGCTGTCTCAGTTTAAGACCCATATTGAAAAATTCAGGCTGTTTCCTGATTTCTCTTCCGCCAAAAAGCGGATTGTCTATTATCTGAGTAATCCTTCCGGGATTTGATGCCATTATCACGATTTTCTGTCCAAGATACAGCGCCTCATCCACATAGTGAGTAACCATTACGGTGGACACAGCAAATTCCTTCCATAGCGAAAGGAAGGCATCCTGCATTTCTTCACGGGTTATGGCATCCAATGCGGAAAAAGGCTCATCCATTAAGAGCACATCCGGACGGAGGCTGAAGGATCTTGCCAGAGCAACACGCTGCTGCTGTCCGCCGCTAAGCTCGTGTGGATATCTTTTGTCCAGCCCCTCAATCCCCAGTCGCCTCATAAGTGCCTGAATTGAATTTCTATCAATTTTTTCATGAGGATTTTTTATCTTTCTGCCAAGACAAATATTTTCATACACATTTTTCCAGGGCAGCAATCCGTAGTTCTGAGGCATAAAGCCTATGGTCTGCTGCCTAGGGTCCACAGGCTGTCCATTAATTCGAACTTCCCCGTCATATTCCTTTATCAACCCTGCAAAAACTTTCAGCAAGGTGGATTTACCACAACCAGAGGGACCTATGATAACACAGGTCCCTCCAGTAGGTATGGCTAAATCTATATTTTTTATTGCGGTAAAAGTTTCATCATCAGACTGATATGTTACACTAAGCTTCTCTGTTTCAATCATTTCAAAAGATCCGTTACAAGCTCATCATAAGTCCAGGACTTGTCAATAAGCTGCTTCTGATTGAGCCACTTGATGCAGTCAACAACATCGGATTCCTTAGGCATTGCAGCCTCATGATACTTGGGAAGTACCAGTGCTTCCTTTGCTGCTGGTGGAAAGCCGCCCTTTTCAACAACAAGGTCCATATATTCACTGCGGTCAGTGTTGTTCAAATATGCAACAGCTTTGTTGTATGCACGATAGAACGCTTTAATGGACTCAGCCTTTTCCTCAGTAACAGACTTGGTGAACATCATTACTCCAGGGTTGATTCCAAGCTCATCGGAACCGGTGATAAACTTGCAGCCATTGTGTACAGCGATACTTGCCATAGGCTCAGGAAGAGTTGCTGCTGCCAGCTTGCCGTTCTGAAGCATTTCCAGTCTGGTAGGAATCTGGGGAATAACTACCTTGTTGATACTGTCCCCGGACATCTGCTGGGATGCGAGAATCTGGTCAGTAACATACTCGATAATGGTGTTTTTAGAAACAGCCACATCCTGTCCCTGAAGATCTTTAACACTTGCAAAAGGCTTATCCTTGCCAGCAATAAGCTTATAGCTGCCGTCAGTCATGGAAGTAACCTTCACATCAAAGCCGCCATTTTTAGCAAATGCAACAGCCAGCATATCAGAAATAGCACCGTCAAGATTGCCGCTCTGAAGTGCGGAATCTCGGTCCATTGCACTCTTGAACTGCTGAATATTGACCTTCAGGCCCTCCTCAGCAAAATATCCCTTCTCCTGTGCCATAATAATAGGCAGCGAATCGGTATCCGGCATAAGACCTACAGTAATCTCCGCCAGCTCTTTCTTCTGACCGCTCTGGGAACCGCAGCCAGAAATCAGGAACATTGCTACTGTTAAGATAGAACACAGTGCTAAAAGAAATTTCTTTGAACTAATACTCATTATTACATTCTCCTTTTTTATTTATTGAAAAGGCTTACTCACCTAAAAGTGATTTAATGCCCTTCATTCCATAGTAAAGAATCTTGTCTACAATGCCGGAATTTTTTGCAGCTTCTGCGGCATTTTTCACCTGGTCAAGCTGGCTGTTGACCTTGTCTATAGCCTGCTGGGCCTCCTGGACAGATTGTCCCACAGATTCAGCGGTGGAAACAGCATCCTTAATCTTTTCAGTATTGGACTTCTGCATCTGCTGACGCTCCTCTTCCTTGCCGGTAATCATGTCAAATATACCTGAAACCACAGACCCAGCTTTGGACTCCTGGCTAATCTGCTGGTTTTTGCCCTCAAGCCGTGCCACATCCTCCTTCAAGGATTGCTGCTGCTGTTCCAGCTCCTGCTTTTCCTTTTCCAGCTGAGCCTTTTGCTGGGAAAGCTGCTGTATCTGGTATTCCTTGTCTGCAGCCGCCTGTTTATTATCCTGATAATATCCAGATGCAACGAAGCCTATAAACAATGCGACCACAAAACCAGTAGCCAGAAGTATTGCCTTCTTATGACCACCTTTCTCCTCAGCCCTTTTTGCTGATGCGGCTGCAATCCTAGCTTCAGTTGTCCTTTGAGGCGCAACTGGATCCAGCTCCCTGACACTTCCATTCACCTTTGGCAGAACACGGGTTGCATCATCATTCAGCATGGATTCATCCACCCGTGGAATCGGCTGTGTATGGCGGCTTAAATCCCCATTCAGAACGGATTTATCTGTATTTTCAAACCCATCTGCAGGGAATCTTTTATTCTCATTCTCCATGATTTTCACTCCTACTTCAAAATTGAGAAGCACAAAACGTACTGGATTATTATATCACATAATT